>JBBQXF010000044.1:0-36638 GCA_038209965.1 Cytophagales bacterium | reverse complement strand
GGCCAATCCGCATGAAGCCAAAATCAATGTGCTGCTCTATAAAAACCAAACCGTAACGCTGTATATCAAAATCTGGAACGTAGATCAAAAAAGCCCAACGTTCAAACTGCGCTTGGCCAGCATCCACCTTTGGGAACAGGGGATCCAAGCCCGCAATCTGGCCCAGGGGATTTTTCAGGGCATCCTGTGGATGTCGCTCATTTACAACATCTTCGTTTTTCTGCTCATCCGCGACCGGGCTTCCCTCTACTATGGCCTCCATGCCTTTGCCCAGAGCATTTATATCGCCAGCTTTCATGGGATCCTGTTCGAGTGGACCAACATCGGCGGCGATCTGTATCCCTACCTCTATATTTTGGCAACGAGCTTGATCCATATCTTTGATCTACTGTTCAAACGCTACTTTCTGGATTTGCCCAAGCATTTGCCCATTTGGGACAAAATCATGATGGCCGCCATCGCCTTTTTCCTGACTGAAATGGTGATCATGCTGATCTGGAACTTCTTCACCCATGATCTTGCCTCCATCTTGGTGATCCACCAGATTGTGCAAGCGATCCAATCCATCTTCTTCTTGGTACTGCTCCTACCCTTTGCCCAATTGCGGAGCAACTTGCGGTACTATGTCATGGTGAGTACGCTCTTTACCCACGTTGGGATTTTATACAGCCTTTTTTCCAATCATTTTCTTGGCTCCACCAGTGCCTATTTGATCCAAATCGCCATGATGGTCGAGACCCTCCTCTATTTCGTGGGCATCAGTTTCAAGATCAGGAGCAACGAGACCGAAAAGCGTGAAGCCCAAGATGAATTGATTAAACAGTTGAGAACCAACGAAATGGTAACCAAGGAACTGGACAGTTTCTTGTACCGGGCCTCACATGACATGCGCCGCCCGCTCACCTCCCTGATGGGCCTGCACGAAGTGGCCAAACTATCCGTGCAAGACCCCGATGCCATGAATCTTTTCGATATGGTCAATACTTCGGCCAAGAGCATGGATCGGATGGTAAACAAATACATCATGCTGCACCAAGTGTATGACTGCTCGCTTGAGACCAGCGAAGTGGTACTCAGTACACTAGTCAAGCAATTGAGAGCAGAGTTTGCCGAGACCCTTGCACTTTATCCGAACTTGCACTGGGTGAGCGATGTGGGCAATACCAAAGTGCACACTGTGCCCATCTTGCTGGAAGTAATCCTGCGCAACTTGATCGAGAACAGCATATTTTTTAATCAAAGAGATCGGTTGGATTCCTTCCTGAAAATCTCGGTCATCAAGAATGGCAAATCGATCTCGATAAAAGTGTCGGACAACGGCGTTGGCATCGCCAGAGAGTATTTCACCCGGATTTTTGAAATGTACTTCCGGGGATCAGAAGCCGCCACCCACGGCAACGGGTTGGGCTTGTATGTGGTGAGAAAAGCCGTGGACAAGCTCGGGGCCAAAATCAACGTGAGCAGCGAACCAGACACGTTGACTGAGTTTGAACTGGTCATTGGGGAGCGTTGATAGCATTTTACACCCGCTGTCACCTATTTTAACCACCGCTTTATGAAAAAATACATCAGGTTTGGCTGGGTCTTGTTGCTTTGGGCGGGAGTGAGCCTGCCTGCACTGGCCCAAGGGGAAAATAAAATCTGGGAAACGCTGTTCGGGGTCAAATATGGCAACTGGCGCGACACTTTCCAGCCCAAATATACCGAAAAGATCAAGTTGCTTGATGGTAAAAAAATCAGCGTCCGGGGCTTCCTGATCCCGATGGAAGAAAAGCCAAAACATAGTTTCTTTTTGTTGTCGGCCTTCCCAATGGATGCCTGCTTCTATTGCGGCAAAGCTGGGCCAGAGAGTGTGATCGAAGTGACGGTCAAAATCCCGATCAAAAGCTCGGACAAGCCCATCACGCTGCTGGGCACGCTCAAGCTCAACTACGACGATCCTGAACACCTGTTTTATATCATGGATGATGGCGAACTGTTGAAGGACTGAAGTGCCCGCGGTCAACAAAATTGAACTTTTGTCGCTACCTTTGTGCATCGGCCTTGGCCAACATGATTGGGGAGCCTACAACCCTCCCCCACTGTTTGGTTCCCACTTCCCACACCTTGTTGCTCATTTTGCACTAACATGAAACTTGTTGAGCTTTTCCGTGATGGAAACCTCCCAAAGGTAATCGAGGACCGAGTAAACAAACTCTTGGGGCGCAAAACCGTTGATTTCAAAAATTTTCGCTTCAATGTGTTTTTCCGGGTGATGGTGCTCACCATCTCGATCTATGGGTTTTCCATGCTCATCGGCAAAGCGGGCTATACCGTGACCAGCTTGGGCTTGGGCGCATTCATTGTCTATCAAATCCTCGAGTTGATCAAACAAGTGGAAAATACCAACCAAGAAGTGATCAACTTTTTGAACTCGATCAAATATGATGACTTTTCCAATAATTACAAACTGAGCCTCGAGGGAGATACGTTCAACGGCCTGACCAATGCCTTCAACCAAGTATTGAACCGGTTTCGCGAGATCCGGGCCGAAAAGGAGGCCCACTATCTATACTTAAAAACGATTATCCACCACGTGGGAATTGGCATCTTGTCATTCAACGAAACCGGTGAATTGCAAATCATCAACACCGCCGCCAAACGGTTGTTCAAAATCGGGCGGCTGAACAACATCGCCGAACTGGCCACCTTCAGCCCAGAACTGGTGGAAAAATGCCTAAAACTCCGCACGGGCACACGCGACCTGATCAAAGTAGTCCACGGGGCCGAGATCGTGCAACTGGCCATGTTTGCCATTGAACTGAACCTCCAGGGCAAGACCTATAAACTGATCACCTTCCAAAACATTCACAATGAACTCGAGGAACAAGAAATGGACGCTTGGCAACGCCTGATCCGGGTGCTCACCCACGAGATCATGAACTCGGTCACGCCCATTTCCTCGCTCGCAGGCACGCTCGAGGGTGAAATCGAATACCTCTTGGACAATTCTGGCACGCAAGAAATCAACGCCGGGGACTTGGAGGATATGCACTTGGCCATCAAGACCATCCAGCGGCGCAGCGACGGGCTGATCCGCTTTGTGAGCGACTTCCGCAACCTTACCCACGTGCCAGTGCCCAAGTTTCGGAACATGAACGTCGAAGAACTCTTTGAGCACATTTCCACGCTGATGCAGCCCGAAATTGAAGAAAATGGCATCAGCTTTGTCGCCAAAGTGGATCCTGTCACCCTTTTGATTACCGCCGATCAAGAAATGGTGGAACAAGTGCTGATCAACATTGTCAAAAATGCCATCCAAGCATTGGCCGAAACTGAACGACAAAACCAGCGCAACATCTTTTTGCTCGCTGGGCAAGATGACAAGGGCCGGCCCTACATTGTGGTGCGCGACAATGGCCCTGGGATCGACCCCGAGGCCCTAGAACGCATTTTCATTCCCTTTTTTACCACCAAGAAAAACGGCTCCGGGATTGGCCTGAGTCTTTCGCGACAGATCATGCGCCAACACAAAGGCACGCTCACGGCTTATTCCGAACTCAGTGAGGGCACTGATTTTATCCTCAAGTTCTAGCTCACAGTTTACATGTTGCGGCGGTATTGCCCGCCCACCCCGTACAGGGCACGGGACAGTTGGCCCAAGCTGCACACTTTGGCCGCTTCCATCAGGGCGGCAAAAGTATTCCCGTCTTGGGTGGCCGTTTGCTGCAATTGGCGCAGTGCCTCCTTGGCCCGGTCTTCGTTGGCCGCCTCAAAGGTTAGAAGGGAGGCAATGGCAAATTCCTTTTCTTCGGTGGAAGATCGGCGCACCTCGCGGGGCAGCACCGTGGGCGATCCTTGTGGATCCAAGAACGTATTGACCCCAATGATCGGCAGCTCGCCGTTGTGTTTCTTGGTTTCGTAATACATCGATTCCTCTTGGATTTTGCTCCGCTGGTACATCCGCTCCATCGCGCCCAGCACGCCCCCGCGATCGGACAGCCGGCGAAACTCGGTTAATACCGCTTGTTCCACCAAATCGGTCAGTTCCTCGATGATGAACGCGCCTTGGAGCGGGTTTTCATTGGTGGCCAGCCCCAGTTCCTTGTTGATGATGAGTTGAATGGCCAATGCCCGCCGCACACTTTCCTCGGTGGGGGTAGTGATTGCCTCATCATAAGCATTGGTGTGCAGCGAGTTACAGTTGTCGTAGAGGGCGTAGAGGGCTTGGAGGGTGGTGCGGATGTCGTTGAAGGCGATTTCCTGGGCGTGCAAGCTGCGCCCCGAAGTTTGGATATGGTACTTGAGCTTTTGGCTGCGTTCGTTGGCCCGATACTTGTTTTTCATGGCCTTGGCCCAGATCCGGCGGGCTACCCGGCCCAACACTGCGTACTCGGGATCCATCCCGTTGGAAAAAAAGAAAGACAGGTTGGGGGCAAAATCATCGATGTGCATCCCCCGGCTCAAGTAATATTCCACAAAGGTAAATCCATTGGCCAAGGTAAAAGCCAACTGGCTGATGGGATTGGCCCCGGCCTCGGCTATGTGGTAGCCACTGATGGACACCGAGTAAAAATTCCTGACCTTCTCTTCCACAAAATAGGCTTGAATGTCGCCCATCATCCGCAGGGCAAATTCGGTGGAAAATATACAAGTGTTTTGGGCCTGATCCTCCTTCAAAATGTCGGCCTGCACCGTGCCGCGCACTTGGGAAAGGGTATGGGCCTTGATTTTGTCATATACTTCGCGGGGCAGTACCGCATCGCCGCTCACCCCGAGCAATTGCAAGCCCAAGCCGTCGTTGCCCTCGGGCAAGGCCCCGTCGTAGCCCACCAAGTCTTTGCCCCCGCGCATGGCCCGGATCTTTTCCTGCACGGCCTCGGCCAACCCATTTTGTTGGATGTACAGTTCGCATTGCTGGTCAATGGCCGCATTGAGAAAAAAGGCCAAGATCATGGGCGCTGGTCCATTGATCGTCATTGATACCGAAGTACTGGGGTCGCAGAGGTTGAAACCCGAATACAGCTTTTTGGCATCGTCAACAGTGGCCACGCTCACGCCCGAATTGCCCACCTTGCCAAAAATATCGGGACGATGGTCGGGGTTTTCACCGTACAAAGTCACCGAATCGAAGGCGGTGGAAAGCCGCTTGGCCGGTAGCCCGGCCGACAAAAAGTGAAAGCGGCGGTTGGTCTTTTCGGGACCGCCCTCGCCAGCAAACATCCGCGCCGGATCTTCACCCTCGCGCTTGAGCGGGAACACCCCCGCCGCGTAGGGGAAAAAACCGGGCGCATTTTCGGTGAGCAGCCACAGCAACAGGTCGCCCCAATCTTGGTATTTGGGCAAGGCCACTTTGGGGATTTTGAGGTGCGACAGGCTCTCGGTATAGAGATCCTGTTCCAGCACTTTGTCCCTGACCTGAAACTGGTATTTGTCGGCCCGGTAGCGGCGTTGCATGGCAGGCCAGTCTTGCAGCAACCGGCGGCACTCAGCATCCAGCCGTTTTTCCAGTTCTTGGTATTTGTTCACCAAATCCATAAGGTAGGCGGGTTCCCCTTCCTCATAGGCGACTGCATGGATCAAGCTGCCCGATTGCTCCACAAACCCGATTTTTCTTTGGCCAACTCCAGCCCGCAGCAGGTCGATCGTCCCCTTGAGTTGGTACAGTTGGCGGGCAATGGTGGTCTGTTCGGCCACAAACTGGTCATACGCCTCGCTGGTCTCGGCTATTTCGGCCAAGTAGCGCCCCCGATCCGGGGGGATCAAGCCGGCTGGGACTGTCCCTCCTGCCTCGGTCGGAGCCGGATCACGCTCTGCCCATGGCCCAACGAGCCAAGCCAACTGGGTATTTCCGGTTGGCTTTTCCCCCATCCTGACAAAAATACTTTTCATCAATTGCTCAAACAGCAGGTTGGTGCCCGGATCATTAAATTGGCTGGCAATGGTTCCATACACGGGCAGCGACTCCTCGGTCACGTCCCACAGGTTGCGGTTGCGGCGGTATTGCTTCTTGACATCGCGCAGGGCATCGAGCGAGCCGCGCTTGTCAAATTTGTTGATGGCGATCAAATCAGCAAAGTCCAGCATATCGATCTTCTCCAATTGGGTGGCCGCGCCATATTCGCTGGTCATCACATAGAGGGCAAGATCTGAATGTTCCACAATTTCGGTATCGGACTGGCCAATGCCCGAGGTCTCGACAATGATGAAGTCAAAACCAGCGGCTTGGCAAATGTCAATGGCCGATTGGACATGGCGGCTGAGGGCCAAATTGCTCTGGCGGGTGGCCAGTGAGCGCATGTAGGCGCGGGGGTGATCCACGCTGTTCATCCGGATCCGGTCGCCCAGCAGTGCCCCGCCCGTTTTGCGCTTGGACGGATCGATTGAAATGATGGCGATGTTTTTAGCTTCGTAGGTCAGCAAAAAGCGCCGGACAATTTCATCCACCAGCGACGATTTGCCCGCCCCGCCAGTGCCCGTAATGCCCAAGACCGGGGCATGGGGCAACTTTTGGCCCGCCAAGATGGGCGCACGGGCCACCAGCTCGGCGAATTGCGCGGGCTGGTTTTCGGCCAGGGTGATGAGCTGGGCAATGGCCCGGTGGTTTTGGGGGCTTAACTGAAGGTCTGCCGCGTTCATGTGGTTGCTTATTTGGGTTAAAATTACCAACTTCTGGCAGCAAAGCCAAGGCCGGGCAGGGATTGTGATCCCCGCCCGGCCTTGGCCCATTGATTTTACAGCAAGATCCCCAGTTTGGTGCTGGTGCAAGTGGCAGCGGAAAAGCCGGCAAAAGCTGAATGTGGATTTGACACATTCGACATTCGGATCAGATGGCCCACTACCACTTAAATCATTGAGCTAGTTTCGGCATTCCCGCGCAAGTTGAGCGGTTGGTGCCAGATTCGCTCCGGTAAATTGAGTGACTTATGGCCGAATTTGGGCACTATATCCTGAACCCAATGATGGTGATGTCATCGCGCTGATCCACGCCTTTCATGTGCAGGTGGAGCGATTCCTCGATCAGCTCTTTCTGCTTGGCCAACGACAGTTCAGCATTGGCCTCCAGCAGATCGCGCAGCGGGCGGGTGCCATACTTTTGGCGGCCAGCATTGTTTTGGTCGGCCATGCCATCGGTGAGCATATAGACGATGTCCCCTTGGTTGAGCACGATCTCGCGGCTGACAAAAGCTGTTTCCTTGCGCTGCAGGCCACCGACCGAAGTGCGGTTGCCCTTAATGGTGTCCAGCCGCTGCTCCCGTTTCAAATAACAATAGAGCGACCGGCGGGCCCCGGCAAATAAAAGCTTGGTTTGCCCGGTCGGGTTGCCTTCGGCATCCATCAATTTCTCGATCTGGCACAAGCAAATGTCCATGCCATCATCGTTTACTTTATCGTATTGCTTTAGTGCTTGGCGCACCCTGATGTCCAGTTGTTCCAATACTTGGGCGGGGTCTTCCATTCGCTTTACTTCCACGAGTTCAATGAGCAAGTGGTTGGCAATCATGGACATAAAACCTCCTGGGACTCCGTGGCCGGTACAATCGCCCACGGCAAAGAATACTTTCTCCCCGTGCTGGACGGCAGAATGGTGCGCGGTGTCATCCTCAGAATAGGAAGGGGACAATGGCGAGACGCGATTGAGCCAGTAAAAATCCCCAGATACCAGGTCTTTGGGCCGATAAACGACAAAATTCTCCCCCAAAGTGTCTTGCAATAGTCGGGGGCTGGGCAAAATGGCATCTTGGATGGTTTGGGCATAGCGGATGCTGTCGGTAATGTCCTTGTTTCGCCGCTTGATGATTTCGTACGCATTCGAATTGTCCAAGGCGATGGAAATGTAGGACACCAAAGCCTGCAAAATCTTGACATCAATCTCCGAATAAGCGTTTTGTTTCAGGCTCTGCACCGTAACCGTGCCGATCGCTTTTTGGTTGCGCAGCAAGGGCAAATAAATCAACGATTTGGGCATTTCGCTGGTCACGGGGTAATGGCTGACGTTCAAATATTTTTTCCATTCGGTAGCCAAATCCTGAATGATGACTTCTTTTTGGTTTTTAATGCACCAAACTGAAAATTTGTGTTTATCATCAATTTTTTCGTAGTGAAAGGTCTGCTTTTTGCCGTTTTCGATAAAATCCATGAACTCGATCTTTTGATCGGCTTCGTTGACCACCCCGACCCCAAAGGCCGAGGAGTCAATCACGGTGGCCAGATTGGCATTTACAGTATTGATCAAGGTTTTGAAATCCAGCGAAGCGGTTATCTTTTGCCCAACATCACTAATGGTTTTGATATTGCGGTAGGCCTGCTCGAGTTCTTGGTTCCGCTCCTGGATTTCCTCCTTTTGCTTGTTGATCTTGTTGGCCAATCGATAATAGATCACCGCGATGATGAGCAATGCCAGAGCGACCCCGGCCACTACATAAAAGATGAATAAGGTATCTTGACGGTTCTCTTCGATTACCTCGATGGTCTCATCTTTTTGCAGCAGGGTAGATTTTAACTGATCTACAATCTTGCGCGACTTGGCGGCGGCATCTTCGTAAGCCAAGTCATTGGTAACCAGTGCGGTCTCCAAATTTTTCAAATATTTGTTCAAATTGCTGCGCTGCTGGTCATTGATGTTTTTTTCGGTTGAAAGTTTGCCCGCGATCCGCTCCATTTCTTCCCTAATCTTGTCGCCCCGCTCGGCCAATGATTGCTTGCGCAGTTCCAGCTCATTGATCACGCCATAAAAATCATTGCGGTAATCGATCACCATCGAGTCAACGGGTTCGCGGGTGGGCGGCACCCCAGTGCTATTTTCCGACTTGACCACGATAAACACGTAGTTGCCCTCGCTATCAAAGTCAAAAGTGGCTATTTCGTAACCATCCACCGAAAATTTGCCCACATCAACCATCGAGGCTTTGATGGCAAACTTGCCACTGCCATCGGTCAAGTATTCTTTGCCATCCACCATAAACTTGACACTGGGCATGGGCAGGTACTCTTCATCATACACAGTTACACTCACGTCATCTTTTAGCGGCGGTTTTTCGGCCTGTTTATCCCCAATGATGAGCACAAAGTTGAGGTTTTCTTTCACGGTGGCCTGGATGATCGGCCGGCCATTCACCATAAATTTTGTGCTTTTACTTACTTGTAGCGAAGTGGGCAAGGTTATGCCAAAAAAACCAAAGGCATCGGCTTTGATTGTTTCCTTCAGCCCTGTGATATTTACTAAGGCATTGGCCAAGGGATTGGTCTGGGCATCGAGCACTTGGCCCTGAAAATAATTGGGCGCAGGCTGGAGCGTTACCGATAACACTCGGGTGGTTGGGTTAAAATCGATTTGTTTTGGTTTCATGTCCTTCCTGAGGACCCGCACTTCGGGGGTGCGATTGGCCTTTCGGGATAGCTGGATGCTAAACATCCCGTTTTTGTCCACATCGGCAAAAGCGCTGCCGTCCACCGATACTTTGGCCCCGGTCAATGGCTTGCCCGATTCGTCGGCCACTTTGCCGGTCACGATGTAATCATCGGCCAATGCTGGCAATATCGCCCACAAACAAAGTACTACACTACCGATAAGGTTTCGCAAGGTTGGTCTCATGTCTTGATGCTGGCTTGGGAGGCCGGCAGTTTTGGTTAGCTAGGTACTATTTCCGTTCGTGTTTATCCTTCAAAATCAGTGCCGAGTGGGTTTTAGCATGGGCAGTCCACCCTGCTGGTTCCCACTTGGCGCCAACATTTGGGCGGTGAATCTTCCCCCCACGGCAAAACCTTACATGGGCATCTGGTAAAAAGGGAAATCTGGGCCAATGCACTCGCCAGAAGAAAAAAGCTGGCTTTGCGCTAATGTCATTTTTGTTTTGATAGATTTACGCAAACCTGAAACTGAAACAACGACCATGCTCACCATCCAGAAAAACCTGACCAACACTTTCTTTGCCATTCTGAGCTTACCGGCCACGGCCATGGGCTTTGCGCTCTCGGTCCAAATTTCGGCCCTGAGCTGGATCTTGAGCACCAAATATCACCTTGATATTGAGCAAGTGGGTTATGTTTGGCTATCTGGTCCGTTGGCCGGTATTTTTGGCCAAATCATCGTCGGCCTATTGACCGATCGAGTTTGGTTTTGGCAAGGGCGGCGGCGGCCCTTTATCCTGATTGGCGGCACCATCGCCGCCCTCATGATGCTGGCCCTGCCCAATATAGATGAGGTGAGCCACGGTTTGGGCATTGCCAATATGATCATCGTGGCCACGGGGGTGGCACTCACGCTCGATCTGGCCATCAACGTGAGTTTCAACCCCACCCGCGCCATCATTGCCGACACCACGCCCGAGGGCAAGTACCGCACCCGGGGCTACACTTGGATGCAGACCATTTCGGGGATGTTTGGGGTGCTGGCCTATGTGATCAGTGCTACTTTTGGCAATTACACCCTGATCTATTTTGGGATCGGGTTGGTGCTGGTGTTTTCGTTGATCCCCACTTTTCTGATCACCGAGCCACGCCACCTAGTTGCAGAGTCAACAACCACCGATGCCGCCCCACCCGTAAAAGTACCCATCCAATGGAACGAACTGATGAAACTCTATTTGGCCCATGCTTTTACTTGGTTGGGGGTGCAAACCATGTTTGTCTATATTTTCGCTTATATCAAGTACGAACTACCCGTCATGACCGACGATTCCATTGGCCAAACCATTGCCATTTCGTTTGCCGTGCTCAACACCGTCGGCTTTCTGTTGCCCGCCCCAGTGCTGGAGCCTTTGGCCCGCAAAATCGGCCGGGTGCGCACCCACGCGCTGTGCATCGGGATCATGGCCGTTGGCTATGGGCTGATCGTGCTTTGGGGCACCACCTATGATGTGGGCCAAAGGCAAAGCCGCGCTTACAAATTATCCCACTCGAAGGAGAATGATAGCCCAACCTTCTGACAAAGTTGTGGCTTTAGTTTCAGTCTCAATAATTTTTTTGGTCATAGGTTAAATTTTTAAGGCAACTTTGTTAAAGGTCAGGAATTATGACAACAGAACAGCCGAGATACTTGAAAATTATATGTCAAAAAAATTTGCTGAAAGGTTGGCATTTCGTTTCCTTAAACATTTCGAAAGAAGAGCCGCTTTAAGACTGATGAATTCTTCATAATCCTGATTTTTTGGATTCAAAAGATTTTTTAGTATATCCAAAAGCTCGTCTGTTTTAGCTGTTGTGCACTTTTTCATAAGTGTTTTATAAATTGCCCGTCTAGGCTCTGCCAATCGTTTACTATTATTTAGGTGTAATAAATCCAATGCATAGTGGTTCAAAACCTTAGCCCAATAATCGGAACCAGGAAAATGATCGGCGCTTGGTTCTCGGCTGGTAATTGGGTATTTATCCAGGTCTATGCATTTCAGAATACAGTTACGAGGCCCTTCAGGTTGGTAAAGATACCCAAGCCCATATTCAAAAAGAAACTTATCAGGCCGAACAAGGATCCTAAAATCAAGCCTTGGGTCAAAAATATAGGCTGGAAAAAGGTGATTGGCTTTTCGGTTGTTGCAGATGGTGCAACAAGCAAATAGATTATCGTAGTCTCGATCCAAATCTGCATAAATAGCTTTTGGTTTGAAATGTTCTATCGTGGCAGTGCTTACTGTTAGCTTTGTTTCACAGAAGTGGCATAGAAACCGCTGTTCATTCAGCAGAATTTGCTTCGCTCGGTCCCTTGCCTCCCCAGCTTCACTCAATTGCTTGTAGGTGGAAAATCTGGCAACGATTTTATTAAAGGCGCTTCTATTGTCGCTTGACTTTTGTATGAATAACATAATCAAAATTATTGAAACTATTTTGTGGAGGTGAGTCTTTTGCTCTTTGTCTTCTCGATGAAGAACATTGTCAGACCTCTTGAAACGTGATAAGTAAGTCGCCTTCCGCCACAAGGCTTTTGTCGTATTGTAGTACTTTTTCCTTTAGCTTATTAGCCTCTTCGCTTCTTCCTTGACCATTGTTAATAAGCTCAAAGTATCTTTCAATTTCCTTTTGAGCCTTTTCATTTCGGTCTTGGGCATCCATATAATGCCGAATGGTGTAGGAGGCATCTTGCCCATAAGTGGTGTAGGGTTCCAGCTTTCCGTTTTCAAACTTCAAGACTTCAGCCTTAACAGAACCCAATACCACGGGACTATGGGTAGTAACCATAAACTGGATTTCAGGGAAAATTCGGGTTAGAATCGCGAGAATATCCATCTGTAGTTTGGGATGCAGGTGCAGGTCAATTTCGTCAATTAAAACCAATCCAGAAGTTTTAAGATTGAATTCCCCAGTCAGAAATTCACCATTGAGCATCCAGGCTCTCCAAGCAATTTCCAAAACTAAGTAGTATAGATTACGATACCCGTCGCTCATTAACTGAATGGGAAATTTCTTTTGTTCATTATTTTCAAAAAAGAAGCCTGAGACTAACCTATTGTCAGCATCTGGTTTATAATAGTAGGCCCGTTTATATAGTCCAGGAATTACAGAAAGGAGAACGCTATAAAGAGATTCCAAAGCTGGCTCCCGATATGGCTGACCAGTAGATGAAATTTTGTTAACCATTTGCGTTGTTTTATCGCCAAACCAGTCTTCTATCTCGTTCTTTATACTAGTATCATTAAGGGCATTGAAATAGCCTAGAAGTCTTCCAATTGGTTTTTTGGTTGTTTTCTTCCTATCGTTAAAAAGTCGCCTACAAGAGAAATAGGCAACAACTGGTAAGGTTTCTTTTTTTCCTTCCTGCACAATGGTTGCTGCTTCTCTTGAGAGTTTTACCATTTCCTTAGCCTTCTTTTCTTTTAATCCACCTTCCACTGAATCAGAATCTCGGTGGATATTCCATTTTTTGGCAAGTGCTGTGCCTTGTGCCCAAATCTCGACCGGAAACTGATATTCCAGATTAGCCAGATGTTCTTCCAATCTAATTTCATCCTTATCTAAATTTCGCTTTTCTACTTCGGGTAACTTCATAAAAAAAGTTCCGGCTGCCAGCCCCAAGGCTTCCAGTACAGAAGTTTTACCAGTACCGTTGACACCGTAAATAATGTGTACCTTATGCTCGGGTAAAAAGCTGATGCTGAAATCAGAAAACCCTTTGAAATTTTTAATCCTTAGTGTATCTATTCTCATTTGATTCAAGTAATAAGATGTCAATATTTGAAAGTATTCTCATAGTTTCCAAATCCAAATTCTTCATTTCTTTCAATATTTCTTCGGGCTCCCTCAGACCTGCTTCCTCTTTCTTAATTGGATTCTTAGCGCAAAGGTCTCATGTGCTTTGGTCAATGTTGCTTACACTCAGATTCCAGAAGTTTCCGTTTCACTTTTAGCGAGTTCAACCATACAAATTCCTTCAGGTCTATTTCATCGAGGGCATTGGTTTTGCCAAGGTTTCTGCCCAAGTTAAGTTGGTAAAACCAAACTTTTTTAGTGCGGCTGCCTTTTTCAAAAAACAAGACCACCGTTTTTACCCAGCACCAGTAAATGTGCCGCTGGGCAAATTCAGCACGATATGCAGGTTGTAGTTCTCCAGTAGCAATTTGCGTAAACTAATGCTAGCATTGTCGGTATTGCTCAAAAATATATTCCGTATCGCTTTTACTTCACCAACTGCTGATAGCGGGTAGTGTTGAGAGGGTCAAGGCGCATGAGCAACTTCTGCGCCTCCTTGCGCACCACGGGATCGCCTTGGGAGAAAATATTGACCAGTTCCATGACCTTGGAATCAAAAAAAGCGTTGATCATCACCGAGTTGGGGCGCACACTGTTCGCTTCTTGAATTTTTTTGAGAGCCTCCAACATCGCTTTTCGTCCCTCATCCGGCTTGCTGGCGAACATGTCCAAACCCTGACGATGGTAAATGTAATAGGCTTCCCGAAAAGGGGTCAATTGGGGGTTGTTCAAGTTTTCCACAATCAGCGAACGGTTCCGGCTGTCGCTGCCGCTCCAGCCGGAGGCATTGGCCGACTGGGAATTGTTCAAAATATTGAGCATCCGTTCAATCTGGGGCGATCCGCCCAAATTGGCAAATGAGTCATTGTCCAAAGCCAGAATAGTGTAAGCAAAATAGGCCAACATGGCAGTCAAATTGGTTGAATACACATTTTCGGTAAAAATCATCGGCTGGGCCAAGGTATATTCAAAGACAAAATTGCGGTCAAAGAAAGTGAGCAGGACGGTTTGATAATCCGTACCATAGACCGGGCGCCGGGAGACTATTTGCACATTGGCGGAATATTTCCCTTCGGCCACGTTCGAGGCCTCCAGCAGCGTGATCTGGAACGTACAGGCAATGCGCTCTTGCTGGCGATAGTTCTCGGTGGTCCAGCGGGTGGTGTTCACAAACTGCTGGATTGCGTCGCGCATTTGAACGATTATTTGGCGTTCTTGGGTTTTTACCTGACTATCATTGATAATAATATTGCAATTTAACTCTTGGGCTAAACTGGTCAAGGCCCCAATCGCCCAGAAAAAACACACAAAAGCTATTTTTTTCATTTCTTTGTTTTAAAATGAGGTTGGATTTTCCGATTCCCTGACTTTCCCCAAAGTCGCTTCCATCAAATCTACTATTTTTTGGGCAACTTCGGTCTTGGACAACAGGGGCAAATCTAGTGCCGGGCCGTGGCGGCGCACCAACTTCACTTTGTTGGTATCGTGGCCAAAGCCGGCCCCGGCGTCGCGCAAGGAATTGAGCACGATAAAATCAAAGTTTTTGCGGAGCAATTTGTCCTGCGCATTTTCCAGCTCCCGGTCGGTCTCCAAGGCAAACCCAACGTGTAATTGGCCGGGCCGGAGACGTTTGCCCGTCTCGCCCGCAATGTCCCGGGTCTTGACCAGTTCCAAGGTCAAATTGGATCCCTGCTTTTTAATCTTGGTATTGGCCACCACTTGGGGCGTGTAGTCGGCCACCGCCGCCGCCTGCACAATCAAGCGGCTCGCGGGCAGGTGTTGCATCACTGCATTGAACATTTCCTCGGCGCTTTGCACCGATAGGCGGGTAATGCGCGGGTGCACGGGATGGAGCTGGGTCGGCCCCGATACGAGCGTGACCTCGGCCCCGCGTTTGGCCAACTCCTCAGCAATAGCGTAGCCCATTTTGCCCGAAGAGTGGTTGCTGATGAACCGCACCGGGTCAATGGGTTCCACCGTCGGCCCAGCCGTGACCAGCGCCTGATGGCCGGCCAATGAAAGGGGAAGGGCAACTTGCGCAAAAAAAGTTTCTAGTTGGGCCAGAATCGCCTCCGGTTCGGCCAGCCGCCCCTGACCGTGCAATCCGCTGGCCAGTTCGCCCGTGCCGGGCTCGATCAAGTGGTGGCCAAAAGCAGAGAGCCGCTGCATATTGGCCGCCGTGGCCGGGTGGAGGTACATGTCCAGATCCATGGCCGGGGCCACCCAAACTGGGCAACGGGCCGAGAGATAAACCGCTGATAGAAGGTTGTCGCACAGGCCATTGGCCATTTTGGCCAATGTGTTTGCACTGGCCGGAGCCACTACCAGCGCATCTGCCCACAGGCCGAGATCCACGTGGTTGTTCCATTGCCCGGTGGCGGCATCCGCCATAAATTCGGACAGTACTGGTCGTTTGGACAAGGTGGCCAGCGTGAGCGGACCAATGAACGTGTGGGCGGCCTCGGTCATGATCACCTGTACTTCGGCCCCTTTTTTGATCAATAAACGAACCAGTTGGGCTGATTTATAGGCGGCAATACTGGCACAAACCCCCAGAATAATTTTTTTGTCTTTCAAAATGACTTTTGATTAGTTAACATGACTCATTGATTATTTTTTACTGTTTTCCAAAGGAAAGCAAGCAGAACTACCAATCAATTTCCGTCAGGCCCAAGCCACGCAAGTAGTCATTGGCTTGGCTGAAGTGCTTGCAACCAAACCAGCCCCCATAATTGGCCGACATGGGCGAAGGGTGCTTGGCAGTTAGCACCAAATGACGCGACCGGTCGATGTGCCGTCCTTTGTCTTGGGCATATTTGCCCCAGAGCATAAAAACAAGGTGGGTTTTTTCCTCGGCCACCGTGCGGATCACCGCATCGGTGAACTCCTCCCAGCCCTTTTTTTGGTGCGATCCGGCCGAGTTGGCCCGTACGGTAAGGGTAGCGTTCAGCATGAGCACCCCTTGCTGTGCCCAACGCTCAAGGTTCCCACTTTTGGGGATCGGCTTGCCCAGATCAGTGTTGATTTCCTTGAAAATATTGACCAATGAGGGGGGTGTGGGCACACCATCATTGACCGAAAAGCACAGGCCATTGGCTTGGCCGGGACCATGATAAGGATCTTGCCCGATGATGACCACCTTTGCTTCCTCAAGGCTGCATTTATCAAAAGCATTGAAAATGAGCTTGCCCGGCGGATACACCGTGGCCGCTTGCACCTCCTGTTTGATAAAGGCGGTCAAGTGCTGGAAATAGGCTTTTTCAAATTCTACCGCTAGTTTGGCCTTCCAAGAAGGGGCGATTTGGACATTCATTGTTCAAAGGGTTGGATCTAAGTTAAAAATAAAGCTTGACTACTTAAAACAAAAGTGTTTTCTTTGTTTAATGCTTTTATTACCTTCGGGGCAATACCACAGCAATGTCGCCTCTGCCTGCACGCTGGTCGGGGGGCAAATCCCGCGCAAAGCATCGCGGTGACCCCGCGTGGTGGATCTAGGTGCAAAATAATTGTGGTCCCTATTTGATTATAACCCCATTGCCTATGTTAAGCCGAGTCGCCAATTCCATTTACTGGATCAACCGCTACATCGAGCGGGCCGAGAACTACGCCCGCTTCATTGATGTCAATTTTAACTTGGCGCTGGAAATGCCCAACCAACAAGATGATGTCCAATGGAAACCGATTCTGGAAACAACCGCCGATGATGAACTGTTCGAGGAACTGTGCAAGGCAGACTATACCCAGGAAAACGTCCTCAATTTCATGATTTTTGACGAGAAAAATCCAAATTCGATTATTTCCTGCATCAATTCGGCCCGCGAGAATGCCCGGACTATCCGCGAGAACATGTCGATCGAGATGTGGGAACACTTGAACGGTTTCTATCTCCGGGTGAAAGAGGCCAAGGATCGGAAAGGGCAGATTTTGCGCAGTCCCCGCGAGTTCTTGAAGGAAATCAAATCGGGCAGTGAACTTTTGACGGGCATTGAGGACGCGACCATCACCCACAATGAAGGCTGGTACTTTGGGCGTTTGGGCCGCTTCTTGGAGCGGGCCGATATGACTGCGCGCTTTGTGGATGTTAAGTATTTCATTATTTTGCCCGATTCCAAGGCTGTAGGATCAATGGTGGACATTCTCCAGTGGTCGACGGTGCTCAAGTCGACGAGTGCCTACATGATGTACCGCCGGAAATACGGCCAACTGACCCCGCAAAAAATTGTTGAGTTCCTCATTTTGGATCGCTTGTTCCCTAGGTCGGTCTATTACTGCCTGCACCACGCCCTTGAGTCGGTCAAGCGGATTGGGCTGCTTCAAAAAACTTCCCCCACCAACGGGGCCGCCAAAAAATTGGCTGTTCACCGGGCCGATCTCTATTACACCAATGTAGATGAAATAATTGATAACGGGCTGCACGAATATATTGATAGCCTTCAGTTGGTGGTCAATGAAGCGAATCTGGCGGTTTACAAAACATTTTTTGAATTTAAAGAATAACCTTATGCCAACGATTGCCAACATTGCTCACCATTTGGAACAGTTAGCACCTTTGTCCTATCAAGAAAGTTACGATAATGCTGGGTTGATCACTGGCAATCCACCAGCAGAGGTAAACGGTATTTTGATCACCTTGGATGCAATCGAGCCAGTAATTGACGAAGCCATCGCCCTTGGTTGCAATTTGGTGGTGGCCCACCATCCCATCGTTTTTTCGGGCCTAAAAAAAATCACTGGCCGCAACTACGTGGAGCGGGTCATCATCAAAGCGATTAAAAACGATATTGCCATTTACGCCATCCATACCAACTTGGATAATGTACTAAATGGGGTCAACGCCAAAATCAGCGACAAGCTGGGCCTGCTCAACCGCCGTTTGTTGGTTCCCAAACGCAATTTACTTAAAAAATTAACGGTTTTTGTGCCTCTGGCCGACACCCAAACCCTGCTTGATGCGCTGGCGGGAGCCGGGGCGGGACAGATCGGCAATTACAGCCATTGCAGTTTCACGGTATCGGGCCAGGGCACGTTCCAGCCCAACGAACGCGCCAATCCATATTTGGGGCAGCGTGGCCAGCCGGAACGAGTAGCGGAAAACCGGATCGAAGTAATTTTTCCCGGACACTTGGAGGCGCAATTGCTGGCTGCCATGCGCCAAGCCCATCCCTACGAAGCAGTAGCGCATTATGTTCATTTGCTGGAAAACACTCACCAAGAGGTAGGTGCGGGCATGGTGGGCGAATTGCCAACCCCGCTGCCGGAAACGGCCTTTCTCCAATTGTTGAAAGACCGCTTCCAGCTATCGGTGGTTCGGCACACTGCACTCCGGGGGCGTGATGTGCACCGGGTGGCGGTGTGCGGGGGCGCGGGCAGTTTTCTGCTCAACCACGCCATTGGCGCGAAGGCCGATTTTTTTGTGAGTGCGGACTATAAATACCACGAATTTTTTGATGCTGATGGCAAGATTGTCATCGCGGATATCGGCCATTATGAAAGTGAGGTTTACACCAAAGAATTGCTGTGGGAAAAGCTGGCCGGCACGTTCCCGAACGAACGTATCATCATCTCGGCGGTCAATACCAATCCGGTCAATTATTTTTGACCCGTTCCCAGATTTAGCGAGGGCTCATCGCTTGGGCCGGCCAAAACCGTAGCGCACTGAGAAAAAGGCGCCAGCCGTATTGAGGTTGATCTTGCCCATGCCAACGCCGGCAAGCGGCACCTTGACAAAGGGTTCAATCTGCAAGCCAAGGCGTGGGCTCAACTGACGGGTGTAACCCACCGAAAGATTGACAATGCCGAACCAGTGCCGGCTTTGGTTGTTCACCGCATACTTCCAGTTCCAATACCGGTTATTGGTGACATTGTAATAGTTGAAAGTGTAATCTTCGGTCAGCATCAGGTAGGAAGACAAGCCGACCCCAGCAAAGAAACGCCGATGCGGGTTTTGGGCAAAGGAAACCCGCAAATTGACCGGGAGCTCGAGTACAGCACACTGGCCCGAAGCCCCGAATGGTTTTTGTCCGCCCGGCCAAAAGCCAGAATAAGGTGCCTTATAATTTTCTGGAGCAGTTTGATAGCGCATTTGGGAGTAGATCAGGCCAGTGGCCACGCTCAAGCTGCGGGTCAGGCGGAGTTCGGTCTCCAAGCCAAACTTGAAGCCGGGCGAGCCCACATCCCCCATGTCGGTGTAGCTCAAATCTGGGGAGACCAGCAACCCCACTGCCAACCGGGGCAGTGAGGTTGTGGCAATAACGGCCATTGGATCCACCGTGGATATAATGGCCTCGACCGGTGGTCCAGTCACGCTGATCGCCAGTAATTTGGGCGACGACATTGGTAAAAGTGGTTGTTGGCTCAGATAATTTAGCTGGTCGAACACAACTTGAGGGTTTGGTACAGACAAAACAGGGGGAACTTCTAGCTGCGCCGTGGTCTGTACCACTGCCGGGCGCTTGTTCCCATTCAACCGATTTAATTGACGTAATGGTTTCTTGACTGATCCGATGGTTTGCTGATCGGTTTTGATTGAATTTTTTGAACTGGACTGATCGGTCGTTCCTATTTTTCCGCCGGGGGACTTCAATCGTTCAATTGTAGGTTCAGCACCGTGGGCCGATGAATCGGGGACGGTTGCCCCATTGCGCACATCAATGGGATCTGCTTGCCCATTGCGAATGGCTGATTGGCCACCCTGCACAGACAACTGTCCGGTCACTTGCGGCGGAGTGATGTCGGTCATATCGGAGGCGGGCTGACCAGAGCGAAACGCCCCCCACCAGATTAAGCCGGCCACCAAAGTTACCAGAATGGACGCACCAGAACATCCCCAGAACAGGAAGCGCAACCGCTTTTGCCTGTCGAGTTTTTGTTCCATTTTCTGCCAAGCCCCATTATTGAACCCCAATTTGTTGCTCTCCGTGGCTTTTTGGAAAAATGCGTCCAGTTCGTCGTCCGAAAAATTATACATAGTTTGAACCCAACTTTTCTTTCACCATTCCTTGTAATTTCTCTCGTGCCTTGGACAAGTTGGACTTGGAAGTCCCCACGCTGATCCCGAGCATATTGGCAATCTCCTCGTGCTTGTAGCCATCGATAACGTACAGGTTGAACACTGTCCGATAGGCATTAGACAACTTTTGGATCATCAGCAGCACTTCGTCGTAACCAATCTTGCTAAGGATGTTTTCCATGGCAAAGGGCTGTTCCACCCCGTCTAGCCGCTCGTTGTTCATATACTTTTCGTTTTTCTTCAAGTGGTTAATGGCTGTATTGATCACGATCCGTTTGAACCACGGTTTGAACGGTCTATCCAAATCAAACGTTTTCAAGTTGTTGAATACCTTCAAAAAACCGTCGTTCAAAATCTCAACTGCATCATCCATGTTTTTGGAGTATCGCAAACAGAAGCTCATTCCATAACCATAAAACTTCTCATAGAGAAGCTTTTGGCTCTCACGCTTTTCCTTTAAGCACCCCTGGATGATATGTGTTAATTCGCTGTCCTCCACTTGGGCCGGATTCGTATTGTCTTAGTTTGCAATGAACCGAATGTAGCCAATACCGAGGCGCGTTCTGTTCCAGTAAATAAAGTTACAAAGTTAGGCCGGTTTTGGTTGGTTGGCCCGATAAAAATACTCGAATCAGGCAAGCAGAGCCGGGGCGGAGGGCCAGAAATGAGCAGGCCACCCAGCCAGCAAATTTTCTGCTTACCTTTCCGCATGAAAAATGCTACCCTCACCGCTTGGCTGTCCCGGGCCAGCCCCGTGGTTTTCGCGCTGTATGCCTCGTTGGTGGCGGCCAGTGCCTACACTTGCATCTTTGCTTTCCGCAAACCTTTCACCGCCGCCACTTTTACGGGCCTACAATTTGCTGGTATTGACTATAAAATTTGGCTGATTACGGCCCAAGTGGTCGGCTATATGATTTCCAAATGGATCGGGGTCAAGGTAATTTCGGAAATGTCGGGCGAAAAGCGGGCCATTGGCATTTTGATCATGGCCGGCGCGGCCGGGGCAGCCTTAGCGGGCTTTGCCTTGGTGCCAGTGCCTTACAACATTGTGTTTCTGTTCCTCAACGGGTTGCCGCTGGGCATGGGATGGGGCTTTATGCTGGGCTATTTGGAGGGCCGCCGCTCCACCGAGGTGCTCACCGCTGGGCTTTCGGCTGGTTTCATCTTTTCTTCGGGCCTGTCCAAAAGCATGGGCCTGTGGGTGATGCAGGCTTGGGGCATTTCTGAGTTCTGGATGCCGCTGACGGTGGCCGGCCTGTTTGCCCTGCCACTGGTGGGGCTGGTCTATTTACTGGATCAACTGCCCCCGCCCACGGCCGAAGATGAAGCCCTGCGCACCAAGCGCGCACCCATGAGCGCGGCCCAGCGCTGGCAATTCCTCCGCACCTTTTTCCCGGGGCTGGTGCTGCTCATTTTGGCGTATGTACTGCTGACGGCCTACCGGGATTTTCGGGACAATTTTGCCACCGAGGTTTTGCTGGCCCTGGGCTATGGCGGCCAGTCGCAGCTTTTTACCCTGACCGAAACCCCGATTGCCCTTGGGGTGCTGTTGGTCATCAGCTTGATGATGTTGATCAAAAACAACCACCGGGCCACCATGATCAATTTTTGCATTGTTATCACTGGTTTTGCCTTGGTCGGGCTCAGCACGTTGGCTTTTCAGCGTGGCTGGCTTTCCCCCGTTTGGTGGTTCGGACTGGTCGGGCTGGGGCTATACTTGGGCTATGTGCAGTTCAACAGCATTTTGTTCGACCGCCTCATTGCCACTTTCCGCTATGTGAGCAATGTTGGCTTTTTGATTTATCTAGCCGATTCGGTTGGGTATCTGGGCAGTATTGGGGTGTTGTTTTACAAAAATTTTGGCCAATCGCAAGTTGGTTGGCTGGACTTTTTCATTACTTCCAGCTACGTCGTCTCCCTGCTTGGCAGTGGGTTCATGCTGATGGCCTTCCGCTATTTTTGGCAAAAAAACCGGACTTGGCAATTTAGGCCACCGGGATAGCATTGCCACACCAAAAAATTGTAAATACTTAATTATGAATAAATTACCATCATTAAGTCGTTAAAAATACAAATTTAATTTATTGACAATCAACGAGTTGTTGTTTTGGCGCAAAAGCCCTGCCACCGGGAAGCGGCTTGCGCATTTTTCCGGTTTTTTCCTACTTTTGCGCCCTACAACGCATTATCAACTCAACTCACGGCCAGTGGCCTGCCCGATTGCACCAGCAGTTTCTTTTTTGAACCTGTCAGTACAGCTATTCTCCCCATTCGTTCAACCCATGCAACGTTTTGCCATTCTCAGCTTCAACTTGCTTTTTTGGAGCGCGTCACTTTTTGCCCAAGACGTATTTAAAGCCGACTCGATCCGCCGGGAAATCCGGGCCACTGAAATCAAACGGAACGTGTTCGTCGATGGTTATTTGACGGAAGATGAATGGAAACTGGCCAAGCCGATCACCAATTTCGTGCAGGTGGAGCCTTTTCAGGGCCAGCCAGCCAATCAGCAGACCGAAGTGAGGCTGCTCTACAACCGCAACTTTTTGTATTTGGCCGTCTTTGCCAAAGACTCTCTGGGCCGCAAAGCCCTCCGCAGCCCGGACTTTAGGCGCGATTTTGATTTCCAGTCCCACGATTTTTTCGGGGTTTCGATCGATGCCTTCAACGACAAACGCAATGCGATGGTGTTTATGACCAATCCCTACGCTACCCAGCGGGATCTGCTATCGTTTGACGATCGGCGATATGACACCGACTGGGACGGGCTGTGGCGGGTACGCACGCACCGCGCCGACTCCGGCTGGGTGGCCGAAATCGCCATTCCGTGGCAGACCCTGCGCTACCCCCGTAACAGCGAGGCGGGGCAATCTTGGGGGATCAATTTTTTTCGCAACCGCCGCAAAACCAATGAGCTGACCGGCTGGTCGCCCTATCCCCGCGCTTTTAGTGCGCAGCGCATGGAATACGCCGGCCTCCTAAAAGACATTCAGCCACCCCCACCCCGGCCCAACATCCGGGTACAGCCCTATTTCTTGAGTGCTTATGACCGGTTCAACGGCACCGATGTGGGCTATGATCGCCAAGTGAACCACAAGATTGGCGGGGAGGTCAAGTGGGCCATCAACCCCAACACCGTGCTGGATCTGACGCTCAACACCGATTTTGCCCAGGCAGATGCCGACCGCCAAGTGAACAATGCCACGCGGTTTTCGGTATTTTTTCCCGAAAGGCGGCAATTTTTCTTGGAAAATGCCAGTTTGTTTGCCGCTGGGCTGGCCCCCGCCGATAACCTGGTCGGGGGAGCCATGCGCATCCAGCCGTTCTTTAGCCGCCGGATCGGGCTCGATGAGGTGGGCAACCCACTCCCCCTTGATGCCGGGGCGCGGCTGGTTTACCGGTCAACCAAAACCAACTACGGCGGCCTGCTCATGCGCCAGCGCGGGGACGACACCCAAGCGGGCGCGACTTTTGCCGTGGGCCGCTACTCCCGCAATATTGGCCAAGCGAACCGGATCGGCGGCTTGTTTACCCTCAAAAACAACGATGCCCTCAATGGGAAGCCCGGTTATGCCAACTTAGTGGGGGCAGTGGACGGTTTTTTCCGGCTCAGTCCCTCGCTCAACCTGAACTTTATGGCCATCCAATCGGCCAATAGCGATGGATCCGGGCGCGGGTTCTCCGGCTTCACCACTTTTCAGTACAATTCCAACCAATTGGTGGCTTGGTACACACAGTCGGTCGTTACCAGTGGGTTTACCCCAGAAACCGGCTTCATGTCGCGGAGCAATGTGGTTGCCACCACACCCGGCTTCTTTTTTGTGCTCCGCAAAAAATGGTTGCCCAAGTTTATCCGGGGGCTAGAGCCCGGGGTTTTCACCGAAATGTACCACAACGCCACCACCGGTCAATTGCAAGAACTGCAAGTATCCATGAACCCCATCTGGATCGCACTCCAGAGCGGGGGCTTTCTGGGCCTGTTTGCCAATCCTACTTTCCAGCGACTGGACAGCCCGTTTAGTCCGCTCGGGGTCAATATTGATCCGGGCACGTATCGCTACCTGCGCTACAATTTGATCATGGGGAGCGACCGTTCCAAAAAAATTTCCTATAACCTGAACGCTGAAACTGGGGGCTATTATAACGGCCACTTGGATTACTTGCGCATGACCGTGCGCGCCTCGCCCATTCCCCACATTTCCCTGGCCGCTACTTTCGAGACCAACCGTTTCCGGGAAGTGGGGGCTGACCGCACCACCAAGACGGTGCAACTCTGGGGCATCGAGAGCCGGCTGGCCCTCAACCCACGTTTGCAATTGATTAGCTTCTACCAGTTTAATGCCCTTCAGCAGCGTGATGTGTGGAATGTGCGCTTGGCGTGGGAATTTCAGCCGCTATCCTTTGTTTATTTGGTGTTCAACCAACGAGGGTTCACCACTACCGAACGGCAGGAAAGCCAGCATTTAATCGGTAAAATCAGTTACCTGCGACAATTTTAACTGCTGATTGGTTGCTCCGCCATTGATACGTGGTACGCCCAGTTCCATAATTTGCGCATTCAGGGCACCTCATCCAGACCCAGCAAAGCCCCATGCGAAAGGCTCGGGTTGTTTTTCTTGACCCAAACGCCGCTGTTTTGGGGATTTCATTTTATGGCTACTTTGGCCAAGAACTTGGGAACATTGGTAGAGCATACAATGACCGCGTATCAACCCAACATATATTTTCCTTGATCGTTACTGAATAAACCCCACCACATTTAATCACTGTTAACTCACTGATTTGCGATCTCCTTTTACCGGTGAGCGATGTTATAAAAGTGGCATTGGCCTGCTATTGTGCAAGGAAATGGTGGAAAACAACCACGGGGATATCTGGGCGAGCAGTGAGTTGGGCAAAGGGAGTATTTTCTGCTTTAGCCTGCCAATGGGGCAAGCCCTACCGCCTGCCTAGACTGGCAGCCTAACTCAAAAAAAGCGCGCCCTCCACAAAATTGGAGCGCGCGCCAAAAAATGGTTGGGCTATTTACTTATTTGCTGCTTTTCAATGCCCTTGGAACAGATACCGTGGCCACAGTGACCAATGGACTGGACAAGATTTTGTAGTTTTCCGGTACAATGTCCTTGACCCGAACCGATTTGCCCAAATCCATGTCCGAAATATCGATATTGATGGCATCGGGCAAGTTGGCGGGCAAGGCTTGGATGCGCACCTTGGTTACCTTCTGCACTAGTTTACCCCCTTTTTGCACGCCTGGTGCCACTCCGGTCAATTGTAAGGGAACATCTATTTTGACCTCCCTGTCTTCAAACAATTGCAAGAAATCAGCGTGCAAGATCATTTCGTTCACGGGATGGAACTGGATGTCCTGCAAAATGGCTTGATGCAACGTTCCCTCAATGTTGAGTTCGACCCGGTGTACTTCTGGGGTGTAGATCAAATTCTTGAACAGGATCATGGGCACCGTGAAGTGTACCTGATGATCACCCCCGTACAATACGCAGGGCACATTTGCTTCCAGCCGCAGATCTTTTGCCGCCTTCTTGCCGAGATTTGCTCTTTGAAACCCTATAATCTCAAGCGTTTTCATGGTAAATAAAGTGTTAAATGAAAATTAAATAAACAAAGTACTAATTGACTCTTGGTCATGGATTTTACGGATCGCTTTGGCAAACATATCGGCCACTGACAATACTTTAACTTTGGGGTGCTCCACTTTGAGGGCCATGGTGTCGGTAATGACCAACTCTTCCAATTGCGATTTGTCGATGTTTTCCATTGCCTTGCCCGACAGGATGGGGTGGGTAACAATGGCCCGGACCGACTTGGCTCCCTTGTCTTTGAGCACCTCGGCGGCCTTGCAGAGTGTGCCGGCAGTGTCCACCAAATCGTCCACCATGAACACATCGGTTCCCTCGGGGTCGCCAATGACCTGCATCGAAGCTATTTCATTGGCCCGCTTGCGGTATTTGTCACAAATGACCATTTCGGCATTGAAATACGCCGCAAAAGTCCTGGTCCGGCTTACCCCGCCCACATCGGGCGCGGCAAACAAGGTGTTCAGGTTGTTTTTTAGGATCAATGTCTTAATATAGGGCACAAAAACCACGCTGGCACTGAGGTGATCGAGCGGTATGTCAAAAAATCCTTGGATTTGGCCCGCGTGCAGGTCACAGGTAATGACCCGGTTGGCCCCGGCAGCCGATAATATGTTGGCCACCAGTTTGGCCGCAATGCTTACCCGGGGGCGATCCTTGCGGTCTTGGCGGGCATAACCATAGTAGGGAATCACCACGGTGACATGCTTGGCCGAAGCGCGGCGGGCGGCATCGATCATGAACAGCAACTCCAGCAGATTGTCCGACGGTGGATTGGTCGATTGGATCAAAAATACGTGTTCCCCACGGATGGACTCATTGAAAGCCACTGAAATCTCCCCATCACTGAAGCGATGGCGATCCATTGAACCTAGCGGGGTACCATAAGAATGGGCAATCTTTTCAGCCAGATCCAACGAACCAGAACCGGAAAATATCTTGACAGGCATAACTGTTTGGATGCGTAAATGTGGCAACTGAGGGTGGGCAAGGATCAAATAGGGGCCACCTATAAACGAAATAATCCCTTTGACGGGACTATTTCGTTTTTGGTTGACTGGCCAGGGCTCGAACCTGGAACTTTCTGAACCAAAATCAGACGTGCTACCATTGCACCACCAGTCAATCTATAATTGAATACGGGCACAAAATTAGGGGTAGTTTTGCTAACCTCAAACATTCGCAGCCTTTTTTTTTAAATTTTCCCCAACTTATCTTGGTTCAGTTGTCAAAGTTGTTTGACGGATTGGGCACAAAGGGCTACTTTTAAGGATTGTAAACCACCATTCCCCTTTTTGAAAACCATGCTTCAGAGCGAAGAAAAAAAGCCCGTTGGAGCCTCGCGAACCATGATCACCGAGTTGATGATGCCCTACAACGCCAATTTTGAGGGCAAAATCAACGCCGGGGCCATTCTTACCCTGATGGATCGGGCGGCCTTTGCTTGCGCTTCTCGCCACGCGGGCAGCTTTTGTGTAACGGTATCGATCGATGAAATAGAATTTTTTCATCCCATCCAAGTGGGGGACTTGGTCACGCTCATGGCCTCGATCAATTATGTGGGCAACACTTCGCTGGTGGTGGGGGTCAAGGTGGAGTCCGAGGACATTAAAACCGGATTGCGCCGGCACACCAATACCAGCTATTTCACCATGGTGGCCAAAGATGAACGGGGGCGGCCAATGGCGGTCCCCGGCTTGCTACTGGAAGATTTGGAAGATGTGCGCCGGTTTTTGGAGGCCATGTACCGCCGGCAAAGCAAGCTCAAAAGCAAGGTTGGTTTTGAAGCCAAGGCCAAAGAGATAGACCCGATTGCCGATTTATCCAAATTAAATCGCGAGCGCTGCGCAATCGGGTTTGAATTGGATGATTAGCCCCGTAAATTTACTACCATGTTCAAATTCTTCGCCAACAAAGTTTTTACCCCCCAAGAACGGGTCATTTTTCGTTTTCTGCGCCGAGGGCAGATCTTTGAGAAAATGAATGATAGCGAGCTGGCCGAATTTCTGCCCTACCTGCACCCGCGCAGGTATGCCATCAACGAAGCCATTTTTTTCCGGGGCGATCCCAGCCAAGCCCTCTACATCATCAAATCGGGCGAAATCATCCTCAACTTGGATGTACAGGACAAGTTTGAAGAGCTGCTCCGCCTGCGCACTGGCGATTCTTTCGGCGACAATGCCGTGCTGGAAGGAACCAAGCGTAGTTTTAACGCCATTGCCGCGACCGATAACTGTGAAATCTATGTCATTGCCCAAGTGAACATTCTGGCAATTTTTGATGAAAATACCGAAATTCGCGCCAAAATGCTCACCGCGTTTGCCCGGTATTATGATCGGTACGTTTCGCACATTGTGCGGGCCTATCGCGATAACTTCGGCTTCTTTGAATTGGGCAAAGCCTATCTGGGGGCCAAAAGGGAATAGGCCCGCGCTGTTAAACGCGCACCACTTTCATCACCTCGGTATAGACCAGCAACCGCTGGGCCGGCCGGTCTTGGTAGGCCGGGATCTGCTGGATAAACTTGGCATAGTCAGTGATTTGTTTGACATGGCTCGGCTGTTGTTCAGCCCCAGTTTTATAGTCGATGATGGTGATCAAGTCTGGATCGATGATCACCCGGTCGGGGCGTTTGCTGTCCTCTGAATTTCCGGTGCGCACTATCAGTTCCTTTTCGTTCAGGATCTTGCGCAGCGGCAACGCGTGGTAATAGTCGGCCAGTTCGGGCAGTTGGGTCACGGCTTCCATCTTGGCCACCATTGCGGCCTGTTGATCGGGCTCGATCAGCCCAGCAAAAATCAGTTTCTGAACCGCCTTGGCGATATCGCCCCGGGTTTTTACCTTCTCAAATGCGTAATGCACCAAGTTGCCCTGCTTTTGGGCCTCATACATGCTCTCGATGCTGATCTTGCGCTCGCCCATGCCCGTGTCGTCGCGGCGCATCCGAATTTTATCGCGACATTCGGTGCTCAAAAAATGGGTGAGGCGGTATTCGCCCCCGCTTGCAGGTTTGGCCTGGCCGGTTTTGGGGCCAGCATCGGCCCGAACCACAAAATGTGCGCCCATGGCATCGGCTTTAGTGGGCTCTTGGTTGGCGACATAGTCCCGCAGCCATTTCTGGATCTTTTTCCCCTCGGTTTTATCACCCCCCTTGGTAAGAATGTAGAGTTTTTCTTCGGGCCGGGTGAGGGCCACATAAAGCGTGTTGGCGGAGTCAATAAAGGTGGCCTCGATTTCCCGCTGGTAAATTTCGGCAAATTCTGTTTGGAGCAGTTCCTTTTTGAGGGGCACGATCACGGTTTTTAGCTTCGGCACCAGCTGATTGCCTGCCCAGTCGGCCCAGATCCGGCTATCGTTCTTGGGCGTGGTGTCCCAGTCGGCAAAGGGCAAGATCACCACCGGGAATTGCAGCCCTTTGGACTTGTGGATGGTCATGATCTGGATCGCGTTGCCGGTCTTGGGCGTGCTGACCGAGATGGAGTCGCACTTGCGATCCCAATGTTCCAGGAATTCGGGCAGATCGTTGCTCTGGTTTTGGCCAAAAGCCGCCACTTCGTCCAGCAACCGTTGCAAATAAATTTGTTCAGCGTGTGCCCGGTTGAGTTCAAACACCCGGATCAGCTCTTCCACTGTTTCGTAGAGCGATAGGTATTGCAACTTGCGGGAAACGAGCGAGGCCCCGAAATTTTCCTTCAAAAAAAGAAAAAAAAGCTTGAGCGAATTTTCCCGGCTGGCCCGGGCCACGGCCTCGTGGGTCTCGGCCCGGTACTTGTTTCCTTGGCCATCCCGGGCGAAATGCCGGAACAGAAAGTACAGCAGTTCCGATTTGCGCAAATGGTTGACCGGCTGGGTGAGCACGCGCAAAAAGTCGATGACAAACGACACCGTGGGCGAGTAGGACAGCAGTAGCGATTCGGTGGAAATGACTTGGTATTGGTGGGCCAAAAACTGTTCGGCCAGATAAGAGGCATTGCTGTTTTGGCGGCAAAGGATGGTAATGTCGCCCAATTCGTAGCCTTGCTCACCCACCAGCGTGTCCACCAAGGCCCGGCAGCGCGCGAAAGTGAGCCGCCGGTACTCCTCGACCTTGGGCGATTTGTCGCCGCTGGCCAAAAACGACAGCTCAACGTGGCCACCGGCGGCCTTGTGTGCCAACTGGGAGTGTTGGGCGTAATAGCGGCCCAATTCAGGGAAATTGACTTGGTTTTGTTGACACACAAAGTCAAAAAAATGATTGTTGAAATCGATCACTTGGGGCAGGCTCCGAAAATTGGTGCCCAAGAAATGTTCACTGTAGAGGCGGCGAAAAATCAGGCTCTCCACGGCAATGGGCGAACCGGGCAGGGCCGATGGCACGCCGGGCAGGGCCACGATCAGTTCGGCGTTGCCGCCCCGCCAGCGGTAGATCGATTGCTTGGCATCCCCCACCACCATGCTGGTAAGGTCATAGCCCAGGGCATTGGCCACCAGCGGGATCAGGTTGTGCCATTGCATCTGCGAAGTGTCCTGAAACTCATCGATCAAGATGTGCTTGTACTTTTCGCCCATCCGCTCATAGATGTAGGGCACTGGTTCATTCTCGACGATTTGGTTGATCCGGTGGTTAAATTCACTGATGTGCACCTTGTTTTTCTCGATCATCAATTGCCGTACTTCGCGTTCCAGTTCATGGATGGTGCCCAGCCGGTAGTTGTTTTGTAGGCCGTAGCCAGCCACGAGGTAGTTGCCCAAGTGCCGATCCCGATAGGTGATGATTTCGTGGAACAGCGTGGCCAGCTTGCTGCTGATGCCGTCCACCGCCGACTTTTCGGAATGACTGGCTTTGCCACCGTACCACTTGTTTTCACTGATTGTTTTCTTTACATGTGCTCCGTAACCTTCCCCATCGGCCAAAATATTGGCAAACTCCCGGTTGGCGAGCCGCAGAAAGAACGCATAAATCCCACTAGTGACTTGGTAAAAACTGCTGGCCGTCAGTTCACTGCGCTCGATCAGGTGCATGGCAGCTTGGCCCCGCTCGACCAAATATTTTTCAAAACCCGCGCGGGCGCGGTACAACTCGTCGCGGATGTCCCGAAAATCGGTTTTGTTCAAATGGCCCAGTTGCGCAATGAGCGGGCGCGTATCCTCCCGGAAAATATACTTGCCAAAATCGATCAATGTGCGTTCAATGTTCCAATCCCGCTCATCGGTCACCTGTTGTTGGACAAATTCGGTGAGCCACAAGGTCAATTGGGCATCACGTTTTTCGCCGGTTCGATCCAACAGCCGCTGAACGGCCTCCTCGAGCAGGGGCTCGGTCTCGGTCTCTACCTCATAATTAAACGAAATGTCCAAATCTCTGGTGAAAGACTGCACAATCCGGTTGGTGAACGAGTCGATCGTGCTGATGGCCAGATCCGAATATTGGTGGATGATCGTACTGAACACTTGGCCAGCCCGGCGCACCAGTTCAAGACGCAGGGCCTCAGTGGGCATGGTGGCGTAGGGCGGGTACTCGACGGGGATTTCGGTCAATAAATCTTCCAACAGGGGCAGCGATTGGCCCACGGCCCAGTCCTTGATCCGCTCTAGGGTCGATACCACCCGATCCTTCATCTCAGCGGCGGCATCCCGGGTGAAAGTGACCGCCAAGATGTTTGAATAATAGTAAGGACTAAATCCGGCCGGGGCCGCTGGGGACACCAAGGCCAGTTTGATAAATTCTTTGGTCAGGGTGAAGGTTTTTCCCGAACCCGCGGAGGATCGGTAAACTTTGAATGATTGCATGGGAGCGATGGATCGTCGGTCAAACATACGCCAGAATTGCGATTCGGCCAATAGGTGGTCGGGAAAAGAGCCTTGTCAGTGGATCCCGCTTGGTCGGGGAATCAAGAAAACACCAACCGGATCGGTCAAAAGCAAAAGGCCCCGTGCGCAAGATTTGGCCCCGGCAATCGGTCTGCTGGCTCTACGCGGCGAAACATGCGCTTTTATTGGAAAAGATTGCTTGTTTTGTGTTTATTGGTCAAGTGTCTTCATTTCAATCTTTTTGCCCTCACTCCCATGCTCACCAGCCAAAAACACTTGTTTGATCTCGACGATCAAACCCATTACCTCAACTGCGCCTACATGGCGCCGCTCCTAAAAAGCACTGAAATTGCTGGTAATAAAGCCATTGCGCGCCGACGGCAGCCAGCCAGCATTTTGCCCGAACATTTTTTTACCGATGCCAACCGGTTGCGGGTGCTCTTTGCCCAGCTCATCCACTGCCCCGATCCGCAGCGGGTGGCCATCGTGCCGTCGGTGTCGTATGGCATGGCCATCGTGGCCAAAAACTTGTGCACCAAACCGGGCCAGAACATAGTGGTGGCCCAAGAGCAGTTCCCCAGCAACGTGTATGCCTGGCACACGCTGGCGCAGGAGCGCGGCCTGCACGTGCGCACGATCGCGCCGCCCGAGCGGGCCAGGGACCGGGGGCAAAACTGGAACGAAAGGCTTTGGGAAGCCATTGACGAAAATACGGTACTGGTGGCCCTGCCCCATACCCACTGGGCCGACGGCACCAAATTTGCCCTCGGGGCGTTGGGCCAGCGCGTACATGAAATGGGCGGCCTGCTGGTGGTGGACGGCACCCAAAGTGTGGGCGCATTGGACTTCGACGTCAACGAGATCCGGCCCGATGCCCTCATTTGTGCGGGCTATAAGTGGCTCATGGGGCCATATAGCCTTGGCTACGCCTATTTTGGCGAATATTTTGATCATGGCAAACCGTTGGAAGAGGGCTGGATCAACCGCCAAAACAGCGAAGACTTTTCGGCTTTGGTCAATTACCAAACCGAGTACCAGCCCAAAGCCCTGCGCTATGACGTGGGCGAGCGGAGCAACTTTATCTCGGTACCGATGGCCATTGCCGCCTTGGAGCAGGTGTTGGCCTGGGGGCCCGACAATATCCAGGCCTATTGCGCCCAGCTCACCCAGCCGCTGATCGAGGCATTGCCCGCCTTGGGTTTTGCCGTGGAGCAACCGGCTTGGCGCGGACAGCACTTGCTCGGGTTGCGCCTGCCCCCTGACCTGGCCCTGGATCAGGTGAAGGCCGTGTTCAAGGCCCACCGCCTTTCGGTGTCGTTCCGGGGGACTTCCGTCCGCATAGCGCCCCATCTGTACAACGACGAGCAGGACGTGGCCGCCTTGCTGCGCGCCCTGCACGAGCTGAGCGCACCAGTGGGCTAGGCGGTTCAAAACCTAGTTTCCATTCGGCGATAGGGAAGGCCGATCGGCAGCAAAAAACACAATCGCTACCAGCCGAAAAAAAATCAAACTGGTGGCGATTGTCCCCCTCCGCTTGTCAAAATCCCATTTAAACCGTAATTTTAGACCGTGCAAGGAAGTTTCACCGCTTCTAAGCAACTATTTGACACGGGAGTTTTACCGTCTTTCTGATTTTATTCACCGCTGTACTCTTTTCTATGTTTGCCTTGACCCCGATGGTGAGGAATATCCTGCTCCTCAACCTATTAATATTTGTGCTGGGCCAATTTCTTGGCTTGGATCTGAGCGAATTGTTTGGCCTCAGTGCGTTTGGGTCTTCCAATTTTCAACCCTACCAAATCATCACCCACTTGTTCATTCATGCCAGTTGGATGCACATTTTGGGCAATATGCTGGGGCTGATCATCTTCGGGCCCAAACTGGAAATGATTTGGGGACCGGGCCGTTTTCTGGTCTTTTATTTTGCGTGCGGCTTTGGGGCCAGCTTCCTGCACTTTTTGGTCAATGCAGTGGAACTCCAGATGCTACTCAAAGACATCAACGCCTATAGCCTCGATCCGTCCTATATTTCGTTTGACCGTTTTGTGGCCACGCGCCATTTGACCGGTTTTCTGGACTTTGTCAATGCTTTTGGCGACCATGAAACCGACCCGGCCTATTTGGCCAAAAGCAAAGAATACCTGCGGGCCTACTACGTCCAGATGCAAAATTCCTCGCTGGTGGGGGCCTCGGGGGCCATTTTTGGGATCCTCTTGGCTTTTGGCATGACCTTCCCCCGCGATATTCTGTACATTCTTTTTGTCATCCCGCTCGAGGCCCGCTTTGTAGTGATCCTCTACGTGGCCTTCGAACTGTACGTCACTTTGCAGGCCGCCCCCAACGACAACGTGGCCCACTTTGCCCACTTGGGCGGAATGATTTTTGCGTTTTTGTTCGCCCGACGATGGGCCTCCTGACAGTCCGGGCATTAAACTTTGTTTTAATCACAACTTTCACTGATTTATACTAGTTATAGACCCATAGCTTTCAATCCTTGCGCAATGAACACTTTTGTCAGAGATATTAAATACGAATGGACCAAGCAGAACAATGGCTTGATGCGGCTCATCATTGTCAACATCGCCATTTTTGTGGTGTTGAAGCTGTGGTTCTTTTTTGAACGGATCTTTACCCACTCCGACAATCCCGAGGCGCAAGACACCGTTGCCCTCAATTATATCATTGGCAAGATCTCGATCCCAGCCGAGCTGAGCCAATTTATCTGGGAACCCTGGACCCTGTTCACCTTCTCGTTTGTCCATTTTGACCTCCTGCACTTGGTGTTCAATATGTTCATGCTGTATTGGTTTGGCCGGTTGGTGGCCGAGTTCATGGGCAACCAAAAACTGCTCGCCCTCTACATCCTGGGTGGGGTGGGCGGCGGCTTGCTCTACCTGCTGCTCTACAACACCGTCCCGTTCTTCATGAACCTGTCCGACAAAGTGGGCCCAGGCATGATCGGGGCCTCCGCCAGCATTTATGCCATCATCGTGGGCATTGCCACCTTGCTGCCCGACCACCAAATTTATCTCTTGTTTTTTGGGCCGGTCAAACTCAAATGGGTGGCGGCCGTCACGGTTTTTCTATCCTACATCTCAATGGCCGGGTATGCCAACCAGGGCGGCAACGTCGCCCACGTGGGGGGTGCACTCCTTGGCTATGTTTTCGTGCAGCAATTGCGGCGGGGCAACGACATGAGCCTGTTCCTCGCCCGGTCGATTGATTGGGTCAAGAGGCAGTTCAAATCCAAACCCAAGGGCAGCAAAGCGGGCCGGGCCGACGATCGCCGGGGAGCGGGCGGCTCCAACAAAAACGGGAGCAGTGCCAATCCCTCCCAAGATGAAGTAGATCGGATATTGGACAAGATTGTTGACAAGGGCTACGAGAGCCTGACCCAAGAAGAAAAACAGATCTTGTTCAAAGCCAGCCAGAAAAAATAGATCGTGGGGGCTAGACCGCCTTTAGCCAGCGGTGGAACTATCCTTGATGTTTTGCTAGCCTTTTTGTGGTAACTTGGCCAAAAATCGCAACGACGCGCCGTTTTGGGGTGTTAGCCCTTGTAGTTGGGATCAACGGGGCGGCATCCTCATTGGCCACAAATGATAAATTAATGTATAAACCTACCTTTAAATGGCTAAAGAAAATCAAATCGAGGAAATCCTAATCAAGCAACCAACGGACTTGAAGTATAGGTACAGGACTTATGCAGAGCTTAAATTCTTAGTACAAGAGCTTCCTATTCTCAATGCTCTTTGAAAATACTTGCCCCATTTGTATATTTCCAAACAATCTTCCTATTGAGAAGCGTACATTGGAAATTTTAGAGTCATTTTAGTGGCATGGTCATAAATCGGGTGTTTCACTTCGCAAACCGTCGTATTGAGCTTGTGGGCGTAATTTCGGAGACAATTCCAGATCAAAATGGCATATAAAATGTGATTTTCTGCACCATTTTGCGTCTACATTGACAACGTTCTATGCCTGCTGGCTGTTTTTATTCTCGGTGCAACTGCTCAATTTTTCAGCGAAAAGTAGTTTGTTTTCGTACCCCCTGATCGTTAAAACGACTTCATTTTCAGTGATTTGTGCTGGTGTTCCATCTGTCTTTTGAACATTTGGGTCATTGGTCACAACATATTCCACCTTAATGTTAGAAATAACGGCTTGAAATAATTGTACCCGCACAGCACCTGAAAAACCATTGATTTTTACCGTTTTATCCGTTTCTAACTCCTCTCCTGACCATTGAAGACTATCCACTGCCCTGAATTTTTCTACCCCTTGCGCATCATCTACCAGCCGATTATTTTTCAGGGGCAATAAACTATTTTCCTTTCATCCATCAAGTATAACATCACCTCTTTGGTCGCATATCAGCTATCCACCATCACAGCGATAGGTTACTTCCCGCTATTTTACAAGCTTTAACATGTCGAAAACGTGGTTCATCTTCGTCTTCTTGTCCTCATCCGGATTAAATATCCGAAAATCAATCAACTAAAAACGATCCAGTCCGGGATTATAATATACACAATTGACCACCCCGATACCCTTGATCAAGCCGTGCGCGTTCCCGCTGTATTGGCGACGGACCATCTCTATTTTGTGGGAGCAATCCTTGTCCAAAACGGTATCATCAAAGAGCAGATAGCCTGATTTTGAACAGATGATATCCTCATAAACACGATTGTACAGTAATTCCAAACTCAATTCCTCCCGTTTCAAAAAACGGTTTACACTATCATGGCTCAAGTCCGAAATATGGTCTGCCATGTGCGTATTAGTATAGTTGTACGGGCTTATCAATAAATATTCGGAACATTTTCGTGATTTAATTGCATATATCAGTTTTTTGTATTTATCAATTTCTGTTTTACAAGCAAATTTATTTTCTCTATTTGCGTAAGTTCTAAAATAGCTAAATTTCTCACTAAATTTTAGTTGACCGGAAGCCCCTAAAAGCCAGACGGACGCGAAAATCAGCGGCTTGGGGCGATTTGCCCAGCTTTATCGGCCAAAGCTCAAATTTTTGGTTGGGGTTGTGGGCCAGAGCAGGGCTGGCGGTGCCGGCGGGCCAACTGATG
>JBBQXF010000043.1:0-37755 GCA_038209965.1 Cytophagales bacterium | reverse complement strand
GGCAAGGCAATGATAGTTTGTATGAGCCGTAGAATTTGTGTGGAATTGTATGATGCCATTATTAAAATTCGTCCTCTGTGGCATTCAGACGATGATGACAAAGGAACTATCAAAGTTATAATGACAGGGAGCAGTAGCGATACTTTGAATATGCAAAATCATATTCGCAGTAAAACTAAACGCAAAGCTATTGGCGACCGTTTGAAAAATCCAAACGACAGTTTAAAATTGGTTATTGTTCGTGATATGTGGCTCACAGGCTTTGACGCACCTTGTTTGCATACTTTGTATGTAGACAAACCAATGCGTGGACATAGTTTAATGCAAGCCATTGCCCGAGTAAACCGAGTATTTACGGAAGGCAAATCAGGCGGTTTGGTTGTAGATTATTTGGGCATAGCACAAGAATTAAAATCGGCATTGGCAGAATACACCGCAAGCGGTGGCGAAGGAAAACCAACCCTTGACCAAGAATTGGCAGTTGCTAAAATGTTGGAATTGCACGAAGCAATAGATTATCAATTAAGACATTTTGATTGGAAGAAATTCTTTACGCTTCTGCCCGAAGAAAAACTAAAATTTATTCCTATAATTGTAGATTATATTTTCAGTCAGGAAAACGGAGAACAAAGCTTTACAGACAATACCAAAAACTTGCTGAAAGCATTTGCTATTTCTGTACCACACGACAAGGCATTGGCAATTCGTGATGATGTTGCTTTGTTTCAAGCAATCAAATCAAGGTTGGTAAAAATATCCGACAGAAACGAAGGCGGAGCAGGTGGCGAAGAAATGGAAACGGCAATCAAGCAAATCATTTCCGAAGCCATTACAGCCGACAATGTAATTGACATTTTTGATGCAGCAGGTTTGAAAAAACCAAACATTGAAATATTAGACGAACGTTTTTTGCAAGAACTGAAAGACTTGCCACACAAGAATTTGGCAGTTGAGTTATTGAAAAAACTACTCAAAGACGAAATTAAGAAAAGGACAAAAATCAATTTGGTTGAAAGCAAAAAGTTTTCTGAAATGTTGGAAGATGCCATAAAACGCTATCACAATGGAATGATTGACACGGTTGAATTTTTAGAGAAAGTCTTAATCCCATTTGCGGAACAAATAAAAGAAGCCGACAAACGAGGTGAAAAGTTAGGATTGGATTATAGAGAATATGCCTTTTATACTGCGTTAGAAGTAAACAACAGTGCAGTTGCAGTATTGGGTGACGAAATATTAAAACACATTGCACAAGAACTTTTAAAAACAGTTCGCAATAGCACGACAATAGACTGGACAATTAAAGAAAGTGTTCAATCAGGACTAAGAAGGAATATAAGACGAATTTTACGCTTGCACGGTTATCCGCCAGACTTACAAGAGAAAGCGGTGGAGACAGTAATCACCCAAGCCAAAATGTTAGCAGACGATTTTATAAACAATAAAACACCAAACCAGTAATCAATGCTTTTGGTGGCACATTTACATTTTGCCCCTGCATTTAGCCAACTGATCCCTTCTGTTAGTTACCCGACGAAACCAAACTCAGGTTTCAAGAGTTGGTAAAGCCGCTCAAATTGGCCCACTGCCGCGACATAAACTTCCCGGTTGGCCGAGTTGGGCAGGTATTCGTGCTTGGGAATGGCAAAACGGGCCGCGTCGGACAAATTTCCGATCACCCCCAATTCCTTTAGTCCGATCAACGCCGCTCCCCAAGCAGAACTCTCCACGCTTTCGGTCAGATAAACGGGCTTGTCAAATACATCGGCCAGGATTTGAACCCAAGCCGGGGAATGGGCAAAGCCACCCGAGGCATACACCACTTCCGAATGCTGTCGCTCGTCCAAAATCTTGGCAATCGTGAAAAGGGCGAACGTTACCCCTTCCATGCAGGCGCGGGTAAAGTGGGCATGGGTGTGGGTGGCGGTTATCCCGAAGAAAACCCCTTTGGCGCGTGCGTTCCAGATGGGGGCCCGCTCGCCCAGCAAATAGGGCAGGCAGAGCAGCCCATCGGCCCCCGGAGCTATGTCGGCCACTCCAGCCACCGAAGCTGAGGCCGGGGCAAATTGGCCCCTCCACCAATCCAAGATGACGCTGCCATTGTTCATGCCCCCGCCCGAAACGTAGTGGCCATCGGCCAAGACATAGCAAAAAGTGCGCATTTGGGCATCGGTTTGGATGGTGGGGGCCGCAATGCGCACTGCCCCACTCGTGCCCACGGTGACTGCCATCCGGCCCGGGGCAATGACCCCCGAACCCAAGTTGGCCAAACAGCCGTCGCTGCCGCCAACAAAAAAGGGAGTCTGAACGGGGATGGCCATTTGTGCCGCCAAGGCCGGGGCCAAGTCCGTCGGGCGGTAATGCGCTGGCACTGGCACCGAGAGCCGATCCGGGCCGATCCCAGCCATTGCCAAAGCCCCGGCATCCCAGTCGAGGGTGGCCAAATTGAACAGGCCGGTGGCTGAGGCCAGCGAATGGTCGATCAAGTACGAACCAAAAAATTGGTGAAAGACGTATTCCTTGATCCCAATGAACTTGTGGGCTTCGGCAAAAAGGCGGCCTTCGTGGCGGGCCAGCCATTGGAGCTTACAAAACGGCGACATGGGGTGGATCGGCAGGCCCGTCCGCTGATATAATGATTGGGCCAGTTCGTCCGCCCGAAAACGGTCAGCTTCGGCACTGGCCCGGTTGTCGGCCCAGATGATCAGTGGAGTGAGCGGGTGGCCAGCGGCATCCACGGCCATCAGGCTGTGCATTGCACTGCTGAAACTTACCCCGAGCAACTGACCGGTTTGCACCATGCGCTGAACTTGGCCGATGCAGCCAATCACGGCCCGCAAGATCAGGGCCGGATCCTGTTCGCTCCAGTCGGGGCGCGGGTGGATCATGGGGTAAGCAATGCCCTGACGCGCCAAGATTTTTCCGCCGAGGTCAAACGCAACAGCTTTGGTAGCGGTGGTGCCAATATCTACACCGATAAAATAGTCCATATCAAAAGTTGCTTGGATCAATCCCGAACGGATGACATCCTTTCAAGGTTTACGCTAAAATTGGCTGTTCACCATAAACATTGCATCCCTTCGGGATTTTAAATGGGTTGCGTAATCTCAGTTGATGTACCAGCTTGCCTTTATACCCTCACCACTTTGGGGGGAAAGACCACGCACCTTCCGCAATCGGCGCGTGATCAGGCAACATTGACCGCCCAAAGCCGTCTATTGCCTTTAATCACTTTATTGAGTAGATGGGCGGCTGATCTTTGATTGGGGGGTAGATGCTCGAGCGTGGAAAGCGCGGAGCAGAAGCATGACACCCCACACGACAGCCGCGAATACTACGGTGCTGCCCCCCAATATCCCCAGATCCGACAAGCCCAGTGGCACAATGTCAAAAAAACTGCTCACTGGGCTATACATCAGCCCGGCCTGCAAGGCGATCGTTCCTCCCACTGCACCCCAAACCCAATAATTGGTGAAGGTTGGGGTACGAAAATAGGCCCGGATGGCAAACAAGATCACCATTTCGGCTAAGGCTATAAATTGGAAAACGATTGTTCGGGCCGTGCCGATCTGCGGGCTACTGGTGATGTGCCCATTGTACCAAACGAATAGCGCAATGGCTACTCCCCCGCTGAGAACGCCCAATATCACCAAAAAAATCAGCAATTCCCGGGGCAATATGCCGGTATTGAGCGGCAGGGGCTTGCGCTCCATGATGCCGGGCCCATGGGGATCCATGGCCAGGGCCAAAGCTGGCATCCCGTCGGTCACTAGGTTGATCCACAGTAGCATGATGGCGGTGAGGGGCAAAGGCCAGCCCAACACCACGGCCATCACCACCACGATCACCTCCGACAGATTGCCGGTCAACAGGTGCAGAATGGCTTTTTGGATATTGTCATAAATGCCCCGGCCTTCTTCTATCGCATTGACAATGTGAACAAACGAATCGTCCATGAGCACAAAATCGGCGGCCTCCTTGGCCACGTCGGTGCCCGAACCTACTGCCACGCCAATGTCGGCTTTCTGAAGGGCGGGCGCATCGTTCACGCCGTCGCCGGTCATGGCCACCACATTTTGCTGTTTTTTCAAAGCCGCCACAATGCGCATTTTGTGCGCCGGGGTCACCCGGGCAAAGAGATTGGTCCCGTTGGCCAAGGCTTGGGCCAGTTCATCGTCCGACAGCGCGTCAAGTCCCGGACCATCAATGGCTAAGCCAGTGATCCCGATTTGTTCGCCAATGGCTTGGGCAGTTTCCAAGTAATCGCCAGTGATCATCATTAGCCGGATACCCGCCGCCTGGGCCCGCCGCACTGCATCGGTCACCTCGGGGCGGGGCGGGTCGATCAGGGCCTGCAACCCCACAAAGATCAGTTGGCTTTCATCGTCAGGATCCAGGGCAGTGGCTTCCGCGCTGGGCAAGGGCTTGTAAGCAAACCCCAACACCCGCTTGGCTTGCGTGGCGTAGCTATCGACTTGCTGCGTGATCTGGGCCTTGGCTGCCTCGTCCATTGGCCGGGCCGCTTCCTCCTGCCAGACCTTGTCGCATTGCTCCAACAGCACATTGGGGGCCCCTTTGACCAGCAACAAAGTATCCTCGCCATACTGTACGGCCACGCTCATGCGCTTGCGGGTGGAGTCGAAGGGAAGTTCGGCCAAGCGCTGGAAACCGGTGATATCCGCACCAGCTTTTTGGGCACTGACCAGCAGGGCGGCTTCCATCGGGTCGCCCGTGATCTGCCATTCGTTTTCTTTTTGGTAGAGGGAAGCATTGTTGCACAGTGCCCCGATCTGGAACAGCAGAGGGGCCACTTGCCCGCTCACTTCGCCCTCGGGCTGGTAGCCGATCCCCGCCAATTGCGATTCACCGGCCAGCGACCAAGCATCAGTCACGGTCATTTGGTTCTGGGTCAGGGTGCCGGTTTTGTCCGAACAAATGATATTGCACGAACCCAGGGTCTCGACCGAGGCCAGCTTTTTGACCAACGCTTTTTTGGCCAACAGCTTTTTGACCCCGATGCTCAGGGCAATGGTGACTACGGCGGGCAAGCCCTCGGGCACGGCAGCTACAGCCAGTGACACCGCCAAGAGACAAATCTGGAGCAGGCCGCTCCAAGTAAAAGTATGTTGAACAACCTGCTCCACCACAAAAACAGCAACCATCAGGGCGCAGATGCCCAATACTACATAGCCCAAGTTGCGGCCAAATGCCTCGAGGCGAAGTTGCAAAGGGGTGAGCTCAGTTTCGCCCTCGTGGAGCATGGCCGCTATTTTGCCCATTTCGGTGGTCATGCCCGTAGCCACTACCACTGCTTTACCCGAACCATCGGCTACGTTGGTCGCCGCATAAACGCAGTTGATACGGTCAGCGATGGGCAAGTCGCCGGGCAGGGCATCGGTCGTTTTGTCCACCGGCACGCTTTCGCCCGTGAGCGAAGCTTCGCCCACTTTTAGGCGGTTGGCGGTGAGCAGCCGGGCATCGGCCGGGATCTTGTCGCCCGCCTCCACCATCACCACATCGCCCGGCACCAGTTCTTCGGCCCCAAGGGTGCGCAGTTGGCCATCCCGATACACCTTTGCCTGCCCAGTATCCAACTGTTTCAGGGCCTGCAACGATTTTTGGGCACTCAGTTCCTGCCAATACCCAATGCCCGCATTGGCCAAGAGGATCAACAGGATAATGGCCGCATCCACGTATTCGCTAGTGATGGCGGCCAAAACAGTGGCCACCAATAAGATATAGACAATAAAAGATTTGAACTGGTTGAAAAACAACCGCCAATGGTTGATCGGGGCTTGGGCCTGCAAACGGTTGGGACCATACTGGGCCAGCCGGTGCTCGGCTTCGGCTTGCGGGAGGCCGGCCTCGGTGCTTGCCAATTCTTGGAGCACTGCCTCGGCACTGAGTTGAGAATGGTTTGGCATGGGATTGGGTTATTGCACTGTTGGTGGGTTGGCTTTGGAACAAGTAATTGGTAAAGCCCAAGTGTTTGCGATCCCAGATGATTATCAAAGTTACGTTTTTTGGACAAAAAAACCAACGTTGCGCTGCTATAAAAAAATAGGTTGATCGGATATCGCGGTCTTCAAAACAAAAATCTAGCAGACAGGGTTACTTGTTGGGCTTTCTAGTATTAAATGCAAAGCCGTTAAACAAAACTAAAACACCAATTTTATGAAATTTTTAAAACCTATCACAGCCGTATTCATTATGATGGCTGTCGTTTCTGTAAGCCTGACTAGCTGCGATGACAGCAAGAAAAAAGCTGAAGCCGCTGCTGCTGCCGCCAAAATAACCGAAGATTCTTTGGCAATGGTGGAAGCTTCCGGTCGCGAAGCCGATTCACTGGCTTCAATGGCTCAGCCCAAGTCAATTGCAGCTACCGCATCGGGCAACCCTGCCCTTTCCACTTTGGTGGCTGCTTTGAGCGCTGCTGAGTTGGTAAGCGTATTTGAAGGTACTGATGCCTACACAGTGTTCGCCCCAACCAACGATGCCTTTTCGGCCATCCAAAGTACGGTCGACGAACTGTTGAAGCCTGCTGCCAAAAGCAAATTGGCCAACGTATTGAAATACCACGTAGTTGCCGGTACTTTGAAGGCGGCTGATCTGAAAGATGGCCAAAAATTGAAGACTTTGCAAGGCGAAGAATTGACTGTGATGATCAAAGACGGCAAAGTGATGATCAACGATGCCGAAGTGATTACCGCCGATGTGGCCGTAAGCAATGGCGTAGTTCACGTGATCAACAAAGTAGTAGTCCCCAAGAAAATGTAATTTGGGGTTTGTCCTTTTATCAACCGGCCCGTCCAATATTGGACGGGCCGGTTTTGTTTGTAGCCAAAAAATTTCCAAAATCACAATCCGGCCCAAAGCCAATCCACCCTAGATAAATCCCAGCGTTTTCAGCCGTCTTGAGGTCATTCGGCCAACGGCAAGACCTGGATAAAGTCGCAGGTGTGCTGCTATCCCCGCTTGAGCACCAGTTCCTCCCCTTTGGCACAGTCCTTTTCCAGCATTTTGCCGTTTTGGGCAGTTCCGTTCAGGGTCCATTTTTCGCCCAGTCCGTGCACAATGCGCAATTTGCCACCGTGCAGGCTTTTGACCCGGATCTCGGCCGTTTTGCCATTTTCCACTTGGCCGCTCACCAAAAAAGCCCCCTCCGTTCGCAGGCCCGTAAAAGAGGCCACTTGCCACCCCAGCGGAATATCGGGGAACACGTAAATGCCATCGCGGCGTTCTTGCAGCAGCAGTTCGCACACCGCACTCAAGGCCCCAAAGCCGGCATCCATCTGCATGATCTCCGAATTGGGCTGGCCCTCGGGCAGTTTGCCGCGTACTGGCGAGCTCAACACGCTCAGGCCCGGGGTGTAGGCATCGTGCAGCGTCCCCCGCCCTTCGTTGCAAAAATTTTCGCGCCACCAGTGCAGCAAGCTCACCGCGCTCTCCGACTGGCCCATCCGGGCGCGCAAGGTGGCCGCCCAAGGCACGCACCACCCGCTCCACGCACCCATGCCCTTCGCCGTCCAGTTTTGGAGGGACAGCCGCACGATTTCTTGGTGGGCCGGACTGGCCGGATCATAGGTCTTGAACGGATAAATGCCCGCCAAGTGCGAGTGGTGGCGGTGGCTCTCGATCAGGCCCAGCCCTTCCCAGAGCGCAATCTGCGACTCGCCCGCGCCGAACCAATCAAATTCTTGGACAACTGACTGAATCGCGGTGCTGTACGGGGGCAGTTTGGCTTGCACTTCCAGCCAGCGCGGATCCACCGCCCCGCCCAGCAGTGCGGCAGCTTGGGGCAGCAGCTCGGCCACGCAGTGGAGAGCGGCCAATTGGAACGAGGCATTTTTGCCCCACGCATCCATGCGGCTGCCCCGGTACTCGGGACTGACCGAAACCGGGAGGCTGAATACTTCTTTGCCCGAAGCATCGGTCCCCTTCTCGAGCATGGCCCAGTAACCCTCAAAAGCCCCCACCAATAGCGGGTAAGCTGTTTCGCGCAAAATTTGGGGGTCCATCGTGTAGCGGTAGTGCTGCCAAGCCAGTTGGGCCATCCAGGCGGTGCAAGCATGATCTATGGTCCCGGTCCAGAAAGTACCCACCACTTGGCACCGATCGTCCACGGCGTGGGGCAGCATCACGGCCCCTTCCCGGCCAAAAAACTGTTTGCCGTTGGCCTTGAGCTGGGGCATCCACTGCTGGAGCATGGCCCACACGGGTTTCAGGTGATCCGGGCGGTTGGTGATCAGCGCGGGCAAGTAAATCATTTGGATGTTGATGTTGAAATGGTAGTCATTGCTCCACGGGGGCAGTTGGTATTCTTCGTTGAATGCCCCTTGCAGCGTGGCGGCCACGCCGTGGGAGGGGGTCACGCAAGCTTGCTTGTACAACCCATAATCCACCGTTTCTTGCAACACTGGGTCGGGCAACTGGATCCGGGGCACTTCGGCCCAATAGTTTTTCCACCAGCCATCGGCGGTTCTCTCCAAATTGGCGGGGTTGGTCATGGTGATTTTCTTGATCACGTCTTTTTGGCATCCGCTGCCCAGGTGCGTCCCGATCACGACCAGCCGCCCGCGCACGTTGTAGGCTACGGCCAGCGGCTCATCGGCGGGCAGCGTTTGGGTAAACCCCACCACTTGGCCCGTGCTTTCTTGGGTTTTCCATTGTTCGGGTGGCTGCACCCCCACTGCCTCCAGCTTGGTTTTGACGTGCTCCCAACTGGCCACCAATTGAACGGTTACTTTGCCCTGCAAACTGGTGGGCAGCTCGACCAAGGCTATCTCTTCGGGCACGGCCTGGCGAATGCGCAGGCGTTCCAGCTTGCCCTGCGGGTTTTTGACAAAGATTGACACTTCGGCCTTGCCCAGTTGCAGTTCCCCGCGCACCAGCGCCCAGCCATCGGGCAGGTGCAGTTCTACGCGGCCTCCCCCCACTTGCTGGGGCTCTTTGGGCAGGTTGGGGGCTTTTTGGGGAACTTCAAATACCTTTTTCAGTCCTGCGTCGTCTTTAGCTTCCAGCAGGCGCTTCACTTCTTGGTAAGTGGTTCGGGCCGAGAAATCATTGCCGCCCCGGCGATCCCAAAAGCCGGCCCGCCCCACGGTGATGTTCAGGGTATTGCCCGTGCCCCAGATCATCAGCCCCTGCACCCCATTGCCGAGCAAAATGCCGGTGTGGGTGCGCGGTAGCGGAAAGTACCAAGTAAGGGGGGCGGGTTGGGCGCGGGCCCACTGGGCCAGCCCGACCAATAGTAGGCAAACTAGCCAGCCGTTTTTTTGTGCAATTTTCATAAGTTTGAATTTACATCAAGATTAACGCAATTTGGCGATTAACCCGATTGGGCAGCTCGTTTGTCAAGGATATATTTGTGGATCAAGCCGATTTTGGGTGTGGCTTGGCGCAAGTTGGGGGATTTAAAACACCTGATTTGCTATTGTCCAAACTAAATAAAATGCCGAATTTAGTCCCATTCAAAGTATCATCATGCTGGAAGTACATTGCCAACGATTGGGCGTTTCGGAGCAAGCAAGCCTTGCAGAGATCAAACAGGCGTACCGCCAAAAAGCCAAAGAACTGCACCCAGATCGAAACCAAGCCGCCGATGCCTATGATTTTATGATCCGGCTCAAATCGGGGCGGGCAAAGGACACTCCCCCAACTTTACCAAAAATTGGCAAGCCCAAAGGCAAGCCAAAGCCCAGAAACGGGGGCGGACATTTGCCCAGATGCGTTATGAGGCATTTGTCAAATCTGATTATTACGAAACGGCCCAAGCCTTGTTGGTCATTTATAATCACTTTTTCCTCGTCGCCTCGCTCCTGCTCATCGTAGGGCTGCCAACTTGGGGTTATCTCCAGATCGGAGGATACCTCGGGATCGGACTAGGCTTGGTTGTGGTTTTTTTCACGGTAGATTACTGGGGCGGCCTTTTTAGGCAATGGCTCTATTTCAAGCCCAAATTGCTCTTTTGGTCGCTGGTACAGGTGGCCAAGACGACGACTTTCTTTTACTCGGCCGTGGTAATTGCCAATCTCTGGCTCTTCGCCCGATTTACCCTCGCTACCCAGTTGACCCCTTGGGCATTGCTGTGCCTATTTTTGCTGGCTTGTATGGTAGGTTTAACCTTGTATTACGGCCGGCTGGTGGATCGCAATTTGATGCCCGGCAAAGCCCTGTTCTTGGGTTGGATGCCAACGGTTTGCCAGCTTTTTTTCTTGGTCAATTTTTTGTTCTCGCGAAACCCGGTGGTAGAAACCTATTCCTTTGTACATCAAGAAAGAGTGCTCGCCACCAAAAATGGCCAAAAAAATGGGGAAGATGGCTGCTGTCAGGCTAGAAAATGAGCAGTATGCCGATTATCCGTGGTTTACCCTGTTCTTTGATTTTGAAGCCATGGAAAACGCCCAGCAGATCACTTACACTTTTGAAGATGGTTTGTTTGGGCTGAGGGTGTTAAAATCACACCAGTTTGCTCCGCCAAAAAACAGTCCCCGGCCATAGAGCGGCCTGGCCATTGTTGGGCCAACAAAAGGGAAGCCATCCACTTGAACTTTTTGCGGGTGATTTTGCTTTTTTAGACATGGACACCACTTATCGCCCGGTCGATTGTCGCTTTTATGATGTGCTGGAAGCCTCGGCCACCCAAAAGAAATACACCAAGATCCAGTATTTCACCGATTTGCACGAGTTTTACACGGTCAATTCGGTGGTAAAGGATCTACAAACCGAGCACCACGAAGAATTTATGCACTTGGCCACGGGCGAAAAAATCCGTTTGGATCGCTTGATGAGCATAGATGGAGTAATGAACCCCGCCCATGCCCACCTCCATGAGTTTTCCTGTGATTGCTGATCTGCCATAAAGTCAGTCAAATGAGCGTTGGTTTGCCTTGGGCCAGTATTTGATAAGTTGAAAAAAGTTCGCGAACTTGCTACACTATTGGGCAGGAGGTTTGATTGGGATCCGTCCCAGCCCCCACCCAATGCCCTATTGGCATAGGCAAGCCGTTACCAAGAACCCAACTCGGATGTCAAAAAACAAAAATAACCCGGTTGAAACCAAGGATGAGACCGTACGGAGGTTTGAACAAATGTTGAAGGACGACGTGGTACTTTTTTTTGATCTCGATGCCTTCGAACATATCATAGATTACTATTTATTGCAAAACCAAACGGCCAAAGCCCTGAAAGCCTGCGAGATCGCATTGGCCCAATACCCTTTCTCCACCCAACTGCTGTTGAACCGGGCGCGGGTGTATGCCCAAGCGGGCCAGTTCAAGAAAGCCTTGGCCCAAGCCGACGAAGCCGAACGCTACAACTCCTCGGATGAGGAACTGATGCTGCTCAAAGCATATATCCACACTGCGTTGGAGCAGTACCGCCCAGCCTTGGCCTACCTCAAGCGCGCTTTGCCCTTGGCCGAGGACAAAGATGAGATCTATTGCCGGATCGCCGAGACGTACATGCGCTTGGAGGAACCCAAAAGGGCCGCCGAAAATTTTATGGAGGCCATCCACCTGAACCCCGACAACCAAGACGCACTGCTGACCCTGGCCGATATATTGGAAGAGTTGAACGAGAGTGCGCGCGGGGTGGAAGTGTTGGCCAGTTTTGTCCAAGAGTCGCCCGATTCGCATTGGGCCTGGCACAACTTGGGAACTTTCCAAAACGAGATTGGGCAATATGATCAAGCGGTGGAAGGCCTTAAGCGATCCATTTCACTCAAAGAGAGTTGCTCGCCAGCGTGGTTCAACTTGGGCCACGCCCACATGAACCGCCAAGAATATGGGCTGGCCGGCGATTGTTATGCCCGCACACTGGAACTGCAAGGCCCTTATGCTGAGCTTCATTGCTGTATTGGGGCGGCCTATGAGAAGCAGGGCAAATTTGACTTGGCCAGCAAGAGCTACAACGCCGCCCTCAAATTGGACGAAAATTACGACGATGCCTATTTTGGCATCGGATCCTGCCTCAACTCACTGGAAAAATGGTACGAAGCCTTGCACTACCTGCGCAAGGCCACCAAACTCAATCCTTTCGAGGAAGGGTATTGGCTGGCCTTGGCCGAGGCCGAATATGAAACGGGCAACGTTGTTTCGGCTTTGGAGGCGTACAAGCAGGCCGTCGATGTCAATCCCGAAAATCCTGATACTTGGATGGATTGGTCGTACATCCTTTACGAACAAGGCGATTTCGCCCAAGCGGCCGACCTGATCAAATCCGGGATCGACGACTGCCCCAACAATGCCGACCTCTACTATCGGCTGTGCGCCTACCTGATTTCTGATGGCAAATACAAGCAAGCCTTTTCTTATCTGGAAAATGCCCTAATTTTGGACTACGAAAAACATGTCGTGCTGTATGAGTTTTTTACTGAGACCGACATCCAAAAAGCACTATTAAAGATCATCAATCAGTACAAACAATGAATTACTTTTTGAAAGACCTGCCAACACGGGATCAAAAGCCCCGGCAGAGTGGCCTCACCATGGTAATGGACAAAGGCTTGAGCCTCCGGGAAACCGAGGACATGCTGAGTACTTCGGCCGATTATATTGATGTGGTCAAACTTGGCTGGGCCACTTCCTACGTGTTTCCCAACCTGCAAGAAAAGCTCGGGATTTACCGCGAAGCCGGCATTCCGGTCTATTTTGGCGGAACGCTGTTCGAGGCGTTTGTCATTCGGGGGCAATATGAAGATTATTTGCGCCTACTGGACAAATATGACATTACTTATGTCGAAGTTTCGGACGGATCCATCGAGTTGAACCACGACCTAAAGTGCGAATATATCCGCAAACTGGCCACCCGGGCCACGGTATTTTCCGAAGTGGGATCCAAAGATGCCGAAAAAATCATTCCGCCCTATAAATGGATCCAGCAAATGCGCGCCGAACTCGACGCAGGAGCTTGGAAGGTGATCGGCGAAGCCCGTGAAGGCGGCAATGTCGGCTTGTTCCGATCCACTGGCGAGGTGCGCTCGGGCTTGGTCGAGGAGATTTTGACCCAAATCCCTTTTGACAAGATCATGTGGGAGGCCCCACAAAAATCCCAGCAAGTGTGGTTTATCAAATATTTGGGGGCCAACGTAAACTTGGGCAACATTGGCACCAACGATATCGTCCCATTGGAAACCATTCGGTTGGGCCTGCGCGGCGACACATTCATGACTTTTCTCAACAATGAAGTGAAGCTCAGACTCGATAGCCCGCCCGATGTGAACAAATAGGCCGTGGGGGCCGTCTGCAACGTTATTTAGCAAAAAGTGCTGGCCCGATACACCGAGGCCAGCACTTTTTTGGTGGGGTCTGGGGCCAGTTTAGGCCAATATCCAGCGAAACTTGTATTCCAGTTCGGGCAGTTTCATGCGCTCGGCCACCCGCAGCAAGCGGTCGGGCAGGCGCAGAAGGTATTCGCGCGCCTTCTCGCCCGACGGGGCCAAGTCAGCGAGTTCCTCCACTTTCCAAGTTTTGAGCAGTTCTTGCACAATTTCCACATAATCGTGGGCGGTATAAACGCCCAGTCTTTGGGCGGCATTGGTAAAGTGGCCGTAGGTTTCTCCAATCCGGGTCCCGATTTCGCGCAGGAAGTGGGCCGGCATCACGATTTTCTTGCGCATCATGTCTTCAAAGGCCAAAATCGCCTCGTTGGGATCCACCTCAAATATTTTCGAAATGAAGGCTTGGTACGCTTTGGCGTGGCGGGCCTCATCGGCGGCCACCAGCCCACAAATCTTGGACAGGGTGGTGTCGCCCGCTTTCTTGGCCAAGGTGGCCACTCGGCGGTGCGAAACATTGGTGGCCACTTCCTGAAAACTGGTGTAGATAAAATTGCGGTACGGATCATGGCCCGTCTCGATGTTGAACCCATCGCTGATCAGGTATTGGGTCGATGCTTCCACTTCGCGCATGTTCACCCGCCCGCTCAGGTACAGGTAGCGGTTGAGCAAATCACCGTGGCGGTTCTCTTCGGCGGTCCAGGCGCGGGTCCAGCGCCGCCATCCGCAGTCTTCGCCCAGTTCATTGATCCCGTCCATCGCATAAAGCCACGACTCGTAGGTGGGCAGCGCTTCTTCGGTAATCATATCACCGATGAGCACGGCCAGCACATCATACGACAATTCCTTGGCCCGCTCTTGGAGTTGCTTTACTTCGTCAAAAAAAGATTCTCGGGCAGTATCGGGCAAATGGTCAGCTGGTTGCCACATTTGCTCGGGTGGCTTCATGTACTCGGTAACTGCGCCCGACACAAAGCCATCCAAGTGCTTTAGTACTTCCAAACGGGTCAATTCGGAAAATTTCATGCGTGAAAAAGTTGATGTTGCTATGATTCTGTTCCATTTTGTTAATAGGCCAAAGGTAATCAAAGGAGCGGGTAAATCTCGGGAAAACTTTGAATTATTGGCGATTCTCGCTTAATTTTACGCTTAATCAAACAGCTTCCTTTTTTCGGTGGTTTTTGCCGGTAAAAATCCGATTGATTGCCGGGGCTGTCTTTTACGCGCAACACGATGGAACACGAATATAATACCCACAAATCATACTTGGTGCTCAAGGAATATGGCCGCAATGTCCAAAAGCTGGCCGAGTACCTCGTTACGCTCAAGAGCAAGGAGGAGCGCACCGCCTTGGCCAATGTGTTGATCAACCTGATGAAACAGCTCAACCCTACTGTGCGGGAAAACAATGATACTAACCAGCGGATTTGGGATCACCTCCATTTCATGGCCGATTTGAAGCTTGACATTGACGGCCCCTATCCCGTGCCCGAAGAAGGTTCATTGTACAAAAAACCTAAGCGGGTAGCTTACAATATGAACCGCATCACTTACAAGCATTATGGGCGCAATGTGGAATTGTTGATCGACCGGGCCGTAGTGCTAGAAGATCCAGATGAGAAGATGGCAGCGTCGATCTATATTTTTAAGTTGATGAAAGGCTTCTATGCCACTTGGAACAAAGAAAATACAGATGATGAAATAATATTGCAGCAGTTGAAGGAGTTGTCGGGCGGGCGCATCGCTCTCACTCAGGCCGATCTGCGTGCTGAAGGGGCCAACCAAGAGCGCAAGCACCCCCAAGGCCACCAGCAAAACATTCGCCAGCATCCCCACCAAGGTCAACAGCACCGCAACAATCCCAATATTGGCAATACCAACGGTAATGTTGGCAATAGTAATGTTGGCAACAGTAATATTGGCAATAGCAATAATGGTAATAATGCCAACAGCAATCCCAACTCCAACCCCAATAACCGTTTCAATAACCGCGATCGGGACAAACGCCGGAAATGAACCGTTTAGTTGGGCAAAAGGAACCCTGCGAACAGCCATCACTGGCTAGTGTCTCAATCCTGCTGCACAGTGCTTGGTGTGCTTTCATTTTTGGCCTGATTTTTCTATTGATTGCCCCTTTTGCCCTTCTAGCCTGCACTCGCCCACCTTGGCACGTGTGGGTCTACCGGGCCTATCTTCTCTGGGGCATCGTGTTTTTTCGCTTGGCCGGGATTCGGGTGGCCATTGAACACCGAGCCGAGTGGACCGACCAACCAGCCATTTTTTGTCCCAACCACGCGTCTTATTTGGACATCCCGATGCTGACTTATGCCCTTCGGCGTTTCTTTGTGTTTGTGGGTAAAAGCTCACTGGCCAAGGTTCCCCTTTTTGGCATCATCTTCACTCGCGCCCATATTGCAGTGGATCGGGACAACTTGCGCAGCCGCTATGCTGTGATGAAAAAATCGCTGGCAGCCATTGGCCAAGGCAAAAGTATCGTTCTTTTCCCCGAGGGCGGGTTCTCCGCCACGCCGCCCCAATTGGCCCAATTTAAGGAGGGACCTTTCCGGCTGGCCATTGAGGCCCAAGTGCCCATCATTCCGGTGACCATCCCGTTCAATTGGCTGATCCTGCCCGATCGGAGCCCACTCCGCCTCCACAACCAACCCGCCAAGGTGATCTTTCACCCCGCCATCCCGACCGTTGGCCTTACCCTGGCCGATGTGCCCAAACTACAAGCCCAAGTACGTGGCATCATTCAGGAGGAATTACTATTTCAGAATGCTTAACATTGGGATGTCTATTTTGATGAGGCTACATCGGTGGCAACCAGGACCAACAAGCATTAAATCGCTTTGGGGCAACCTCAATGACGCAACCAATGCACGAAAAACGTAGGCCAAACTCAGGTTGAGCATTGGCCAAAGTAATGCCGCAAACGGTTGGCATCCAAGTTTTCCATTGAAACATATTCAGTTGGAAAACAGTCGATTGATTTTACTTTTGTCTTAAAAAAAGCAAAACTCAACCCGCTGGCCCGACAGTTCAGGCCAGCGGGCAAGATTGCTTGGCCAGCAGCCCGCACCAATTGTCAGGGCCGGCCCAACCCCGACAATGCCTCGTGCAATAAGCCCGCGATGCTGATCAGGGTCACAAAATCGCCCTCGGCCCGAAGCGCATTGGGGTGGGAGTCGGTCACACCGATCCGCTCAATGAGTTGGCAGTCCCGCAGTTTGGCCAGTGCCGGGCCAGAAAATAGCCCATGGGTGGCCAGTACGAAGATCTGGGTGGCCCCTGCCTCGCGGTAGGCGCGGGCGGCCTGCACCAGCGACCCGCCAGTGCGGATCATGTCGTCATAAATGATGACCGTTTTATCTTGTACGTCGGCATTGACCCCAGTAAGTTGGGTTTCACTGCCGCTGGATCGCCGCTTGTACACAAAGGCCGCCCGTACATCCATGTCATTGGCCAATGATTCCACCCATTTGGCCCGGCCCGCATCGGTAGAAGCCAGTACAAAATCTTGCCCGGCCAGTTGGCGGGCCGCTGCTGTGATCAGCGGCTTGGCGTATAAGTGCAGTGTGCGCGTTCCTCCTTCAAAATAGTGGGGAATGCCCTCCGAATGAAGATCCACGCAAATGACCCGGTTGCCAAAATAGGCTTGGGGAATGGCCGATAGCAAGCGCGCCCTGGTCTTGGCCATGACTACTTCGCCCCATTTGGCTGCCCGCTCCATCGTGGCGTAACCGTAGAACGGGATAATAATGTTGAGTTTACGGGCCCCCAGTTCCACCAGTCCGCAGGCCAGATCGTAAAGCTCGAGCGTATCGGCATCGGAAATGGTTCCCCCGATCAGCACCACTTCCCGGTTTTCGATCAGCGAGCCAAAGCGGTAATAATGTTCCCCATCAGGAAAGGTCTTGGCCTCTATCACCCCTGCTTCATAGTGGCCACTTGCCAATATCCTGTCTTTCAGGTAATTGTAAGATTGGGTGGAAAAAACGAGCATCTGATCGAGGTTGGGCATGGCCAAGCGTGCGGGATTATTGAATAAAATAGATAAATTAACGGGAAAATTAAGAAAAGCCCACCACAAACTTCTTATGAGAATGAAAAAGACATTTTTATCATCCTTGGCCTGCGGACTGTTATTGGCCGCGCCGATCGTGGCCCAAGACTTCACCAAACCTGAGGCCACCGAATTTTATGAGCCAGTGCCCAAGATCGTCAAACCGGCCCCAGCGGGCCAAGCGCCATCGGACGCGATCGTGCTTTTTGATGGCAAAAACCTGGATAATTGGGTAAGCGCAAAAGACGGGAGTGCCGCCAAATGGAAACTGGCCGAAGGAGCCGCCACGGTCGTTGGGGGCACGGGCGACATCAGGACCAAACAGGAATTTGGCGATTTCCAATTGCACATTGAATGGCGCTCACCGCAAGAGCCAGCCACTGCCAAAGGCCAGGGCCGGGGCAACAGTGGTATCTTTTTACAAGGAATGTACGAAGTGCAAGTGCTCAACTCCTATGAAAACACCACTTACACCAACGGCCAAGCGGCCAGCATTTACAAACAATCGCCCCCGATGGCGAATGCGTGCGCAGTGGCTGGCGAGTGGAATGCTTACGATATTGTTTACACCGCTCCCCGGTTCCGCAAAAATGGCTCGGTGGAAACCCCGGCCTATGTCACGGTTCTGCACAACGGGGTGATCGTGCAACACCACACGGCGATCCAAGGCACGACCGAGTACATTGGCCCGCCCAAGAACCCCATGCACGGCAAAGGGCCGATCCGACTGCAAGATCATGGCAACCAAGTGAGTTTCCGCAACATTTGGATCCGGGAACTGTAACCGGTTGGCTGTATCCCCACTTGTGGTTTTCCGCTCCCATTTCGGCCAGAAATGGGAGCTTTTTTGTCCCTGGCAACGATCCTTGGGCTGGGGGGCAGCCACAAATTGGGCCGTTTAGTGGGCCAACATCGATTCAAGAATTCAGTATCTTTGTGGGCTGGCCCAACAAGAAAAACCAAACCATCTTTGACCAGCGCACTCCCAATCTTTCCATTTATGGCACAACCCGAAAGTGGCAGCGGCAAAATATTTGATCTAAAGGTCCTTTCCGGGATTTTTGTCTTCATCAAACCCTATCTGCTCAAATTTTATACGTTAATATTTCTAACTATTCTAATGGGCGTGCTGACCCCCGTCCGGCCCTTCCTCATCCAATATACCATCGATAAGTTTGTCATGTTTGGCAATCTGGATGGTTTGATTTGGATGACTTGGGTGCAAATCGGCCTAGTGGTTTTTCAAGCATTGGTCCAATTTTACAGCACTTTTTTGTCGAATTACATCGGCCAATATGTGATCCGGGACATTCGGGTGGCCTTGTACCGTCACTTGCTCAGCCTCAAGACCCAATATTTTGATCGGACCCCCGTGGGGCGGCTCATCACCCGCAACATCTCCGATGTGGAAACCTTGAACAATGTGTTTACCGAGGGTTTGGCGGCCATTGTGGGTGACATGCTTCAATTGATCTTCATTTTGAGCCTGATGTTTTATACCGATTGGCGGCTCACGCTGGTCAGCCTCTCCACTTTCCCGCTGCTGTTTTTGGCCACTTATATCTTCAAAGAAAAAATCAAGGCATCGTTCAACGATGTGCGCACCGCCGTGGCCAACCTGAACTCCTTCGTGCAGGAGCACATCACTGGGATGAGCATTGTTCAGATTTTCGGTAGCGAGGCCACCGAGTACCAGAAGTTTGAGGAAATCAACCGCGAGCACCGCCGGGCCAACCTCAAATCGGTGAAATATTACTCCATCTATTTTCCGGTGGCCGAAGTCATCGGGGCCATTGCCACTGGAATGCTGGTCTGGTACGGGGCCCGCGGGATCATTGGGGAACAGATGACCTTGGGTTCCCTCATTGCGTTCATTATGTACATTGGGATGTTTTTTCGGCCCATCCGCCTGATCGCCGACCGGTTCAACACCCTCCAACTGGGCATTGTGAGCGGTGACCGGATCCTCAAGATCCTCACCAGCGAAGATCAAATCCAGAACACTGGCCACTTCAAACCCGCCACGATCCAAGGCAATGTCAAATTTGAAGCGGTCTGGTTTGCCTACGAAGCCGAAAACTACGTGCTGAAAAATATCAACTTCGAGGCCAAGTCAGGTCAGACCATTGCGCTGGTGGGGGCCACCGGAGCGGGCAAATCGTCCACTATCAACCTGCTGAGCCGCTTTTATGATGTCAACAAAGGCAAAATAGAGCTGGATGGGCGCGATCTGCGCGATTATGAACTCGATTTCCTGCGAGAAAAAATTGGGGTGGTGCTGCAAGATGTGTTCTTGTTCTCGGACAGTATTTTGGCCAACATCACCTTGGGCAACCCCGACATCAGCCGGGAGCGGGTAATGGCCGCCGCCGAATTGGTGGGCGCGCTGCCGTTCATCGAGCGGCTCCCCGGTGGGCTGGACTACAACGTGATGGAGCGCGGAGCTACCCTTTCGGTGGGCCAGCGCCAACTCATCTCCTTCGTGCGCGCCATGGTATACGATCCGGCGGTCATCATTTTGGACGAGGCTACGTCATCGGTGGACAGCGAGACCGAAGAATTGATCCAACAGGCCATTGATAAAATGCTGCGCGGGCGCACCTCCATCGTGATCGCCCACCGCTTGGCCACTATCCAAAAAGCCGACAAAATCATTGTGCTGGACAAAGGCGAGATCAAAGAAGAAGGCACTCATGACGCACTGCTGGCCAAGGGAGGCTACTACGCCAATCTGCACCAAATGCAGTACAAAGAGGTAATGGGCAAAGCATAACCGCTGGGGTTGATTTGATCGGCGGGCATAAGCCTTTCCCTCGGGGCCAGCGCGGCCAGCACCAGAAGGAACCGTTTCATGGCGAAATGGGAAAAGGTTACAGAAGAAGGTTTGACAAGTGGGTTACGGGGATACTTTACTAAATCTGATACACAATGGTGGATCGCCCCGGCAGCTTGGGCACCACGGCAAAATAATCCAGCAAGGGGATATCACCGGGGTGAATGCCACGGCCAAACACCAAGCGATAATGAACCTTGTCGCAGCGGAGCCAGAGCGACTGCTCAACAAAACGATTTCCGTTGGTTACTTTTTGACCAGCAATGATGGTATAGCGGTCAAAGTCCACCGCGGTCAAGGGCCTCTAGGTCGCTGGCGGCCCAGCGGGCCAGTTCCTCCCGGCTATTGATCACATATTCGGTGGCATCGGTGGCCGAGCCCAGCCCAGGTACTACGTGTGATGGCTGGTTGGCAAGGGCCGATCCAGGTTTAGGAGCCGGCAGTTGTCCCGCAGGGTAGCGGTCAGTTCCTTGTTCAAGGCCAGTTCCACGGTGGGGCAGTCGCGACCGCAGCCAAAGCCCATGGCCAGCAGGCTGGCGGTGGCGAGCAAAATACTGGAAATTCGTTCCATCGGTTTTTTGGTTTAGGTGTAAGACGAAGTAAATTTAAAGACCAGTGGGGAACAAAACAAGGAATTTTATAAATTTTTTAGGAAATATGGAGAATTAAAATTAACCATTGGTCAATTAAAACAGTAATCAAGAAAATACCAGCTAAGTGTCTGGCCGAGGCGCTTTTTGATCAGGCTACGGGCATGACCAGCCGTTTGAAAGGAAAAAGCGCAGGGAGCAGTATTATTGGTTTTATAGCTTGGTCTGAGTGGGCTGGGATGCCTACTACAGAATGAGGCACAATCGCCCGAACCGCCATTGTCCGTGTCTCCACGGACGGCCACCCGCCCAAACAAAAATTAATCGGCAAATTTGGATCTTTTGGCAAAAGGTCTTAATTTGGTGATGATACCCAGTAAGCTTTGCTGGTAGGCAGGCTTGGGTCATTAGTGGTCAAGTGCATTGGCCATAGCCCAGCTTAGCTGCCCATCAAAAGGGATGAAGGAAATCAAACTTGCGTTTTATTTCGGTATTTGGACAGATCGGCGCCAGTTTTTGGGTGTAAACGCAAGGGTTGTGTTTGCATAAGAGATTACTAGTAATTTTAACAGCCGACACAGCAATATAAAATATGAACAATTTTATACTAAAAAAGCAGACCTCTTTCATATAATAGTTGTCGTGGTATAAGAAAAGCGAACTACAAAAGTGCTATCGAGACATCTTTTACAACTTACAACCTACAACCTACACATACGTTACTTAATGGTAACCTTTATGTAACTATATATTATTTCTTCAACAAAGATCTTCACTTGGATACTGAGAATTTTAGTAAACCCATTTGGGACTGTTTGAATGGCATTTTATTTAATGATGACCAACAAATTAAAATTAGAATTGTAGGTAGTTTTGATCTTGCAGCAGGCAACTACAGTGTTGTCGATTTATCTGGACTGCAAGGAAATTTAGTTGTTGATTTACTAGATGCGTTTGAGAGTTAAGAGCATATTACTTATGTAGAGTGCGGAAATTTTAAGCCATCAATGTATAAATTCAATATTAAATGAATATGGAAATTAAAAAAAATATTTAGGAAAACATCTCCACGACATAGCAATTGAACAAATTGCTGAGGACTATATTCAAAAGGGTTATCACGTCAATAGGGAAGAAAAACTTGGTAAGTTTCAAGCTGACCTTATTGCGAGAAAAGGCGATGACCAAATTGTTGTAGAAGTGAAGGCAGGAAAAATGACACCAGATGGAAAACAAAAAATTGCTGGTATAGCAGTTATGTGCGAAGCTTGGGCAATTATAAATTCTTAGTAGTTATTGCAACTCCACCAAAGGAAAAAAACTTGAAATTGAAGATTTAGAAATTTTAATTTCAAATTATGTTCATAATGACCTGCCTTCTAAACCAGATGAATTATCATCTAACATAAGACCCAATGAAGTATTTGATATTGATGAAATTAGTATTTCGGGTGAGAACCTGTTTATAAAAGGCGATGGTGTGGTTAGGGTCGAGTTACAGTTTAATTCTGACGGAGGCCAAAGCAAAGGTAACGGTTTAAAATCCTATGATAATTTTCCGCTTGACTTTGAAATAACGTTAGCTTATAACTCAAAAAAAGAATTAGAGATAGTAAAAGTTGACAAGTTTGACATTGATCCATCTGCCTACTATGACAACCAACCGAAGGATAAAATTAACGCCCACTAACACATACTCAACCCCATTAACCCAAACCAACCAACCCGCAGTCGTTATTTGAATTTACCAAAGGCAAATTCCTCTTTTTCATCAACAAAATCGCGCCTTTTTTCATTGCCACAAACAGGGGAAAGTACTGTTTTCCTTTCTTCATTCAGCCCCCCGATTTATGGCGGCTCATCGCTCCAATTTACCATCCAACGGGTGGCTTGCCAGTGGCCGATTACCGGCGATCTGCTTGAATTTAGGGTTGGATCACGCCCACGTTGTAGCGGCGGCGGATGGGGGCGTGGTTGGCCGCCTCGATGCCCATGGCGATCACTTTGCGGGTCTCGAGCGGGTCAATGATGCTATCCACCCATAGGCGGGCAGCGGCATAGTAAGGTGACAGTTCCTCATTATATTTGTCGGTGATTTCTTTGAGCAGGGCTTGCTCCTGCTCCAGGGTGATGGTTTGCCCCTTGGCCTCCATGGAGGAGACTTTGATTTGGAGCAGCGTTTTGGCGGCCGAGGCCCCGCTCATTACGGCCAGTTGGGCGGTGGGCCAAGCAACGATCAAGCGGGGATCATACGCCTTGCCACAAAGCGCATAATTGCCCGCCCCGTAGGAATTGCCCAAGATGATGGTAAACTTGGGCACTACCGAGTTGGCCATGGCACTCACCAATTTGGCCCCGTCCTTGATGATGCCGCCGTGCTCCGCCCGGCTGCCCACCATAAACCCCGATACATCCTGCAAAAATACCAGCGGGATGCGCCGCTGGTTGCAGTTCATCACAAAGCGGGCAGTTTTGTCGGCTGAATCGGAATAGATCACCCCGCCCATCTGGATTTCACCCTTCTTGTTTTTGACTACCCGGCGCTGGTTGGCCACAATGCCCACCGCCCAGCCATCCACCCGGGCATGGCCGCAGAGGATGGTTTGGCCGTAATGCTCTTTGTATTGCCGAAACTCGGAGTTGTCCACCAAGCGGTGGATCACGTCCAGCATTTCGTAGGGTTTGCTCCGGTCGGCGGGAAAAATGCCGTAGAGTTCGGCCGGGTCCAACTTGGGCGCCGCCGGGGCAATCCGGTTGAAACCGGCCTTGCGTTGCTCGCCCACCCGGCTGAAGATGTCGCGGATGGCTTGGAGGCAGGCTTGGTCGTTGGGGTATTTGTTGTCGGTCACGCCCGAGATTTCACATTGGGTGGTGGCCCCGCCCAAGGTTTCATTGTCAATGCTTTCACCAATGGCCGCTTTGACCAAGTAAGAGCCGGCCAAAAAAATCGTCCCGGTTTTTTCGACGATCAGGGCTTCGTCCGACATAATGGGCAAGTAGGCCCCGCCCGCCACGCAACTGCCCATGATGGCGGCGACCTGCAAAATCCCCTCGGCCGACATAATGGCATTGTTGCGGAACATGCGGCCAAAATGTTCTTTGTCCGGGAACACTTCGTTTTGCATGGGCAGAAACACCCCGGCGCTGTCCACCAGATAGACAATGGGCAAGCGGTTTTCCATCGCGATTTCTTGGGCCCGGAGGTTTTTCTTGGCCGTCATCGGGAACCAGGCCCCGGCCTTGACGGTGGCATCATTGGCCACTATGACGCATTGCTGGCCGCTGACATAGCCAAGGCCCGTGACCACGCCCGCCGAGGGGCACCCTCCCACGTCGGCGTACATCCCGTCGGCGGCCAGTGCCCCCACTTCCAGAAATTCCGATCCGGGATCGACCAAATATTGGATCCGCTCCCGGGCGGTCAGTTTGCCCTGTTGGTGCTGGGCCGCAATTTTTTTTTCGCCCCCGCCCAGTTTGGTTTTATCCAATTTGGTTTTGAGGCGAAAAAGATGTTGCTTGAGCGCGTCTTCGTTTTTATTGAACTCAATATCTATGGGTTGCTGGTCGGTGGTCATGGTCAAGTAATCAATGACCGCAAGTTGCAAACTTAACCGGAGAAGTCAAATAAAGATGGACAGTCATGGACAGGGGCCGAAGAAAGTGAAACCCTTCAGCTTTCTTTTTGCGCAAAGGGATTTGTGCATGACCGGATGGTAGTTTCTCAAAAATATAATTACAGAACCGACTTTACCACGGTCATCATCGGGGGGCTCACTACCACCCTGCTCTTCACCCCACTTCTGTTGCCAGTGTTGTATTATTGGCTCGTGCGGCCCAAAAAGTGACCGTTCGCTCACCGGCTCGTTTTCAGGGTTTGGAAAATCCGGTATTCGCGGAAGCCCTTGCGCAGTTCAATGAACGAGACGCGCAAGATGGTGTAAGTCGGGATGGCGGCCACCATGCCAATGGCCCCGCCCAAAATGGCCCCAGCAATGACCACGATAAAAATCTCCAATGGGTGGGTTTTGACGCTTTTGGAAAAAATGAGGGGCTGGAGCACCGCATTATCGATCAAGTGGACAATGCCCTGAACGAAAAGAATCTTGACCACCACCCACGCATAGCCACCGTCGGCCACTGCTTCGGCCGGGGCGGTGGACAGGCCAATGACCAAGGCAAAAATAGTCCCGATGGCTGGGCCCAGAAACGGGATCACATTGATCAGGGCCGCAAACAGGCCAATGGTGACCGCGTAGTTGATGCCCGATACAATGAGCCCGAAAGAAGTAAGGGTAAAAATGGCCGTGATCTGCATCAACAAACCCAACAAATAATTGGACAATAATTTTTCAATTTTATAGAACGCGCTGATGGTCACTTCAAAATATTTGTTGGGGATCAAGGCAATGATGTTGCGGCGAATGCGCCCTTTCTCGAACAAAATGGAGAACGTGATGAACAGAACGGCCAAAATCCCCACAAAAAAACTTCCGGTGGTTGCCAATATGTTGTTGATGATTTCCCCAAACTGTAATTTGCCAAACACAGATACCAAGCTGGACTTAAGTTGGAGCATAATGAACCCCCGTGGCTGGTCGATCAGGTTGAAATCGATCAATGTCCGCTCCAGATTATCCACCATGGGCAGCACTCCGTTGAACCAAGTATCGTACGGAGTGGTGGCAATCACCTGCACTTGGGCACTGATGAGCGGAATAAAAAGCAGTACAAACAGGGAAATAACATTGGCAAAGATTACAAATGACAGTAAAATGGCCAAACCTCGCGGCAAACGAAAGTTCTTGTAGCCCGTCAAACTCAAATAATTGGTGGGCGTTTTGAGGATACCAGATAAAATAAGTGACAAGATAATGTAAACCACAATATCAGAAAAGACCCACAGCACCATGCCCGTCAAAGCCAAATAGAGCAGGGCATTCAAAAAATTTCGGTTAAAAAACATGGCGGCCCAGTTGACGTGAGAATTATCCCCTTAAACTTACAGCAAAAAAGCGTAATTTGCCTTTATGGTCCCTCACAAAATCCCCGCTTGGTTTCAGCAAATTTTTCCGGGCTTCACTTGGAAAAGACCACCGAGCAAAACCCAGAAAGTTTATTTGACCTTCGACGACGGCCCCATCCCCGAGGTAACCGAGTTTGTGCTGGATCAATTGCAAAAATTCGGGGCCAAAGCCACTTTTTTTTGTGTGGGCGACAACCTAAGCCGCCACCCCAGTTTGCACCTGCGCCTGCTCCAAGCCGGGCACCGGGCGGCCAACCACACTTTTAACCATTTGAGCGGTTGGAGCACCGAAAACCAGCGCTATTTTGAGAATATTGCCCTTTGTCAGGCTCTTTTGGCCGCTGAAGCCTCTCCTTTTCAGGAACCAGCTCAGCCCAAGCCCTTGTTCCGCCCGCCCTATGGCCGGGTTGGGGCCAGTCAGGCCAAAGTACTCCGGGCTGCCTACGAACTCGTGATGTGGGACGTGCTCAGTGGCGACTACGAGCGCACCATTGGCCGAGAAAAATGCCTGCGCAACACCCTCTATGCTACCGAAAGCGGCTCGATTGTCGTGTTTCACGATAGCCAAAAAGCATTTCCCAACCTCCAATATGTCCTTCCCCGCTACTTGGAAGCATTGGCCGAAAAGGGCACTGTATTTGACGCCCTGTGAGCCGTTTGGCCCGCGTTAGCCCGATTTTTGCAATCTATTCCCGATGCCCCATCGTTTATCCCGCGCCAATGATTATTTTTGTAGAAACGAAGCCATTCGGCCGAGCGTGGGCAAGCCCAATATTTAACACCGCCAATATGAGAGTATTACCCATTTTGATTGGAACCCTATCGCTCATCTGGCTGCTCAGCATGGGAGCATTACCGGGTCTGGCCCAAAAAAAAGACAAGAAAGAAGGGAAGGAGCAAAAAGAAAACAAGCTCCAAGATGAAGCTGACAACGAGCTAAATCAGCAGTTGATGGAAGAATTGGCCGATCTTGACCGGGTCAATACCGAATACCAATTCACCGAAGGGATGCAGTATTTTCTGCTGGCCGACTACCCAAAAGCCATCAAATCATTTGAATCCTGCCTCAAACTGGCCCCCGAAAACGCAGCCGTGCACTATCAGATCGGCCAGTGCTATTTCAAACAAGGCAAGTATGTCGAAGCCCTCAAATATGGCCAAGAAGCCCTCAACCGCAACAAGACCAACAAATACTATTTTCTATTGGTCGCGGAAACCTATCAAAAGCAGGAAAAATATGCGGATGCCGAGCGGATCTACACCACGATGCTCGCTAATGTGGCGGGCACTAGCGACTATGCCTACGACTTGGCCAATGTGATGTTCATGCAGGGAAAGTATCGCGAAGTGATCAAAGTATATGATGAATTGGAACAAAAGGAAGGCCCCGACGAAAAATTGATCATGCGCAAACAAAAACTTTACCTCACTTTGGACAACCTGACGGGGGCCATCAAGGAAGGCGAAAAGCTCATTGACACCAACCCAGAAGATCCGGAATATCATTTAGCCCTGGTGGATTTGCTCATTCGCAATGAGCGCAAGGAAGAAGCCAAAAAAATGCTGGACGTGCTTGCCCAAAGGTTTCCCAATGAGCCCAGGATCCGGCTCTTCAAGTCGGAACTGCTGGGCAGCGAGGGCAACTTGGCCAGCCAGCTCAATGAGATGGAAGCCGCTTTTGCCAATTCTGCCCTTGGGGTGGAAGATCGGGTGAAAATGTTGGCCGGTTTTTTTGAGGGGATGAAAACCGTCGAGCAGAAAGCCTTTGGCCTCAAGCTGGCCGAGTCAACAGCCAAGTTTTTCCCCGATGATGCTCAGGTACAGAGCCTGTACGGTGCCTATTTGAGCGAAAATGGCAGGGTGGTCGACGCGCGCAATGCCTACTTGAAAGCCGTTAAACAAGATGGCAACAATTTTCAGCTTTGGGTCAGCGTGGTGCAGCTTGACCTCCAGCTAAAAGATTACCAAGGCTTGGCCAAACACACTGAAGATGCCTTGGAATTTTTCCCCAACCAAGCGGCTTTTTGGTTCTATAACGGAACGGCCCATTACCTCAACCGCAAGTATGAGGAAGCAATTGAACCGCTGGAACAGAGCAAACTCTATGCAGCCAGCGACCAAACGATGTTATACCAAATCCACGCTCAACTGGGCGATGCCTTCAACGGGCTAAAACAGTACGATCGATCCGACAATGCCTACGAAGAAGCCCTAAAATACAAGCCTGATGATCGGATAGTGATCAACAACTGGAGCTATTACTTGTCGCTCCGCAAGCAAAAACTGGACAAGGCCAAAGAAATGTCGGCCAAACTGGTGCAATGGGAACCTGACAATGCCACTTATTTGGATACTTACGGCTGGGTATTGTACGTGGCCGGCGAATACAAAAACGCCTTGGTTTATCTGGAGAAAGCGGCCAAAAGTTCCGAGAGCGGCACTATCCTGGAACACTACGGCGACGTACTGTTCAAACTTGGCCGGGCGGAAGAAGCCTTCGTCCAGTGGCAAAAAGCCAAGAAGACCGGGGCTGGCCTCACGCAGTTTATTGACCGAAAAATCGCTGAAAAGAAATTATATGAATAATTCCACCGCCGAAATTCTAACTCGGTCAGTCAACAAATCACCTGGCCAATTGCTGCTTCAGCTATGGTTGCTAGCGCTGGTACTGGGCCTGGGCGCGTGCAAGAAGCCACCCGTGGCCACCCTTACCACCCCCGAGGTCAAGACCCAGCGACCGTTGGGCGGTGATACTGTTCGGTCAGCCACTTTTGGGTTGAAACAAGCCGATTTCAACTACTGGTCGTCCCGGGGCAAACTCTATTTCAAGGACGGCAAGACCGAGCAGAATGCCTCAGTGGACATTCGGATGAAAAAGGACAGCCTCATCTGGATGTCCGTTCGGGTGATGAGCATCGAGGGGATGCGCCTGTTGGTCACCCAAGATTCTCTTTTTATCATGGACAAAGTGAACCGCGATTTTTTGGCCATCAGTTTTGATTCCCTTTCGCGGGTCCTCAAGCTCAAGGCCGATTTCAAACTCGTCCAGTCCACCATTGTGGGCAACTTGCCCTTCATCGTGCGCGACGTATCGCGGGTATTGGCCGAAGGAGCCGATAATTTTTTAATCAGACAGGAAGAAAGTGGGCTGGATGTGCAGGGCTTGGTGAGCCGGTTCAACCAAAAATTGGGGCGGTTGCTCATGACCGAACCCAGTTCGGGCAACAAACTGGAAGTCAATTATGAAGAGTTTACCTTGACCGGGGCCCAATTGTTGCCCTATAAATCATCGACGCTGATCAATTTCACCAACCGCCAGAATGTAGCCGCCATTTTACAGTTCGAACTGACCCACTCCCGCGTGGATCTGGGCGATGAGCCGCTGGAATTTCCATTTAAACGGGGAAAGTAGGGGTTCAGCGGGCTGTTGTAAATACTTATGCGCAGATGAAATTAAAATCCATCTCTCTTAGCGGTTATAAATCCATTGAGTCCACAAATGAGGCCGAGATCCGATTTAGGGATGTCACCGTCTTGCTCGGGGCCAATGGGGTTGGTAAAAGCAATTTGGTGTCTTTTTTTTAGTATGCTCAATTACATGATGACTGGGGCTTTGCAAACCTACATTGCAGAAAAAGGCTATGCAGATGCTTTCCTATATTTTGGCGCAAAAGCAACCCGCCAGATTCACGCAAAGTTGACGTTTGGGGATGAGCAAGCAACCGACACTTATCAATTTACCCTCACCCAGCGGCTGGCGACATTCTGATCTTCACCGAAGAGGTTCTTACTTACCATAAAACTGGTTCACCCACTCCATTCCGCATTGTCTTGAACCCGGCAACCAGAGAATCGGATTTGCTATAATTTGTCAAACGGGATGACATCAAGATTCATGATAAACGAACTGCCAATTTTATCCTCGCACTATTGCGCAAGTGCAAAGTGTTCCATTTTCATGACACCTCCCCAAATGCACAGATCAGGGGGCAGGGGTATGTGGAAGATCAGCAGTATTTAAATCATGATTCGGGCAATCTAGCGGCATTTCTTTATCGACTTAAATCAACCGACGAAACAGTTATTTATTTTGATAAAATTGTCAGGTATGTGCGCAAAGTAATGCCCCAGTTTGGTGATTTTGATCTGCAGCCCAGCGAGCAAAATGGGCGTTATATCGTGCTCAACTGGCGTGACAAACACAATCCCCAACATTTGTTTGGCCCCCACCAACTGTCAGATGGATCATTGCGCTTCATGGCCTTGGCTACTTTGCTGCTCCAACCGCCCAATCTCTTGCCCAATGTTATCGTGCTCGACGAACCTGAGCTGGGGCTGCACCCCACTGCCATTGCCTACTTGGCCGGAATGATCAAAGCCGCCAGCCAGTCAATCCAGGTCGTCTTGGCTACCCAATCGCAACGGCTGGTCGATGAGTTTGACCTGTCGGATATAGTGGTGGTTGAGCGCGATAAGCTGACCAACTCCACCGCATTTCAGTACAAAAACCCGGATGCACTGGCTGACTGGTTGAATGACTACAGCTTGGGCGAGTTATGGGAGAAAAATGTGATTGGGGGGCAGCCATGAATTACCAGCGGGTCAATATCACGCCGGCATATGGCCTACACCATTGGCAGTGCCGACTGGAAAGAAAACACATTCGATACCGAGATCTGGCTGGCCAAGGAAGGACAGGCTCCGTTCCAACTGACCAACACGCCCAAAAAGCACTTCCTCGGTCCCGCGCTGGTCGCCCGATGGCCAGTACATTGCCTTTCTGGCCGACCGGGGCAACAAAACCCAGATCTATGTTATCCGGGCCGAGGGTGGCGAAGCAATGGCCATTACTGCCGAGACCGAAAAGGAGAGTAAAACCGAAAAGTCGGCCAAAGAGCGCTATGGGGCTTTCGCCGTGGAAGACACCGATCTCCGCCGTTCGCACCTGTGGCTGATCGAGTTTAGGCCCTGGCTGTTCAATCCCACTGAGTTGCCCTGCCATGCCGAAGTTTCTTGTGATTTGGCTGGATTGCCAATCGGGATGGTCACCAATAGGATGCCCAATAACGAGCCAAGCATTATTGCCACCCAAAACTTTTTCATTAGTTTTTTCATGGTTTTGTAACGTTTAAAAGTGGATAAATGACTTAAAGGATAAACATACCCCACGAGTGACATTTTCAAATTTATTTTGTTACTAATTGATAAAACTATTGAATTAAATGGTTAGTCATTTATCTGCTCAAATAATCTTTCTGGCGTGAAAACTGAGTGGTCGTTCCCTTAAAATATTGCCCGGGTTGCCTGTTGATCAACGCCGGGGAAACAAGGCGAAACAATGATTTGCGGTTTTTTTGCTTACCGCCGGCTACGAACGGGCTATTTGCCACCTCCCACCTTCACGGGTGAGTCGTGGGCCAGTTGGAGGTTGTTGACCACCACTACTTTTTCGCCCATTTTCAGGCCCTCGGTAATTTCTACTTCTTGGGTATTTTCCAGTCCAGTGGTCACGTAGTGCCATTTGGCCAGCCCGTTTTCTTCGGTGAACACCACTTTGCGGCCCGACCGGACCACAATGGCCTCGCGCGGCACCACCAATGCCTTGTGCTGGGGCACATAGACCGTGGCGCGCACATTCATGCCCACGAACAGATCCTGGGGCGCAACGATGCGCAGCCGGACCTTGAGCATCCCGTTGGCATCCACTTTGGGGTTGATGTCGGCCACGGTGGCGGCATAAACCTTGGCCACTTGCCCCAGCGGAGCCACGGCAGCCCGCTGGCCCGGTCGCAGCAGCGGGAGTTCCGACTCTAGGATGTCCAACGCCACCTCGAGCTGGTTGGCCGAATAGACCGCGCAGGCCACTTGGCTGGCAGTGATGAAGTTGCCTTTTTTGAGCTGCATATCGGCCACGGTGCCCGCAATGGGGCTGCGCAGTTGGCAATGGGCCAAGTTGATCTGGGCCAGTTCAATGGCCAGATCGGCCGTGTGGAAGTTGGTGCGGGCCTTGATCCGCTCGTCCAGCTCGGGGGTGATGCCCCCGTTGGGCTGCAGGTGGTTGCCACCAAACTCGGTGACCTCCTTGATGTAAGCCTCCCGGGCAATGGCTTTTTGGTTGTGGGCTTGGCGCAGGGCCAGTTCCCAATCGGTGGGATCCAGCTCGGCCAGCACCTCCCCGGCTTCCACCCGCTGCCCGTTCTGGGTGCGGACGATAGCCAAATAGCCGCCCTGCTTGAACCGCAGGTCGGCATATTGGGTGGCCCCCACCTTGCCCGAAGCCTCGATCTGGTAATCGAACACTTTGCGGACGGCAGGCATGATCTGCACCACCGTTACCTCACTGGCCGATAGGTTGGAAGTGGGGGGACTGGCGGCTTCGTCGCTGGCCGGGGCCGGGTTGCAGCCCGTTAAATGGCCCAGGATCAGCAGGAGGGGGAAATAGCGGGGAAGAGAGTAGAGGATCATGGTTTTGGAGGTTTATTTACCCGCTAATTTACCATAGCGAGCCAAGAATCCAAGGGCAATCAAAAAGAAAGCAACCCGAAATAGCTGAAAAAGCGCAGGCGATCCTCCACCCACTGGGCCACATCAGAGGTTTGGGGGGCTTGGCCGTTTTCGTGCAGGTCGGTGAGCAGGGCCTCCACCAGCGCGGCGGTGCTGGCCGGCCCCGCTTCCAAGTAGCCAAAGAGCAAGATTTCCAACGGTTCCAGCCGGTATTCGCGCCAAATCCCCAGCTCAATGGGCAGCGGAACGACCACGAAATAACTGGGGGCGGTGGCCAAATGATCGGCAAATTGGTGCGCCTGCCTTTGGCGGGCGAACTCATTGGCCCCGGCCCAGTTCCATTGGCTCTCGATCAGGGCAAGGAGCGGGCCCGGGGCCACCTGAGCCGTGGCCAAGTCCCCGGCCCTGCCCCAAAAATCGTTCGCCGCCCTTTCAATATTGGCCCAGCCGCCGGGTTGGGCCAGCGTGGCCTGCCCCTGCGAGCAGGCAGCCAGCCACGCCCGCTCGTACGCGAGCAGATCGCCCAATACCGCCCCCTCGGTGGGCGGGAGCTGGGGCAGGAGGGTGGCCGTGATCTGGGCCAGCCCATCGGCGGACGGGCCGGTGGGCAGTCCGGGGACGGGGTGGTGGGTGGCGGCCAGTTCGCGGGCCACTTGGTTGGCCCGCTCGTGGAGGGCGGGGGCTTCCAGCCGCAGCCGCTGGGCCAACTGCTCGCAAAACGCCGGGTTCTGCTTGTAGTTCATGGCGTGCAGGTAACCGCAGCGGCCCGGCAACCGCCAGAACTGGTCCAGTTCGTAGGTGTATGGGTGGCCGATAGCGTGGGGGAGCAGGCCCGCGAAGTCGTGCCCCTTTGCCCGGGCGAAGCCCACAATGGCGGCCTGTTCCACAAATGTGTTGAAGTGATCCCAATCGGGCACTTGGTGCAGCAGGGCATCATTGGCGGCCAAAAACTGGAGGAGCGATTGGTGGAAAGTTTGGAAGAATGGAAAATTGCCCCCACCGATCAGCCCGGCATTGACCGCCCAAAAGCGCCCGTCGGGCTGCTCCCGCACCCAAGTGGGCACGGATCCGCATTGGCGGCCGATCCATTGGCCCGCTTGCACATAATACGGGTGGTCGTATTCTAGGTTTTGGGCCAAGAGCGGGGCCTCGGCCAAGGCCGGGGGCAGCGGGTCAAACAGGTAGGCATCGCTGTCCACGTGGACAAACGGGCCGGTTTGGCGGGCGTAGGCCAAAGTCTTTTTCAGCACCCAGACCAGGGGGGAAGGGGTTGGTGAAGCTGTCCAGCGCGAGATCCACCCGGGAATAGGGCAGGCCCAGGCGGCCCACCAGCAGATCGGCGCGGCGGAATCGGCCACGAGCGTGCGCTGTGGGTAATGCCGGGCCAAGCAATGTAAACTCAATGCCCAATTGTACAAATGGAACTTGGCACCGGGCCAGCCCCCGGTAAAATCGGCCTGGTTTTGGCAATCGGCGAGCCAAGCTGTCTGGGCGGCGTGCATGGGATAGCTTTATCGGCTATAATTTGAATTTAAACTTTACAATTACCAAATCTTTGCATTGGTTCTTGGGTAGGATTTTCGGAATTGATAATTGCCAGAAATGCACCTCCGCAGGCAGTCCCGATCACGCTTATGGAAGCTGATCCTCGCTTATAAGTTTGGTGCGGTTTTTTGGACCTCACCAGTAGATTTGGGCCGATGGATGGGCGCAGTGTACCTATTTGAGCCAGATTTTGTACAAAATAGGATTGGCACTGGCATCAATACTGCCTAGCAGGTTTGACAGCACCGTGGCATATTCATTTTTGTCCATACTTGCCATTTTGGCCAATATTGATTCTTTGGCCTCCGCCGAGATGCTACCAATCAGATAGCCAGTGGGATCATCGGAACAAAACAGGGGCGGATTTTCGCCATAAGTCACATCGTTTGTGAGCTTGCGCCAATTGTGGGCCAACAACCGTTTGTCTGCCTGGTGGTAAATGGCAGAGTGCTGCTGCCCCCGATCCAAGTAGGTAAAATAGATTTGATTGGGCAGCTCACTGTAAAAAAAAACATTGCCCGAAAAATTTTCACGGACAACATTGTTCACCCTTTGTAGCCGATCATTGGCTGGGATATCAGTAAGGTCTTTGTAGGTGAATGCACTCGTCCCAAAATTAATGAGCGCACTGGTGGCAACTTCCCTGTTCCTTATCTTGAACACGCTGTCGCAATAAGAAATACGAAAGAGCACCGAGGAATCGGCAAGTACCGACAAGTGCGAGGGGTAGCGGTTGCTGTTCTTTTCGTTGTAAGGGAATTGGGTGGTCACGACCTTGAATCTCGCATCGGTGATGATCAATTTGTCAAACTTGCTGGTCCCGACAAAGGCGTAATTTCCGCCTGTCCTAGCAAAATGCGAAGCGGTGAACTCCAGATTTTCAGTTTTTAGGTGCTGTCCGGTGGCCAGATCGTAAAAATGGATGCGCATCACTTGGCCATCGAGTACGAGAAGTTGGCCATTATTAATTAAAAAATCTTCAGGTCGGTTGTATTTTGCGAATGCTTTTTCTTTTCCCCCAAAGGAAAACAAGAATTGGCCCTGCTGGTCAAAGACAAAAATATTTTTTGCAACTTCTTTATCCAAAACATAGATCCGATCCTCGTAAAATACTACTTTGTCAACATATCCTATTTGTTATCGGGTATGGTGCCAAGTTGGAGAAAGACGGCAGTATCGATCAGGGATGATACCTTTGTTGCTCCTTTCACCAAATTGTCGGGCAGGACGGGCAACTGGTAGGCCAGATCTTGGTTTTGCTCATCGCGCTTGGTTTCAAAGGTGCAGGCAGCGCAATAAAATAGGACAAGGGCAGCACAAAATAGTTTGAACAAATTCATCATTATTGTAAGTTTAGTTGCTATTATCGATCGGTCTTTAGGCTCTTTGTGGTGGATGCTGACCCAAGGTTGAGGGACAACTTGTGAGTTGTCCCTCAACCTTCAAGTGAACGTGAAAAGCAAATCAACAGGGGCGGGGAACAGTTCCGCAGCTGCAACTGTTCCCGTTGCCATCGGTAAGGCATACCTCTCTAGGATTTCCGTTAGGGCAAACAGAGCTTGCCCATTTGCAACTGGGAGGTGTCGTTGCTCCCCCGGAACTCGTGGCCTGCGCCTCATTGTAGAACGACTGGGCCAGCGTAAGGCCGCCCGCGAGCGCGCTACTCAGCATCAAGGTGCGCACTAAACTTTTCTTGGGATTTTTCATTGGGTTTGCAAAGGTTAAAAGTGAAAACTGAATTACTTTCAACAAACACACCGCCCTCCCGTGATATTTCCAGATTTTAAATATAAATTTTTGGTAACTGTTTAGGTAGGTAAGGTATTTGATAATCAATTAGTCATAAAATTTAAAGTTTGCTTAAACGGGTATGCAAATTAACTTAAATTACTGATAATCAAATAATTATAGAAATAAGTAATTTATTTAAAATCAAGCCAATTATTCATAACTAATTGAAAATAAATTAGTTATGAATAATTAGAGCACCTAAACAGTTACCTTTTTAAAACACAACCTGATATTGTTTTAAGTGCAACAGGCTTATCAATTGAGCAAACAGTGGCATTGAGAGAGGAAATTAAATAAACCCTTTCCTCGTCCTTTTCCAAAGATCCCATCCGTTGTTGGCACCATTCCTCCATTGTTGGTGTTAGCGAAGTGTAACAAGAAGGGAGGAAAAAGCAACCGGAGCCGAAAATACTTTTTTGAAATCCCTGGGCGATTTACTGTTTTATAAAGACTTGTCGATCTATTGATTACAATGAACCTATTTCTGTGGGAAAGAAGCCTGAGGAGTTAGCGCTTCCCCGAGAGGTATTTACGGTATTCGGCCATGAGGGCATCAAAAAATAGTTCGCCCTGTAAACGGTAGCCCCTGATGGTGAGGTGCACCCGGTCGCCACCGGCCAGTCCGTTGCGCACCCAACTGTCCACCGATCTTGCCCCACCCATGACTTGATAGAAATCCCAAATGCCAACGCCCAGTTCATCGGCCACCTCGTAAAGCCGATCCCGCGCCGTGGCGTTGTTGGGGTTGGAGCGCCGCCCATAATAGGTGTCGCCGGGCGTGGTGAAAAGAACGGAGGCCTTGGGCGAAGCCTTGCGGATCTGGCTCACCATGAACCGACAGTTGCTCTTAAAAAGCTCATCATCGAAATTGGCCCCGTGGGCGTCGTTGGTCCCCAATGAAACGATCACCAGATCGGGCTTTAGTACCCTGAGTTGTTTGTCAAAATCTTCGCAACGAAAGTAGGTTTTTACTTCGGCCCCGTTGATGCCAACGGAACTGTACACCAAGCCGGCATCGTCGTTTTCCAAACTGATGCCTTGCAGGACAAACTGGTTCTGGCGTTCATCGGACCGATTGAGTTGGATGGTGATTTTTTCTTGGGGACGGCTAAATTCGTATTCCACAAAACCGTCCCGGCTGCGGTAGCTGGATACCACGTCGCTGGGATTGGCCACCACAATGACATTGAATGAATTTTTGTCAAAGATGGGATAAAAAATCTTGACGCGGGTAATGCCATACACCGATGAGTCGCCCCGGTAGGAGCGGTTGGGGTTGATGGTAATGGTCGAGCGGGGATCGCGGGCCACGGCCGTAATGCCGGCCAGGCCCCAGCGGCTGTACGCATCCTTGCTGATGCTCTTTACCCCGTCCCAATGCCCTGTGTAAGTGACTTGGTAATTGTCCGGGTTGTTGGTGTGGGCCACGCTGTAAGGGAACAGAAAACCACGGCCCCCATTGCCAAACTGTGGCACTGACTGGAGCAGTTGGCGCAAGCGGCCCGAAAAATGGTCGGCTTGGATGTGGGAGTCACCAATGTGAACAATGTTTACCTTTCGCTTTATGCCTTGTTCCAACTCACGGAGGCCACCAAAAAAGGTGCCCATCGTCCTGGTTTCTGGTTGATAGATCCCGTTGTCGGTGTAGTTAATAAAGCTGTACGGTTGGGCTGTGCAGATTTGTGCCAACAATAGCCAAATCAATGGGTGAACCAATTGTTTGCCCATGGTTTGTAGCATAATTTTTATTTTCCCCTAATCTTATTGAGTGATGTTGTTCCGCTGTTTGTATAGTTCATATTCGTGCATCAGGGCACTGTAAAGCATCTCGCTTACGGCCCGGGCACCACGGGTATTAAAGTGGGTATAATCTTTGCCAGCCAGCGGCGGTTTGTTTTGTACCCAGCTCACCATTGAATTGTGCCCGCCCATGGCCGAATACAAGTCCCAGAAAGCACACCCCGCCCGGTTGGCTGCCCGGTGCTGGGCATCTCGCACGCGGGTCACATTGGGATAGGAAGCGTAGCTGGTTCCTTGGCGCCGGGCCATGTCCGAAACACCCACCACCAAAATATCAATGTCGGGGGCGGCGGCCCGGAAATGGCTCAGTTGGCGGTAAAGGGCATT
>JBBQXF010000042.1:0-37814 GCA_038209965.1 Cytophagales bacterium | reverse complement strand
TGGCCCACTTCCGAATTGCCCATTTGGCCTTTGGGCAGGCCCACCGCCAACCCCGAAGCCTCCAGTGTACTGTGGGGATAATCGAGGTAAAGTGAATCCACAAAGGGCGTATTGGCCGCATCGACGGCCGATATTGATTTGTTTTTGGCAATGCCCCACCCGTCCATAATGACGAGGATTACTTTTTTGTCCATGAGTTGGTCTGATCGGTCTAGTAATGTTACGAGTTGTCCGAAGGTACGCTGATTTGGGACAAATCACAAGGGAAATAACGGCCCGGCCCGTTATTTTGGCTGGGTTGTTTCCACTCTCCTTTTTTCGGGCGTACCTTTGGCCAATGAAATGATGCAGCAATTTTTGTCACTGTTGCCAAGCCAGAAAGCCATACCCCAATAACCACTTCTTCTGCCATGAAAAAAATTGCCGTGATCGGCTCGGGAACAATGGGCAATGGGATTGCCCACGTATTTGCCCAGAACGGTTACCCCGTTTCCCTGATCGATGTCTCAGGGGATGCCTTGCGCAAGGCCACCGAAACAATTGCCAAGAATTTGGATCGCCAAGTCAATAAAGGCACTATTACCGAGGAGGACAAGCACAACACGTTCCGGCGCATCACTACTTACACCAAAATAGACGAAGGGGTGCAAGAGGTGGATCTGGTTGTGGAAGCTGCCTCGGAAAATCCTGACATCAAGCTCAAGATTTTTTCCCAATTGGATGCCCTCACCAAGCCGGAGGCGATTTTGGCCACCAATACCTCTTCCATTTCCATCACCCGGATCGCGGCGGCCACCAAGCGGCAGGCGCAGGTGATCGGGATGCACTTTATGAATCCCGTACCGGTGATGAAGTTGGTGGAGGTGATCCGGGGCTATGCCACCACCGACGAAGTGACCAAAACAGTGATGGCCTTGGCCCTCACCTTACAAAAAACCCCAGTCGAAGTGAACGACTACCCGGGTTTTATCTCTAACCGAATCCTGTTGCCCATGCTCAATGAAGCCATTTTTGCCTTGCACGAGGGCGTGGCGGGAGTGGAAGAAATTGATACCGTAATGAAGCTTGGCATGGCTCACCCGATGGGCCCCTTGCAACTGGCCGATTTCATTGGGCTGGATGTGTGCAAATCCATCCTTGATGTCATGTACGAAGGCTTCGGCAACCCTAAATACGCTCCGTGCGCACTATTGGTGAACATGGTGCTGGCGGGCCACTTGGGGATGAAGACCGGCAAAGGGTTTTACCAATACCAAGGCCGGGAAATGACGGTGGCGGCCCGGTTTAAGTAGCCCGGCCAACGAATTTCGCGGCCAAATTTTGAAGCAAATTATTGGAAACCAAGCCTATAATTTCTAATTGCTAAAATTGACCCGGTGCGTGTCAGCTGGTGATTTCCCCAGTGTTCATTATGGCGGTCTATGATTTTGTGCTGTTGCGCTTGGGTGGATTTAACACTAATTGGCGGCCTCGGTTTGGCAATCTCATTTTTTTGCAACAATTTGCCAGCTCGTTGTTTATAATGATTCTAAATTAGCTCGATTCACGCCCATGGCCAACCCAAACTGGATAAACAAACTCAAGACGCGCTGGGGAGTGACCAGCGATTGGCAAGTTTTCATTATTTTGATTGTCTTTGCTTGCACTGGTTTTTCGGTATTGTATCTCAAAAAGTTCCTTCTGCCCTTGATTGGGGTCACACCCGAAACCTCGGGCTGGATCCGTTTTTTGGCCTCTATTTTTGTCATTCTCCCCATTTATCAAGTGGTGTTGTTGGTTTATGGCTTCATTTTCGGCCAGTTCACGTTTTTCTGGAACTTTGAGAAACGGTTTTTTGGTCGGCTTTTCGGGCGTAAGTCTCCCAAAAGTGAGAGCGAAAGCAGTGAGAATCAAAATACCAGTCAATCCAGTAAATGACCAGCAGCGCTAACCCGCTCAAAGCTGGCACCTTGATCAATCGGTTGGGAAAGCGTCTCGGATTAACTGCCCCGCAAAACCACCAGCTTGGCCATGAATGCTAACAAAGTGGAAATTGTCGTTCGCCACTTCCCCGCAACTTGTCAAGTAAGTTGTTGAATTGGGCGACTTCATCATCGGTCAGGTGCGAGAAGATTGGTTGGCTGACCAAAAGATCAGGATCCACCAAGCGGAGGATTTCCAGACCTTGATCGGAGATGGTAATATTCACATTACGGCGATCTTCGGGGCAAGCGAACCGAAGCACCAAGCCCTTTTCCCGCATTTTTTCGACCAAACGCGACACATCCGACATTTTGTCCAGCATCCGTTCTCGGATATACTTTACCGAAACGGGCTGGGGGTGAATGCCCCGCAGGATCCGCAGGATGTTGTACTGTTGCATGGTCAATCCGTGTTGCTTGACAACATCACTGATTTTATCGGAAAACCAGTTGGAAGTATAGATTAAATTGACTCCTGCCTTATGTCGTTCGTTATCGAAACGACTCTGGATTTCCTCCTCAATTTTCATAGTCAATCAACCTGTCTAGTTTGCAGTCAAAGGTATCCGATAATCGTAAAAACATCACGTATTGCTACCAGTTGAGGTTTAACTAACCAAAACCAGATGGCTCACTGGTGAACCATCTGACTTAACCGAACTGGCGAAGATTTATTTTGCCTTGACCAACTCAATTTTTGCGACCAGTTCCACTTCGTCGCCCACAACTGCCCCACCAGCTTCGGTGAGTGCACTCCATTTTAGGCCGTACTCTTTGCGGTTGATTTTGCCGGTGATCTTAAATCCGGCCTTGATGTTTTTGTAGGGATCCGTCACAGTACCACCATAAACAACATCGAACGTCACTTTCTTGGTCACGTCCCGGATCGTCAGTTCACCAGCCAATTTGTATTTGTTCCCACTCACTTTTTTGAGTGAGCTGCCCACAAATTTGAGTTGGGGATATTTCTCGGCATTGAAAAAATCGTCTGCCTTCAAATGGGCGTCGCGCTGCTCGTTGTCAGTGTTGATGCTATTCACATCAGCCGTAAAGTTTATTTTGGCATCCGTGAAGTCAGCTTTGTCAGCGGTCACGCTTGCGTCAAATTTTTTGAACTGGCCGGTTACTTCCGAGATAACCAAGTGGCTCACGTTGAAGAAAATGGAAGAGTGGCTGGGATCAATGTTCCATTTGGCTTGAGCCGAAACTTGGGCGGCCACTACCAAGCCAAGGGCGAAACTTAATAGGTACTTTTTCATATATGGTAGTTGGTTAACGATTAATTGGATTGAAATTAAATCACGACACAAATATATGTTTCAACATTAAATGTTGAAACATATAATGTTGGAATTAACGCTATTTAACAAAACTGGCACTAGATGATCAAAGCTCCCTGCGTAAAATTGCTTGAGTAAAGGAGGTATTGAGTTGGTTTTCAGTTCGCCGGGCAACTGATTACTTAAATTCTTTGTGACCAATGATTCACTTTTAAGCTTTCACTTCCGGGATTCAAGGATGATTCACTTTTACTACGAATAAAATTTACTGAATATCGCATTTTATCTTATTTTAATGATAAAAAAGACGGTATATTGTTTTTAAACACTACTCAAACCCTAAAAGCAATTTTAGGAAAAAGTAGTCCCGCCTCTGCACCAGAAAACTTTTTCTTCACCATTCTTTTCACCAACTTGCCGGCATTTGGTATAAACTGGCGTCGACACACCTATAAAGGCAACCCGCTTCTTGGACAATTTTGTGCTAACTCAGCAGACACATCTTTTTAGGACAAGCACGAGGGCGGCCAACAAAAAATATGTGACAAGCCTTAAAGAAGGGCTTTATCGGTAATCAAATAATGGTGCTTTCTACTTATATTTAGGCTCGGATAAATAGCTACGTTTGCACTCCGCCTTTTTGAAACTTTTATTTATCAATTATGCAAAGAAAATAAAAAATCTTGTGCCTAATTTTTTCGCTAAGTGCAGACACAATAGACCCGTACCTCAACCAACCACTTTCACTTGGGTACTATAACATTCACCGATCTTTACCCCAATCGCCAATGCGTCGCTGCCCGTTCATCATGTTGGTTGCTTGGGGGTTGGCTGCTTGTACACCCCAACCCACCCGTACCATGTCCAATTTAGTTTATGAATACTCAGATGGGAGTGCCAACCGCTACCTTATCCACCAAGATAGTGTTGAATACCAGCCAGTTCCCCCGGAGCTGAGTTCATCGAGTATGTACAACGGCGGCGATCCGTACAAGGTGGCCATTGATCAGGCCCAGTTCGATCAGCTTGTTTCGTTGCTCGAAGTGGCCAGCCAAAACCCCGCCATTCAGTTGGCCAACCGAGTCAAAGGTTCTGGGCTGATAGTTAAACATACCCGGCCAAAAAACGAACCCACCAACTTCATCATTGCCATGAACAGTGCGGAAAGGCAAGCGATCGAAGCGTGGTTGAAAGCCCTGCAAAAACAGTGATAACTGCCCCTAGGTTTTCAAAAATACATAAATGACGGAGCTTGATCGATCCACATCGGCCCAGCCCAGTACTAGTGAGCGCAACCCCTGCCAAGTACCGCTGAGAAAACCCAACGAATTTTGCCGATATTTTTCACTCAATAACGAAACATAAAAGGGATCAAAGGGCATAGTGCGCTTGTCCATCAACGAAAAATCATATTTGGCCAATAAAGTTTCCATTGACTGGGGAGAAAAATGCCAGAGATGGCGCGGCACGTCCCAGCCCGCCCAGTGGGCCCCATAATGCTGGGCATCAGTGCTTTGATAGTTGGGCACGGCAATTAACAGCGCTCCCTTTGGATCCAGCACCCGCGCGATTTGCTGGAGATAGCCCTCCAAATCATGCACATGCTCTAATACATGCCACAGGGAAACGGCCTGGAAAGCGGCATCGGGTAGCGTTGACATCGCTTCGGGGGCTTGCACTTCAAGGCCGAATTTTTGTTGGGCATAGGCTCGCGCTCCCGGATCTGCCTCAATGCCAGTGGTTTGCCAGCCTGCTTTTTGCATCGTATGCAAGAAATAACCAGTCCCGCAGCCGATGTCTAGCAAGCGGCCCATTTTTCGCCCGGTTACTTTCCTGACCAAATTGCACTTGCTGCGCAACATAAAATTCCGGGCAGTGTGATAAAGTTGGTTGAATAGGCCAGTTTTGGAATCACTGTGCGAAATGTAGTTTTCTGACTGATAATACGGACCGATTTCGGCTTGGACCGGGGCATCTTGAGTAATGGCAGTGCCGCAGCGCCCACATGTGACGATGATAAATGATTGCCCAGAAACAGTGTAATCTTTACAATTGTGCAATTTTATAAACTCGTGATTGCCACATACGGGGCATCGCTCTATCATGTGCTTCAAATGCTAGTGGTTCGACAGTTTGATAACCATACTTCAGTTAAAATGATTTAAGCGATCAAAAAACTGATTTTCAATGTCCTTCTTTTCGAGTTGAGGGAAAATAATAATGCCTAAATGGTTGAAAACCAATCGTCAATAACCGTGGCCAAAGCAGCGTGGTGGAATCCACCGGATAAATAATGGGTCAATCCGCTAGTGGGCTTCTGGTTCGCGGTACCAAGCGAGTTGGCAAGTCCGCTGCGACAATAAACTCCACTGGGCCAGTTCAGAGACCAAAAGAGCAATCCCGCCCGGGGCCATGCCATTCGCTACCGATTCGCCCGTTAAGTACTCGGCCACGTAGGTGATGCCCGGATTGTGGCCCACCAGCACCACCGACGCTAAGTTATTGTCAAGTTTGGCGATAAAATCCAACAAGATCCGGGGGGAAGCATTGTAAAGATTCTCCAAAAATTGGATCGGGGCCAGGCCTTGGCCCAGCCGCTCATGGATCAGCTCGGCGGTGTAGGCTGCCCGTCTGGCCGAACTGGCATAAAAAGCGCTGGGCTTGGTTTCCAGATCGGCCAGCAACTGCCCGCCCCGGCTCGCTTTGATCAGCCCCAAGTGGGTCAGTTCACGGTCAAAATCTCTCTGCCCGCCCGGTTCTTCTGCCTCGGCATGGCGGATCAAAAATAATTGCTTTCCCATCTTCAATATTGACTGTTTCCTTGCCGCAAGATAACACAAACATTCCGGTTGGTTTGGGTTCTTTCCCCAGAATCCTACCAACCAAGCCCCGCCAACAGGTTGGCAATGGTTAGATTGGTAAAATCCAGTATATAAAAATCTGCTTCGGGCAGCTCTTCGCGGGTATGCGTAGTGCCAATGGCCACGACTTTGCAGCCCGCCGCTTTGCCTGCCCGCACCCCAGCGATTGAGTCCTCCAAAACGATGCAGCGACTGGGGGCAAAACCGACCGCTGCCGCTGTTTTCAAATAGATCTCGGGGTTGGGCTTGCCGTGTTCGACAAAACTGTCATCCAGAATAGTGTCAAAATAATGGGTCAGTCCGGTTTTGGTGAGGGTAAAATCCACGTTGGCCCTTGGTGCCGAAGTGGCAATGGCCCTGACTACTTGCTGATCGGCCAGATGCGCCAAAAAATCGGGCAGGCCAGCCACTGGTTGAATATCATACTGGAACAAATCCCGATAAAGGGCTTCCTTTTCGTCCGCATATTGGCGAAGTTGCCCCGGACTGACCTGACCATCAAACAAGTTGCTGATCCATTCTTTGTTGGTGCGCCCATAAATCTTTTGGCGGAGTTCGTCTTCGGTCAAATCGTGGCCATGCTGGCGACAGAAGGTGATGAGGGCGGCCTTATGGTACGGATTGCTGTCCACAATGACGCCGTCCATGTCAAAAAGCATTGCAAATGTTGGTTTCATAAAGTGCAGTTCAGTCGTAAATTCGGCAACAAAATTAGCCGAATTCTGAGGAATTGGACAACTTCACCCCTACTTTTTCGCAAAATCAGGCGGCTGATTAGCCAGATGAATTTGCCATGCGGCGGAAAACAAAAACTGCCGCCAAGCCCGTCAGACACATAAGGATCCCATAAACAGCGGCAGGAATGGCCATTTCGGGTTGATTGAGCAGTTTGGGCGAAGAGGCGATCACAATACCCAACAGCCCATTCTGGATGCCGGTCTCAATGGAGATGGTAATGGCCTGGGCCACTGGTAACCGAAAAAGGCGACTGGTCAAGTAACCCATCGTCAGCGAACTGGCGTTGAGCAAAAGCACTACTGGGCCGGCTTGGAGGATAAAATCGCCCAAATTGCCCCGCTCCAATACAATGATGATAATGACCACTACCGCCAAAACAATCAAAATAACCGACCCAAACCCGATGGGCCGCTCGGCCTTGGCCGCAAATTTGGGGAACCACGTACCCACCGCCAAGCCGAGTGCCACCGGGATGGCCGTCAGGGTGATGATCTGTTGCACCGTGTTCCAAACCGGCAACTGGATCAGTTGGCCCGAGCCGGTCAGATAGATCAAGGCCCAGTTAAGAAAAAACGGAATCGTAAAAACAGTGATCACGCTGGAAAGTGCCGTCAGGGTGATGGACAATGCCACATCGCCCCGCGAAAAGTAGGTGATTGAGTTGGACGTGGCCCCACCTGGGCACAAAGCGATGATCATCAGCCCGGCTGATATTTCAATGGGGCCTTCGATAATGGTCACCACGATCAGGCCCAGTACTGGCAACAATACAATTTGGTTGATCAGGCCAAGCAGTGCGGCTTTGGGATAGAGCGCCACCCGCTTAAAATCCCCCAGTTTGAGGGTAAGGCCCATGCCAAACATCAAAGATGCTAGGATAACCGGAAAAACAGTACCAAGGAGAAACTGCTGGGTCATTTTATAAGTAAATTTACTTTTGTGAAAAAATATAATAATATTAAAATAAAAACACTTTTTTTGGTAATTATCACTGATTTTACGATTACTTAATCGCTTTATTACTGGATTGACAACCAATCTTAAAAAAATTTAAAATTTGTCCGCGGTTTTTTGGTGAAAAACATAGATGATCTTACATTTGAGCGTAAAATATCAAAAGTTGTATCATGCTCCGCAATCAAGCCCCAAATATCAGAAAAACAGATTACCGCGTTGTTACATTGGTCATTGTGGTATCATTAATTGTATTGATAAATCTGATCAATGCGATTCCACTCGTTTTCTAAGTAGGGCACCTTAATTTTTGTCATGCCTTTTTTGCACTACGAAAACTTGTCACCATCGGCGTGCTGGGGCCTGTGGCAAATTGCCGAACCGGAAAGCCAACTGCTGCCCCAACTCTCTGCTTTCATTGACCACCAGGAGCTAGCCCTCCTCGCCCACCCTGCCAAGCGTTTGGAATGGCTATCAGTCCGGGCACTGTGCCTTGAACTGTTGGGCAAGAAATCTCTACCATTGGCCGACATCAGCAAAGATGCGTTTGGCAAGCCGTACCTGGCCAATCAAGTCGCCCATCTTTCCTTCTCCCATGCCGCCCCTTGGGCAGTCGTGGCCTTGGACAGGGCCTCGCCAATCGGCATTGACATTGAGCGGGCAAGTCCAGCGATCGATCGGGTAGCGCCCCGGCTGTTCAGCCAATCTGAATTGCAACAAGCCCCAACCTTGGATCGTAAAACGATTTTTTGGTGCGCAAAAGAGGCAATCTACAAGCTTCATGGAGAGAGGGGCTTGGATTTTAAACGGCAAATCAGCCTCCAATGGCACGAAAATCGTTTTTATGGCGAACTGCTTGTCCACTCAATCAGCCAAATAGCGTGCATCGCCCGGCCTTGGGAAGATCACTGGGTAGTGATTGCTACCCCGCTGATCTTGCCCAGCGAAATTTGACGGGCCAATTGCAACCCTTTGGCGAAATAACCAGTACAGGTTGTACATCCCGGTTTGATTCAACTTAATGGCCATGACAATACATTCCCGATTACCCGTTTTGCTATTATTATTGACCGCACTTTTCTTGCCGGCCTGCGATATTGCGCCCAGCGATACCGAGCAAGCAGGGCTGCGCCCCATCTACATGGCCAAGGAACAAGCTAGCCAAATATCGGCGGGCCCAGCCCGGCCCCTGCGCAACACTGGTAAAATATATGCGAAAGATAGTTTGATTTTTGTCAATGAATTGTACCAGGGCATTCATGTGATCAACAACCGCAACCCGAGCCAACCCAAAACATTGGCGTTCATCCGCATTCCGGGCAATGTGGACTTGGCCATTAAGGGCACTATCCTGTATGCCGACAACTACCGCGACTTGATATCGTTGGATATCAGCGACTTGACCAACATCCGGGTAGTGAACCGGGTGACGGATGCCCTCCCGCAAGGTACCCAAAATTACCCCAATGAGTTTGGCGTTTATTTTGAATGCGCGGATCTGGCCAAAGGAGTGGTGGTGGGTTGGGAAAAAGCCACCCTTAAAAACCCAAAATGTCGGCGGTAAACCAGTCGAAGTCCCGAAGGTAACTATTTTATCCAAACTGATTTGGACTTATTTTACAGTTGAGTCACTGAAAATCAGATAATTAACCTGATTCAACATCTACCCGTTTTAATCTTGGTTTAAATAATACCAATATGAGAAAGTATATATTTTTATGCCTATTCATTGGGCTTGGCCAACTGCTCCAAGGCTGTTCAATGGACAAAATGTCCTTTAGCTCCGGGGACAACGGAACAGGCACGGGCGGATCCATGGCCCGCTTCACTATTCTGGGCAACAACCTGTACGTGGTGGATCAAAACAACCTTCGGACTTTTGACATCAGCCGACCCGCCACTCCCCGGCCCACCGCCACCGTTTCAGTGGGCATGGGCATCGAGACCATTTTTCCTTACAACAATAACTTGTTCATCGGCTCCAACAGTGCCATGTTTATTTACAACCTTGATAACCCGGCCCAGCCCAAACGGTTATCGGTGCTGCCGCACATCACCGGGCGGGGCTGCGATCCAGTGGTAGCGCAGGGCAACTATGCGTACGTGACCCTGCGGGCCGCGACGGCAGGCTGCGGCAGACGGTTAACGACTGAAAACGTGATGTTTGTGATTGATATCAGCAATTTGAGCAATCCGCGCACTTTGAAGGTTTATGCCGTTTCTAGCCCTTACGGGATCGGCATCCGGGGCAACGCGCTGTTCCTGTGCGAGGGCGCAGCCGGCCTGCGGGTGTTCGATGCCACTGATCCAGTGGAGCTTGTGCAGAAAAGTTTTTTGACCGAAGTGAAAAGTTATGATGTGATTCCCTTGCCGGCTTCGCTGCTGGTCATTGGCGAGGATGGGTTCTACCAATATGATTACACCGACTTGACCAAACTCCAATTGTTGAGCAAAATCCCCGTGACCAAGTGATAAGATTATTTCTGGCAATATCCATCTTTGGCCTGCTGGCAGACAATGCCACCATCGCCCAGGACACCACCCGTCACGCGCTCCCATTTGAACAATGGGTTTTTAAATTTTCCCCATTGGTTGCCCTCGATCCTGAGCCTTCGCTCATGTTTGGGGCCGAGTATGTATTTCACCCCAGATGGAGCTTCCAGCAAGAACTGGGATATGGCTATTACGATATCTGGCAAATCAATAATGACCGGATCGATCAACCCCCAAAATCGGTGATCCGGCTGCGCAGTGAAATGCGCCGCTATTTTAACATCCGGCGAACCAACCCCCGTGGCGGATATCTGGCATTGGACGTTTTTTACAAACGAGCGGGGCACCGCCGCGAAATGGAGACCAATCAGGGCAATTTCTTTCAATTCGTGGAGGTGCGGCAAATCAAAAATGTAACTGGCATGCACTTAAAGACCGGCTTTCAGTTTGGTGAAAAATTGCTGGTGGATATTTTCGTTGGGGTTGGTTTCCGGGTCGTCTTCATCCGAACGCCGGGCCGCCCCGCCGACGTTGACTTAAACCGATTCTTACAAGCATGGAGCGGTAATTTTGGCGATTTCATCGCTCCCAGTATAACCATGGGTCTTAAACTGGGCCTGCCCTGGCAGCCAAGCCGTACAAAACCGGCCGATCTCAACTAACATCGAGTTTGTCGGAACCGCCAATCTTGCTCATGCCTATCCCGACAACTGTTTAGGTGCGCGAATGGGGGCCCATTTTGATCAGATCGGCGGCTTTCTCCCCGATCATGATGCAGGCAGCATTCGTATTGCCCGATACGATCTCGGGCATGATCGACGCATCGGCCACCCGGAGCCGATCCACCCCGTGCAAGCGCAACTGGTGATCCACTACGGCCAGTTCGTCGTGGCCCATCCGGCAGGTGCCCACTGGGTGATAGATACACTCCACCATTTTTTTGATGTGCTCCAGCAACGCTTCGTCCGAGCCGCGCTGCGCGGGCAAGTGCACCCGCGCCCGGTAATCACCAAAAGCATCCGCTTCCAATACCCGCAACGCCAGCCGAGTACCTGCCACCAATAGACTACGGTCGGCTTCCATGGCCAAATAGTTGGGGTCAATCACGGGCGGGGCCAGCGGATTGGCCGATCGCAAACCGACATGGCCCCGGCTCTTGGGTTTGAGCAAACTGGGCAGTACAGTAAAACCATCGGTATAAGGAAAGGTGAAAATATTGTGGAAATCTGCTTTGTAATCACTCCCTACGTGGATGGGCGCAAAATGGAGCTGCAAATCCACGCGCTCGGGCGAGCCTGGCGTGCGCAGGAATGCATTGGCTTCCAAGGGACTGGCGGTAAACGGGCCTTGTTTGTTTACCGCATAGTTGACCATGCCAGCCACCGAATTCCAGGGTTTGAGGTGGTGGTTGGACCCCACAGTGCGCTTGCTCAACGCACTGACCCCACTGAACAGGTGATCGTGCAGGTTGCGCCCCACGCCGGGCAGCAAGTGCTTGACCGCAATTCCGTGGGGATTGAGTTGCTCCGGGTCACCAATCCCGGAAAGCATCAGCAATTGGGGCGACCCAAAAGCCCCTGCGCTCAGGATTACTTCCCTTTTGGCGTAAATCTTTTCGGTCGTATTTTGCCCGGTCAATACTTCCACGCCCAATGCTACATTTTTCTCGATCAATAGGCGGGCCGTGTGCGCTTGGGTGCGCACAGTAAGATTGGGCCGGGCCAGCACCGGCAGCAAAAACGCCGTTGCAGTACTCTGGCGTTTGCCCGCTTTGATCGTGAACTGGAACAGGCCGGCCCCTTCTTGCCGCTCCCCATTAAAATCATCGGTGGGGGCAATGCCCTGCTCGCCACACGCTCCCACAAAAGCGTGGGCAAAGGGGGAGACAAAGGCCAGTTGGCGGCTTACGTGCAGCGGCCCATTTTGGCCGTGATAATCGTTGGCCAACTGAGCGTTGTGCTCTGAACGGCGGAAATAGGGCAGCACTTCGCGGTAGCTCCAGCCGGGGTTCCCCGCCCGCTCCCAATCGTCATAATCGAGGGCATTGCCCCGGATGTAGGCCATGGCATTGGTGGCGCTGCTCCCGCCCAAGGTCTTGCCCCTGGGCTGAAACATCTTTCGGTGGTTGACGTGGGGTTGGGGTTCGGTGGAATATGCCCAGTCGTACTTGCTCCGGTTCAACAATGTGTAAGCACCCGGCGCGTTGATCCGTAGATCATGCTTGCCAATGCCCGCTTCGAGCAAGAGTACATTCGTGGCAGGATCTTCCGATAGCCGGGCGGCCAGTACGCAACCGGCGGAGCCAGCCCCAACGATGATGTAATCGAATTCTTTGAGCATGTTTTAGGTTGTTTTGGTGGGATAAGTGCCCCATCACTTTTGTTTGCGCCGTTTCCCCTTGGGGTTGTAAGTATACCAATCCCCGGTTTTTTGGCCCTCGAGAAAATCCCCCTCCGATTCCAACTTGCCATTGGGATAAAAAAATTGCCAATGTCCACTTTCCTTGCCCGCTACATACGAGCCTTTCTGGTGCATAATGCCGTGGCTGTCATAGATTTCCCATTCACCTTCGGGAATTCCTTGTTTAAAACTGCTCTTTTGGCGCAGCGTCCCATTGGCATTGTAAGTGATCCATAATCCTTGGAGCTTACCGGCTTTCATCAAACCGATTTTCTTGATTTTTTGATCCGGGAAATAAAAAGTGGTAGTATCGTCTTGGCTCCCATTTTGCCACTGCTCTTTGCTTTCCAGCGTACCGTCGGGCGCATAGATCTTGCGTGCTCCGTTCAATTGGCCATTCGCATAATTTTCAATCGCCTGAAAATTACCGTTGGGGTAATACCCATACCAATACCCTTCCTTGCGATTGTTGACATTTTTGCCCGTCGCTTTTAATTTGCCATCTGGATAAAGCTCTTGGCCATCCGCCGGATCTTGGGCCAATAGGGGCCAACTACTGCCAAGTGCGATTACGAACAATACTAAGCGTTTCATCATGTTGAAAGTGTTGGCCGCAATTTAGGAAATCGGAAGCGCAAAAAATTTGATTTTTTTTTGCTGCCTTTATGGAATCGGCCCACCACTGGCATCCATCCCATACAAGCGGGACAGCGCCCCATCACCCAAGCACCCGGTCCGCTTTTCACTTATCTCAGAAAAAAATCATGAAAAAGCTATCATTGAACGTATTCATCCTCGTGCTGGCCCTCACGTTGGCCTTTTGCACCAGCACTCGTCCCGATGCCAATAATTCCGGGCGCGATGCCAACAGTCCGCAAGCAGATCAAAAGTTAAAACCCACCGAAGAATTGGGCAAAGTTGGCAAAAACCCCGCGCCAGAGCTCGTCGACGATGAGATGGCCCCAGCCAAACAACTGTCTATTGCCGCGACTGAGAAAGAAGCCAAAACCGTGGCCCCAAGTGCCCAATCCTACAACTTATATACTTTCAAGTCGATAACAACTGGACAGTTGCAGTCCACCAAAGACGATGCCGTCCAGCACAATACCGATGAGTATAGCAAAATCACGGAAAACGGCTTTGTGCGTCCACAGGTCAACCCACTGTCCACTTTCTCCATTGATGTGGATCATGCTTCTTACACCAACTCGCGCCAAATACTGCAAAATGGCCAGTTGCCCCACAAAGACATGGTGCGGATCGAGGAATTTATCAACTATTTTGATTACACTTACCCCGATCCCAAGGGCGAACACCCCTTTAGCATCCAAATGGAAGCCGCCCCCGCCCCGTGGAATCCCAAACACCAGCTTGTGCACGTGGGCCTGCAAGGCAAAAAATTGAACTATGATCAACTGGATCCGTGCAATTTGGTGTTCTTGATCGATGTGTCGGGTTCGATGTCCGATGCCAACAAGCTGCCGTTGCTCAAATCTTCGCTCAAACTGCTGGTCAATGAACTGAACGACAAAGATCGGGTGGCGATCGTGGTCTATGCCGATGCCGAGGGCTTGGTGTTGCCCGCTACCCCGGCCAGCAACAAAGCCAAAATCATGGCCGCGCTCGATCAACTGCAAGCTGGCGGTTCCACGGCTGGTGGGGCGGGCATTGAAATGGCCTACAAAGTGGCCAAAGAAAACCTGATCCCGGGCGGCAACAACCGCATTATCTTGGCCACCGATGGCGACTTTAATGTGGGCACCGCTTCCACTTCTAAACTCGTGCGGTTGGTAGAGGATCGCCGCAAAGAAGGGATTTTCTTGACCATTTGCGGTTTTGGCATGGGCAACTACAAAGATGACCGCATGGAACAGATCAGCAACAACGGCAATGGCAACTATTACTACATTGATAACATCAGCGAAGCCCGCAAGGTGTTTGTCAAAGAAATGCGGGCCACCCTGTTCACCATTGCCAAAGATGTGAAAATCCAAGTGGAATTTAATCCCGCCAAAGTGCAAGCTTACCGACTAATTGGTTACGAAAACCGGATGCTCAAGAGCGAGGATTTCAACGATGACAAAAAAGACGCGGGCGAACTGGGCGCAGGCTCCACCGTTACGGCCCTGTACGAGATTATCCCCGTGGGAGTGGAATCGGAATTCGTCAAAACAGTGGACCCGCTCAAGTACCAAGCCGGCCATCCAACACCCGTAGCGGCGGGCGATGATCTGATGACCATCAAGTTCCGCTACAAAAAACCGACCGGCCAAACCAGCATCTTGATCACTGAAACGTTGAAAGCGGGCAAAAAAACCTTGGACAACACTTCCGATAATTTCCGTTTTTCGGCGGCCGTGGCAGCGTTTGGGATGTTGCTCCGCGACTCCGAATTTAAGGGCCAGGCCGATTATGAACAAGTGGTCAAGCTGGCCACTGGGGCCAAAGGGCCGGATGTGGATGGCTACCGGCGCGAGTTTATCAGCTTGGTGGAAAACTGCCGCTTGCTGGTCAAAAAGTAAAAGCTAAAAGGAATCAAGTGAACCAACTATCCGGTGGATTGATCGGTGGAATCAAGTAATACATGCAACAACGCCATTGTTGGCCAAAACGCGATGCCTTGCCATGTGCCAATTGGGCCCAGTATTGACTGTTTCTTTGGTCGGTATTCCACTTGATCTCCCGTCAGACGGCGAACTTGCATTTGCCGATGGGTCGCTCCTATTTTACTTTGCGAATGATTCAAGCCGATCAATGGGGCAATTTCTTAGCTTTGTTATGGTGTCAGATGTTTCATGTCTTTTTTTGAGTGTGGTAACCCAAAGTCAGAAAGGAATTCTTTTGCCTTCCGTTCCGGCTGGGGGTTGGGGCTAGCCTCAACCCCCAGCCGGAACGGCTTCTTTTTGGCTCAACAACCGCAAGCTATTGCCGTATATCGGACACGGCTTGGCAATGTGGTGGAATTTGAAAATCGTCAGCCCGGAACCGCAGCCCAATAAAAATACAAAAGTTAAAACTAACAAACAAAAGCCTAACAGAATTACGTCTGCCGAAGCTAACAATGTCCAGCCAACATATTGCCAAACCGCCTGTTGTGAGCTGCTGCTCTCTGTCAATATTGATGCTGTTCAGAAAGAACTGGTTCTGCCTAATCTATAATCCCGTTGTCTTGCAGCTCTGATAATTTCTGTTTAATTGGCGCGCATTGTTTGTCAGCAAGAACCTCAATTACAAAATATCCTTCTTTAAATTTTCCCGATTTGCAGTCCAAAGAATTAAAAATGTCCCTTATGTCGTTTGTCACAACAGTCTTGTCCATAATCACGACTTATATAAGTGAGTTACCCGAATATTCAACAGTTTTTCTGTAAATCAACATTTTCTCTGTGTCGTCATGCTCTGCAAAAACTATGTCGTCAGAAGCAATTGAGGCGTAAAACGGAATGTTGTCAATTTTATAAAGTCCTTTGTCTGCGTCTACAATTTCAGCCCACATTGTCTCAACAGCCCACTCTTCTAAAACGTTGCTATGAAATCTACAAAGTATTTTCACAAATTTGTCGTCTACTGCTGTCATAATTGAGGTCGGTCTTGCAGTTGCCCATATCACTTGAGTTTAGGAACCAAAGTTCGTTCAACGAATTGCGTTTGGGCATTGGGAAAACAATTAGTTATCCATTGAAGAGAAAGAAAAAAGCAGACTTACTTCTGACCGTAAATGGAATACTTTACTACTTTAATCTTGGTGCTGCTATCCTGCCGCACTGTTTCCGCTCTGACAAAGGAGATAATGATGGTTCGCATGGCCGAAATCAACATTGAGCCAAGTCAGCTTGAAGCATACAAGAAATTGCTGCGCGACGGGGCCAAATAAGCGGGGTTCAAACCAAGCTGGCCTGAACCCCGAAAGGACAATTATTGCCCTGAGAGTAAGTAAATAATCAGAGTAGCTACCGCCCTAGACTGTTCGCAGCAATCCCGTAGAGCAGAATGCCCAGACCATAAACGCCCAGCAGCACCTGAGCACCGGGCACAAATACCCCAGCAAACCCGCAAACGGCCAGTGCCCCGGCAAAAATGGTCAAGTTGCGGCGGCCCTTGCTCTTGGGTTCAGTGTTGAACACGCCACTGACGGGGATGGTCATGGAGCCAAAATAAAGCGCGACCAACAGCATGAAATCCTTGTTGAGGCCCGCAAATGAACCACCCAAGGCGGCAAGGCTCAAGAAAATCAGTCCGCCCACCAAGTTAGAGGCCATGATCTCATCTTTGGTCAGGGCAAATTTGCCCAGTGGGTGCAGGCGCAGGAACAGGTTGGAAAAAGGCCGGGCAATCCAAGTAGAATAGGCAAACAAAATGTAAAAGGCAATTAATGGGGCCAAGAAGGGCCTCAGTTCGGGGTGGGTGTTGGATAACCAAACCACCAGGCGGTAAATGGCATAGATCCCGAGGATAAAAACCCATTGGCCTCGGGAAGACATTTTATCGGCCCACAAAAAATATTTTTGAATGATGCGGTACAAAAAGTTTTTGCCCTTGATGGCTTCTTTGAGGCCCGATTTGGCAAATTCGTTGTCCGGGGCCAGTCGCAGCGATTCCTTGAAGGAGGCAATGGCCGTGTCCATCTCCCCTTTTTCGACATGGGCCCACCCCTTGGTGGCGTGGGCATAGGTGTTTTCTGGGGCCTCGCGCAGGGCGTACTCGAGCGTTTCGAAAGCGTCGGCCTTGCGATCCAGTTTGACCAAGCACATGGAGCGCAGGTTGAGGCCGCTCACATTTTCAGGCTCCAAGCTCAATGCTTGCTCAGAAGCATCGAGGGCTTTGGCCCAGTCGCGGGAATCGTAAAAAATAAAGCCTTTCAGCACAAAATAATCGGACTCGAACGGATTGAGGCGGATCGCTTCGTCGACTGAAAGCAGTGCTTGGGCCGGCTTGTTCAGTTCAAGATGTACTTTGGCCAACAAGTAATGAGCATAAGGATCAGCGGGTTCCAAGGCCAATGCGCGCTGCACAGACTGTTGTGCCGCCGGAAAATCGCGGCGGTTGAGCAGGCAAATGGTCAGCAATACGAACACCAACTGATCATTGGGATCTTGCCCTAGGGCTTGCTGAAGTTCTTTCTCGGCTTCGGGATAACGGCCCTGCTCGATGAGCAATTGGGCGCGTTCTAGGTATCGGGACATAGTGGGCGGTTTTTGAACAGAAAGCAACCGAAATTCATTTTCCCCCAAAAATAAATTTTCCGGACCAATTGGGGCCCGGAAAATTTATCGCGGAGGTATTGGCACTATTCATCATCGCCGGAGGCACCGAGATTGAACATCCCGCCCAAAATATCGTTGAACTGCATTCCGCCTTTGTCCAACATTTTTTTGCTCAGGAGCGAGTATTCGGCCAGTCCGTGGAGGGCAAATTCCATCATGAACATCAGTTCAGCCTCGGAACTGATGTTGGGGATTTTTTGCTGCACCAGCTCGGCCAAGGTTGGCACGCTGAACAGGGCCGTCTTGTATTGCTGGTTGGTGGCATCGTTGAGCAAGTCCAAGGTTTCGCCACCGCCGAACCATTCGGTAATTTCGTGGTAGCTGTTCTTTTTCTTCTTCTTTTCTTTCTCGGGATCGGGGAAAAAGCGGATGAAAAACGTGCGGATGGTTTTGCCCAGCAGGTTTTGGGCCACAATGCCCGCCCCTTCTTGCTCGCCCTCATACACGAGTTCCACTTTGCCGGCAATGGCGGGAACCACGCCCCAAAAATCGCCCAACCGCACGGCAGTGCGCGATTCGCCATTGATCAGCATTCGGCGCTCGGCGGCACTGGCCAAGTTTTCGTAGGCCGAAATGGTCAGTCGCGCCGAAACGCCACTCTTCTCGTCCACATACTCGCTCGTGCGGGCCTCCATCGCGATCTGCTCGATCATGTCTTTGGCCAAGTCAAAGATCTCGATGCCGGCTTTTTGTTCCGGCTTAATGTCGGCTTCCTGCTCAGTAATTTGGCGGCCGGTTTGGATGTCCTTTGGGTAATGGGTAATGATTTGGCTATCAATCCGATCCTTGAGCGGAGTGACAATGCTGCCCCGGTTGGTGTAATCCTCGGGGTTGGCCGTGAACACGAACTGGATGTCAAGGAGCAGGCGAAGTTTGAAGCCCCGGATTTGGATGTCACCCTCTTGCAAGATATTAAAAAGTGAAACTTGGATCCGGGCTTGCAGATCGGGCAATTCATTGATGACAAAAATGCCCCGGTGGGAGCGCGGAATAAGGCCAAAATGGAGCACCCGTTCGTCGGAATAAGGGAGTTTGAGCGAGGCGGCTTTGATCGGGTCGGTATCGCCAATCAAATCGGCCACTGACACATCGGGGGTGGCCAGTTTTTCGGTGTAGCGGTCGTCTTTGTGCATCCAATCGATGGGCGTGTGATCGCCGTGCTCGGCCACCAGATCGCGCCCGTAGCGGGAAATGGGATTGAGCGGATCATCGTTTAGTTCTGATCCTTTGATCACTGGAATGTATTCGTCCAGCAAATTGAGCATCAGGCGGGCAATCCTGGTTTTGGCTTGTCCGCGCAGCCCGAGCAAGTTGATGTTGTGTTTGGACAAGATGGCCCTTTCCAGTTCGGGCAGCACGGTGTGATCATACCCATAAATGCCCGGGAACACCGTTTCCTTGTTTTTTAGTTTTTTGATCAGGTTGTCCCGCAGTTCTTGTTTGACCGATTTTGATACATAGCCGGCAGCTCTGAGTTCGCCAAGCGTTTTAAGATGGAGAAGTTGGGCTTTGGGGATTAGTTCGTATTTCATCGTTTGGAGTTAGGAGAAAATGATTTTCTTAGCATGGTGGACAGACCGATCAAGCTTAGTTCTTCATCACGAAGTTAAATCAATAACCGGAAATTCAAACATAAAGTTTATATAGAGTTCAGGACATGGCAGGGAAAAAGTGTTCCATTTTTTTGTTTCCCCAAACTGGCCTACATTGGTATCCAGCAAAATCAACCACTCCAAAAACATGAAGTATTTGTTACCAAGTTGCTTATTTTTTATCATAGTTGTTTCTTCCCCACACCTCACTGTTGGTCAAAGCAAGCGCGCCCTCTACGCCAAACACTTGGTGGAAGAAATGAAGAATCCACCGGGCACCGTTTGCTATGCCAGCAATTTGATCAACCTGACGCAGATTCCACCCCCCAAAGCGTATTTGAATCGGTCACGCTTTCGGACCGAGGCCACCCAGTTTGTGGTGGAATACGTGGGTTTTCCGCCCAATGCCCAAGCGGCTTTCCAGCGGGCGGTCGATATTTGGTCCACGCTCATCACCTCGCCCGTGCCCATCCGCATTCGGGCCACTTGGGAGCCACTGGCCGACAATGTGCTCGGTGGGGCCAGGCCGGGCACTTACCTGCGCTCGCCCCAGATGCCCCGTTTTCCGGCGTGGTATCCCGTGGCACTGTTCGAGAAACTGCTCGGTGTGGAGTTTGACCCAACCCAGCCCGATATTGTGGCCAGTTTCAACAGCAGTAACCTAGATTGGTTCTTTGGGGTCACGGGCCAGCCCGGCAACAGCCAGTATGACCTCACCACCGTGGTGTTGCACGAGATTGGGCATGGGCTGGGCTTCACTTCCAGTTTTGGCCTGAACGACCAAAACCAAGGATCGTGGGGCCTAAGCAATCTCCCGTTTGTGTTTGATGGGTTCCTGCGCGACAACCAAGACCGATCCCTGCTCGACACCGTGGCTTTCCGCAATCCCTCGGTGCAGCTTCGCACCGCGCTGACCAACCAAAACGTGTTCTTTAACGCACCACTGGCCAACCGTCAAAACCGGAACCAAGCCGTGAAACTTTACGCCCCCACCGCTTTTTCGCGCGGGTCGAGTATTTCACACTTGGACTTCGCTACCTACAATACGACCGAAAACCAATTGATGGTTCACGCCCAAACGCGTGGATCGGCCACCTTGGATCCGGGATCGCTCACTATGGCCATTTTTGCCGATATGGGCTGGGTGGCCACCCGACTGATCCACCAGCCCGTGACCAGCAACGACCGGGCTGCTACCCCGGTCACAGTCCGGGCCCGATTGGTGAGCGACACCACCTTGAACCTTGCCCCAGTCCGCGTCAACCTATTTTATTCGATCGACCGGTTTCAAACTCCCCAAACCATTGTCATGCAGCCAACGGCGACCCGGGGAGAATACCAGGCCCAAATTCCCGTGGCGGCCGCCAACCGGGTAGTCAATTACTACATCGAGGCCAATTTGCCGGGCGGGACAAGCATCACTTCGCCCGGTAATGCCCCGCGCAACAGTTGGTTTTTCTCCAGCTTGGCCAGTGACATTACGCCGCCCACCATTGCCCATGAACCGCCGAAATTTTTATTGGAAACCGAAAACAATCTCACAGTAGTGGCCGAAGCAATTGACCAGCTCGGCATTGACACCGTGTTCGTTGAGTACCAAGTCAATAACGACCCACTGGCCAGAGTAGGTATGCGGCGTGAAGCTTTCACGGGTTTTGTGGTGCAGGGAGGCCCGGGCAATTCCACGGGCTATAACACCTCCAACGGCGGTGGGGGCACTTTCGCTGCCATGCTCAGCCTGTTCAACCTGCGCGGGGGCGATGTACTGCGCTACCGGATCGTGGCCCGCGATATCGCCCAGGGCCGCAATCAGGCCACCAATCCGGCCACTGGTTTCCACGAAGTGCGCGTGGTGGGCTTTGGCGATCCACGCGAACGCTACGAAAACAACTTCAACAATGCGGCGGCTTCGGCGGGAGATTTCATTGGGACGGATTTTCGGATCGAGCAACCCAGAAATTTTGAAACGCCCTGTCTCAATTCCGACCACCCCTACCGTGATGGAACCGGCGCCAACAGCGAAAGCAATTACGTTTACTTGTTGCGTTTCCCCATCACAGTCCGCGCCGAAAACGCGTTCGTGCGCTTTGACGAAGTGGTGCTGGTTGAGCCGGGTGAGAGTGGATCCAGTTTCGGCGACATCGAGTTCTGGGACTATGCGATCGTAGAGGGATCGCGGGATCGCGGGCGCACGTGGCTGCCCCTGACCGATGGTTACGATTCCAAGAGCAGGCCCGAATGGCTGACTGCCTATAATCAACGAATCAGCAACAATAATTCTTTGACCGAGGGCACACCGTCGCTTTATCGGAGCCGACAGATCGACATCGGGCGGATTTTTCGCCCCGGCGAACAAGTGGTGATCCGCTTCCGGCTCTTTGCCGACCAATCGGCCAATGGCTGGGGTTGGGCCATTGATAATCTGCAAATTCAGACTGCCGCCCTGGGCCTGGAAGATTATTTGGTCAGCCGGGACGATGTGCGGATCTACCCCAACCCCACCGAGGGCGGACTACAAGTGTCGGCCCAGTTCAAGAAACCGGTTCAGCGCCTGCAATTGCGCGTTACCGATGCGGTTGGCCGCCAAGTGTATGCTGATGCCCAAGCCAATTCTGGCATCGCCTATGAGCGGGCTTTGGATCTCAACGGACTGGCGGCGGGCATGTATTTGGTCAGCTTGGACATGGATGGGACAGTGCTCACCAAAAAGATATTTGTCAAATAAGGTATTTGCCCGGTGAGGCAAAACTTCAGCCCTCAAGATCCATTGGCAAGATCTTGAGGGCTTTTTTTGGGATATGGAGTGCGCCAAGCTTGGCAGGCCCCTGTCCGGCCAAAAGAAAACAGTTCAGGGATTGAGTGCCCTGAACCGCTGGAGCCACCTAAGGGACTCGAACCCTCGACCTGCTGATTACGAATCAGCTGCTCTACCAACTGAGCTAAAGTGGCTGGTTGCCGTAAAGATAGCACATAATTCAGCAATGAAAACCGGGCAAGACTGATTCTCCCCCCATACTTCGTTGGTGCGCACCAGCGTACTCATGCACAGCTGTTAACAACACAGTGCACCCGTATTTTTTATTAAAGTATGGATAAAATAGTACATAACAAAGGAAGGCTATCAAATTGGTATGAATCTTTCAAAAATACCAGAAAAAAATTTGTGGTTCAAAACAAGAGACATTAGTTTTATCCTGTAAATGAGCGCAAATAGCGTTAAAAACTACCTAAAGTACCATTTTCTCTAACTATTTGTAGCTGCATTTTTCTTTTATTTTTGCTACCTGTCCCTGTATTGTATCACTGCAATCTACTGATAATTATGAAAAAAATTGACAATTATCGCCAGACCTTAGCCTTGGGCTTCGCTTTTTTTATTGGCTGCTTAACAATGTACACCCTAATGTCATTACATTTGCACCAAGGTAATCAAGAAGAAATCGTAGTGGTTTCGGACAAGAACAAAAAGGAGAATTTCAAGCCCGAGATGGCCGAAGATGTGTTGAAGAAAGTCGTCACTCTTTCGGTAACATCTTGGAACTACAAAAATGAAAATAAAAGTTTGCGGCACATTGGCCCAATGGCACAAGAGTTTCACGCCGCATTTAAACTTGGCAAAAGTGACACGACCATCCATTTGATGGATGCCAATGGGGTAAATTTATTGGCCATTCAAGCGCTTGCCCGGCGCACTGAAGAATTGAAGCGGTCAAAACTCGAATTGAGCAAAGTAAATGCCGAACTTTCGTTACGCCTTAATTTGGTTGAGGCGCGTCTGGATCGGCTAGAAGATACTGCCTTATCTCATAATGGCGGACAAAAGGGAAAACAATAACGTTTGACAACTCTGAAAGACCCGTACCAATTTTTGGTACGGGTCTTTTTTTGGATGGTACTGTTTGTGAAACCAGCCAAGGAACATAGCCCATTTATCTTCGTGGCTGAAATGCCCGATGACAACAGATGACTACCGGCTTTCAGTGCACACAACGACTGCCTGACTGCAAACCGACACATTTATTTATCTGGTTACCAGCCGATTGATTAGCCAGACATCAATCTCTAGGTTGCAGGGTTTAGTCGGTGGCAGTGCCCTTTTCCCGCACCACTCGATGGCTGGAGAAACCCATTGATTCATAGATCGCATTGTGGATCAAATTGCGGATGTTGGTTTCTTTGAGCCGCCAGTTGGACGGGTTGGGATAAGTGCGGTTGGTGAGAAACACATAAATCAGGTTATGCTCGGGATCCGCCCAAGTGCAGGCCCCCGTATAGCCCGTATGCCCGAAAGTCTGGTCGGAGCAGTAGCCCGAAGTGGGCCCCCCCCAAGTTTTGGTGGGTTTGTCCCATCCCAAGCCCCGACGATTGGTTTGCACCAGCCGTTTAGCTGTAAAGAAGGGAATGGTGGCCGTGTCCTGGAAAAACTGCCGGTTGCCATAGAATCCCCGCTGGAGGTTCATCTGCATCAAAATGGCCACATCATTAGCATTGCTGAACAGGCCCGCGTGGCCACCCACGCCCCCTTGCAAGGCGGCATCCGAGTCATTGACAATGCCCTGCACCCGGTTTTTGCGAAAATGGCGATCTTCTTCGGTGGGTACTATTCGTTCCTGGGCAAACTTTTTGAGTGGCAAATAGGTCATTGTACTCATTCCCAACGGCTTATAAAACTGCTGATCCATCCATTGATCGATTGGCTGGCCCGTGGTGCGCTCAGCGATTTCTTTGAGCATATAGAATCCCAGATCCGAATAGAGGTAACTGTAAGTGCCATTGGGTCGCTTGTTTTTCCGCAATGGATTATCGAGCATCCACTTCCATACTTTGGCTTTGATATCAGCGGAGGCATAAAGGTGGTCGGTTACTTCGATACTGAATTCATCCGTGGGAGTGCGGGAATAAAATTCGGGTTTGGGCTGCCCCTTGGTCATGGTGCGCCACCAAAACGGTTGCGATTGGATGAGGCCGGCTTGGTGGAGCAGTGCATCTTTGATCACCACATGCTCTTTGCTGGTTCCCTTGAGATCAGGCAAATAGTGAGAAAATTTCTGATCAATATCGAGTTTGCCTTGATCATAAAGCCACATAACCATTTGCATGGTGGCGGCCACCTTGGTCACGGAGGCAATATCGTACAGGCTGTTTTCCTCCACCGAATCCTTGGCCTCGTAAGTGAAATGGCCATACGTTCGGCTGAACACCACTTGGCCATCTTTGGCCACCAAGATTTGGCAACCGGGTGCAGCCTTGATCTGAATGGCCCGCCGGGCAATGGTGTCGATCCGATCCAATATTTGGCTGTTCATCCCCACTGACTCGGGCACGTGGGTGTATTTGAGCCGATGGAGCGATTCGGTGCTAAACCCCGCGCCCACGGGCAGGCTCGCGGTCGAAACTGGCAGTCTGGCCTTGGTTTCCACTGCCCCAAAGATGATTTGGGGAACAGCGGACTGAGTGTCGGCATTGTCGTTGTAGGCACAAATGAGGTGGGACGAGCTGGCCAAGAATTGCAGGCTGTAAGGTTGACCAAAAACCACGGGGATTACCTTCGTGCCCGGCTCGCGCTGGAGCGCGGCGATCAACTGTCGGATCGGTTCACTGATGCCGTAGTCTTTGGCCGATCGGTTGGTGGTACTGACGGCCAAAAGACCAATTACCACCACTTTTTTGCCCTTCAACTTTTGTCGGATGGCTTCTAGGCTGGCCGACGAGGGACGGTCTTCGGGCACCACATAATGGGTAAAAGGCGCATATTTGCCCAAAATGCGCTGAAAATCATTGTTACGACCCGCCCCAATCACCACCGAAGCAAAGCTCAAGGTATCTAGGGTGGCAATGGGCAAAAAACCGCCCTCATTTTTGACAATGGTAATGGCTTGCTCAAACAGCTTTGCCCGCAGCGCTTTGGCTCCCGGCGGGTTCAGCTCTTTCACCAAGTTTTTGATCTCCACTGGCTTGAAATGATTTAGCCCAACAAAATATTTGGCACCCAATATTTTGCGAACCCGCCGTTCCACTTCGGCAAGGGGGATTTGAGCCTCATCCACCGCTTTTTTGATCAACGCGATGGCTTTGCCCACATTGCCGGGAAACAAAAGGCAGTCGTTACCGGCTAAAAATGCTTGCAGTTCAGTTTCGCCCGCCCCCAATTTCCCCTTTGCACCCTGCATATTGAGGGCATCGGTAAAAATGAGCCCCCGGAAACCAAGTTCGTTGACCAGCAGGTCGGTCACCACCTTTTTGGAAAGTGTAGTGGGCCGGCCCTCTGCATCGTCGTAGGCGGGCACGTGCAGGTGAGCCACCAGCACACTCATCAAACTGTCGGCAATCAGCCGTTTAAATGGATAGAGTTCAACGCTGTCCATCTGGGCACGGGACTTGTTGATCACGGGCAGGGCATAGTGAGAGTCGGTGCCGGTGTCGCCGTGGCCGGGGAAATGTTTGGCACTGGCCAAGATCCCGTGGTGCTGCATCCCCTTCATGTAGGCCGCCGCGCTCTTGGCTACCCGCTCGGGCAGTTCGCCAAAGGATCGGGTGCCAATGACCGGGTTGGCCGGGTTGATATTGACATCGACCACCGGGGCGAAATTGACGTGCATGCCCAACCGTTTGAACTGCCGGGCAACTTCGCGGCCCATGTCATAGATCAGATGAACGTCTTGAATGGCCCCCAGGGTCATGGCGCGGGGGAAACTGATGGTGCTGTCCAGTCGCATCCCAAGGCCCCATTCGCCGTCCATGCCCAGCATGAGTGGGATGCGCGACTTGGCTTGGAAGCGGTTGGTGAGCCGGGCCTGCCGGAGTGGCCCCCCCTGAAAAAAAATGAGCCCACCCACATGGTGATCGGCAATGAGCCGTTCAATGCTCTTTGCGTGTTCTTCGTCCCGGTTGGAGTAGGCGGCCACCATAAACATTTGACCAATCTTTTCGTCAGTCGTCATGGTGGCCAACACACTGTCAACCCATTGATTTTGCCGTTGCTGGTATTCTTTTCGGCGTTGGGCGGCCTGTTTTGCTTGTTTTAGCTCCGCCTGTGATTGGAAAGTTTGTTGTTTGTATTCATTGCGGTTAGTTGAGTTTTTGATCCCTACCACCAAGATGGTAAGGAGCGTAAAGAACACTTTCACTGACATCATTCAAATCAATTTTAAAAGCCCATGTATAGTATACTCAAGTGAAAGTAGTTTTGGGATAATGTTTTTACCATATAAGTAATTATCAAGTAGTTGCCACATTTTTAAAATTCCCACACCTACTCTGTCCTGTGCAGGAACACATTATTCAAACCATTTTCGATTGCCAAATTAGGCTTTTAAAAAACAAAAACAAACAAAGCCCAAGCCACAATGATCCGGGTGTTTCTCTATTCTTCCCTATTTACCTTTAAATTGCAGTCAGATTGGATCCCAAAGCATGAAAAATATCACTTATGAAAGTGCCCTGAACGAATTGGCTGAAATTCAAGCCGAACTGGAAAATAATGAAGTGGGCATAGATCAATTGGCAGCGAGGGTGAAACGGGCCTATTCGCTGTTGAACCATTGTCGTGAACAGCTTCGTGTTGCCAGTGAGCAGGTAGCGCAAATAATTCAAGAAGAAAAGGGATAAACTTTTGTTTTTTTGTCGGCTTTCCCTAAATTTGCCCCTTGATTTTTTAGGCAAGCGCATATTTATCCGTATAGTTTACAATGAAAAAGGACATTCATCCTAAGTATCGGCCAGTAGTTTTCTGGGATACACAAAGCAATTTCAAATTCGTCACTTCCTCTACCGTGGAAAGCCGCGAAACCACTGTTTGGGAAGATGGCAACACTTATCCCTTGATAAAGGTGGAGGTCAGCTCGGCTTCTCATCCTTTCTACACTGGCAATAAGCAAAACCGCTTTGCCAATGCTGGACAAGTGGACAAGTTCAACAAGAAATATGTGAAGCCCGGCACCGTGGCTGCCACCGAAGAAACCGTTTAGTTTTTAGGCTTCGACGTAAAAAGCCCAATCCGAAATGGATTGGGCTTTTTTGGTTTTCGCCAAAGCGCATGGCCGCGGGACATTGCTAAAACCAGCTTAGTCCCATGTCTTGTTCTGGGATTGTTCGAAAAGCAAGGGCTTGGCTTCCTCCGCTTTGGCTTGGAGGGTTTGCCAGATCAAGTCTTTGAGCTTGCCGATGTTCTTTTGGGCCATTGATGAAATGAACACAAAAGGGATGCCTTGGGGGAGATCGGCCACCATTTGTTGTTCCAGCTCTTCGTCAATCATATCGGCTTTCGTAACGGCCAGCAACCGCTTTTTGTCCAGCAGTTCGGGGTTGTATTGTTGGATTTCATTGAGCAGGATATCATACTCCCGGCGAATGTTGGGACTATCCACCGGGATCATGAACAACAGGATCGAGTTGCGCTCAATGTGCCGCAAAAAGCGCGTACCCAGCCCCCGGCCTTCGGCGGCGCCCTCAATAATGCCCGGAATATCGGCCATGATGAACGATCGATCCTCTTTGTAGCCCACCACGCCCAGATTGGGGGTCAAGGTGGTAAAGGGATAATCGGCAATTTCGGGCCGGGCCGCCGATACCACTGAAAGCAGGGTGGATTTCCCCGCGTTGGGAAAACCGACCAACCCCACATCGGCCAGTACTTTGAGCTCAATGACCACCCATTCTTCAAAGCCTGCTTCCCCCGGCTGGGCAAAACGGGGGGCCTGCATCGTCGGGGTAGCAAAGTTGGTGTTGCCCATGCCGCCCCGCCCGCCGGGGAACAAAATAATTTCTTGGCCCTCGTGCATGATCTCGGCCAATTGTTCGCCGGTTTCGGGGTGTTTAACCACGCAGCCAATGGGCAGCTCGATGATCGCGTCTTCCCCCTGCCTGCCCGAACAGCGCGCTCCCTCGCCCCCGGCCCCGGGCTTGGCAAAAATGTGTTTGGTGTATTTTAAGTGGAGCAGCGTCCAGAGCTGGGAATTGCCGCGCAAGATTACGTGGCCGCCACGCCCACCATCGCCACCGTCAGGGCCGCCCTTGGGCGCAAACTTCTCGCGGCGAAAATGGATGGATCCGGGCCCGCCTGCCCCAGATCGGCACATGATTTTTACGTAATCTATAAAATTGGATGACATCGGTCTGCAATAATGGAATGAACGAAAATTGGCTGGCCCAAAAAACCGGGCCGCCAACTTTTAGGCCGCAAATGTACTGTTTCTTTGGCGAAAGGGGCTTACTATCTGCCTTTAGTTGAGCAACGAACCGTTTAGCTCGAAGCTGTACGTGATGCTGGCCGTTTTGCGCAGCATGGCGGTCACTGAGCAATACTTGTCCAACGAGAGATCAATGGCGCGTTTGAGTTGGCCCACGTCCAAGTTGCCCGTAAATGCATAGTGGATGTGGATGCGGGTGAACACGGCCGGGATTTGGTCAATGGCCCTTTCCCCCGTGACCGTTAGCTGGATGTCCTCCAGATCGGCCCGCTGCTTCTGCAAAATCCCGATCACATCAATTTCGGTGCAAGCCCCAAGCGCAGCTAGTAACGCCTGCATGGGGCGCATCGCCAAATCACCCCCACCCACATCGGGGGAAGCATCCAGCTGGATTGATTTTCCACTTTGGTTTACCGCCTCTATGTGGTAAGCGTGGTTCAGGCGTTGGAGGGAAACTTCCATTTTGAAAAAACAGGAATACTGGAAAAATTATTGCAATATTGGACTAAACGATTGATAAGCCAGCAGTCTTTCCGCTTGGCTGACCAACAATTTATTGTACAAATCGTTGGTGATGGTACCATTTTGTAGGTTTTTACCAATGGCCGCCAATTTTACGCGCAGCGACAGGGTTTCTACCCCCAAATAATGCAAAATGTCGGTAAAGTGGCTCAGGGCCAATGCGCCGCCCTGCATACCGGCGGACACACCAACCAAGGCAGCCACTTTGTCTTGCATTGGATTGGGATAGGAGAGCCCATCGATAAAGGTTTTGAGCACACCCGGAAAAGAACCATTGTATTCGGGAATAATGAACACATATCGGTCAGAATTCCGCATCAGTCCGTCAAAATGGTTAAAATCAAGATTTTTTCCTGATTGGTCGTAAAGTGCGGAAAAGGCGAAATCGCGGGGTAAACTGCCCAGATCCAATAGTTGACTCTCCGCGCCCCGATTGGTCAATAATTGTTGGTACAACTGAGCAATCTGAAAACTTACTGCATCGGTACGGTTTGTACCCGATATTATGGTTACCATATCTAAAGACGAGCCCCTCCTAGGGTTTTTTCCAAATTAACACCTAGAATCGATATTTTGTTCATTTATAGTTGGCTAGGCAACCTTGGAGGGCACTTATTGTCTTATTGGGGAGGTTGCCATTGGCGGTTTGTTAAACTATGCTAAAGTAGGTATATTTAAGTCTTGGCCAGTCAGGGGGTTACTGAAATCTGGCATCGGATATTTATGAACTGGCACAGCATTTTCTTTAACTTTCCCCGAAAACTTACGTTTATTGTGTGTAAACTTTTAGCCATAGAAATGAGATATCTATTTTGTTTAGCAATCACATTTATGGGCTTGGCCCTGCCCGGGCTGGCCCAACAAGCTCCGCCACAGTTCGTCCTCCAGGCCACATTGGCCGGCCATACGGGCAAGGTGCAAAATATCAGGTTCAGCCCCGATGGGCAATTGTTGGCCAGCAGCGGCCACGATGGACAGATACTACTCTGGGACGTGCAAAGCAATAAGGCGATCCGCAACTTGAAGGGTCATACCAAAGCGATTTATGAGGTAACCTTTAGCAAGGATGGTAGTTTGTTGGCCAGTGCCGGCGAAGATGGCGTGGTGCGGGTGTGGGAAGTGCGTAGCGGTAAAAATATGGCTACTTTTTTCAATAAACCTTACCTCCATCCCAATGGCACCAGTTATATGTCCGCTTCCTTCGTGGTCTTTTCGCCCGACAAACGTTTTGTCTATTTCAGCGGCGACAATGGCTACGTGATGAAGGGGGAAATCAAGCCCGAGCCTGATGGCAAGTCCAAGCCGGCCGATATGATTTTTTCTTGCAATTATGACGACGGTCGTTGGTACAGTACCGTCACTGGGGGCACTATTTCCACCGATGAAAAGTATTTGGTCATTACAGTGGGCCAATTGCTGCAATTCATCGACCTACAAACTGATCAATTGGCCAAGTATTTTCGCTACGAAGCCAACCACCTCAACGACGTGGTGAACGGCCCCCAGCCCGGCCACGTGGCCACGTGGAGCTATGATGGCAAAGTTACGGTCTGGAACATCCAAAGTGGCAAGATTACCAACAGTTTTCAAGCAGCCAACGACGAGACTTACAGTGCCACCTCTTTCAATAAAGATGGCAGGTACATGGTGACCGGGATGGCGGGATCGGGCGGAGCCGGCACGAAGGTGTGGGATGTGGCAGCGGGCAAAACCATTGCCACTTTGGCCGGGCACACTGGGGCGGTTCGCATTTCGCGGTTTAGCCCCATCGACAACCTGATCGCCACCGGGAGTTATGATGGGACGGTCAAGATCTGGCGATTGAAGGAAACCGAACCGGCAAAAGACCCAGAGCCAGTGGTAGCCAAAAATGATCCCAAGCCCAAACCACAACCCAAACCCCCAGTTCCGCAACCCAAGCCCCAACCCAAGCCCAACCCCCAAAACGGCAATGGCGGCACGGGCATTCTATTTAAAAATGAGAAAGTGGAAGTGGGCAAGACCATCCAATTGGAAAACATCTTGTTTGAACAAAGCAGCTATGTGCTCCGCAAAGATTCGTACGATGAAATGGACAAGCTATTGGTGTTCATGAAGGAAAATCCAACCATTGAGATCGAGTTGGCCGGGCACACCGACAATGTGGGCGACCCCCAAAAGAACCAAACGCTGTCTGAACGGCGGGTAGTGTCGGTGAAGAACTTTTTGATGCAGCGGGGAGTCAGCGAAGTCAGGATCAAAACGGCGGCTTTTGGTGGTAGCAGCCCACTCGTTTCCAATAACTCGGAAGCGGGCCGGCAAAAAAACCGGCGCGTTGAAATGAAAGTACTCAAAGTCTAGCCCCAAAATCAAGTTGGGAGCGCGTCGAACCACGGCTGGTACGCTTGGGCAACAGCAAAGCGACAAAAAAGGGCATAAACCCATTTTTATAGCGGAGCAGCGTCCCGATGTTGGCCGTGGCCAAGGCTAGCATCACAGCCAGCAGGGCAATGTAAGCCAATCCCGCCATTGCCAAAGGCCAAGTACCAGGAGGAAAAACTGGTTGCTTGGCCTTGATTGTTTGGGCCAAACCGAACAGTTGATAAATGGCCAAGCACAACAAGCCCAGATTTTCCAACCCGACCAACATTTTGAGGGGATTGCTTCCCGCTTCCCAAGGCAGGGGGACAAACAGGGCGGCCCACCATGCCCTCGGCATGTTTTGTACCACACTTAGGCGATTGGGGGCGAAGGAGTAATAGACCAAGTTGTCAATGTCGGTGGCATCGGCCATTACTTCATAGTTTCTCACCAATGAAACCGCCAACTTTTCGGGGTGCAAACTGGGGTGCAACTGGGTGGCGATGCCCAAAAAACCGGTAAACATGACCACGAAAACCAGCGTGGGCCCCCAGCGTGCCTTGGCCCGAAGTTGAACCGCCCGAGCGATCACTAGCGCGGCCAAACTTGGGATCAAGGCCGCCAAATAGTAGTATTTCAGTTGAAAAAGCCCATACAAACACCCCGCAAACAAAGTCAAATGGCCAGCCGCATGTAGGATGCGCAGGGGTGCAGCCCGAGCCTTGTCTGGCGCACGGTACAAGTGATGCAGCACCAATGCGGTGGCCGTGCCCAAGAATCCCCAAAGCAGGCTTTCCTTGAGCAAGCCCGAAGACCACAGCGCAGTGGAAGGAAAAAAGAAAAATGACCACGCCAGCGCGGGAGCGGCCGATTTGAACCGGTGGGCCAACTGGTTGGCACACAGCCAAAGCCCCACCAATGAGAAAAGCGAATAATAGGCCCCGATCAGCCAATAATTACCTCCGGTGAGCAGGTGAAAAATGGCCGTGAACTTGCCAAAAAAAAGCACCCGGGGATTTAAGTCCTTGAAAACCCCGAAGTAGTACAAATCCTTGAACTGGGTTTCGTGGGGAAAGAACCAGAAAGCCCGCGGCGAATTGCGGAGCAAGCCCGCCAAGTGCCCACTTTGTTCAAACAAAAAGAGGGTGTCGCCGCCTTGGTAATAATATTGATAGAGAATACCGATGGCAACCCCAGCCACCAGTTTTACGGCCAGGGCAGGCAATAGGTACTTGGCAAGTGGCTGCCCGTTGGCCCAATGGCGAAACAGGAGGATCAAAATTGCCAAGAAGATCAGGTTGAGGGCAACGTACAACTGGCTAAATGCTGGTTAAGCGGTTGATTTTTTGGAGGATTACTTTCCGGTAATTGCTCCATTTGACCCGCGTTTCCCACGCTTTGTCTTCTTGTTGGATTTTTTGGGCGATCTGGATGGGATTCAACTGCGTGGTATCACGGTAGAACTGTTCCCGGAAAAAGACCATCGGCGAAGTGTAATAACCAAATGGATTGTGGTAGGTGGGCTTGGCCGTGCCGGTCCAGTGCATGACGGTTGGTGGAAGTTTCACCGCCGGCAAACCGTCCACCAAGGCAAAATCTTGCTGGGTTTCCCCGGGTTGATAATCGCACACCAAGTATTGAAAATCGCTGGCCCCGAGCCGAAACTTGCCCTGGGCTTGGCCATTGAAAAACAAGTAGTTGATAAAACCCATGTCGCCACACTTGAACTTATCGGGGTGCTGTTTGGTAAAGCGGAGCAGTGTTTTGTACTCCTCCAAGTCAAACACCAACCGACGGCTCATGAGCACGGCCGGGCACACATAAGGATGGTGGTAAATGTCAAAATGGGGGAAATGCTCCCGCATCATTTTTTTATCAAAAAAGTAGAGTTCAAGATCCGCGTCTGAGTAACCGTAATTGGGGTGGTCGATGAGCAGGTCGTGCGCCTCGAAACTGGCGTGCTGGCGCAGGTCGCCCCAGAGGTTGGTGTCAGCATCAATGAGGAGAAAATACTCAAAGGGACTTTCCCAAAACGCGATCATGCGGGTGATGCCCCAGCCATAGCTTTCTTTGCGCAGGAAATCATTTTTGACATCTTTACGCCTCAGCACTTTGGCCCCGTAGGCTGTCTCCAGTCCTTCCAGCGAAAAATCACCGTCCACCAGCAGGCAAATGGGAACTCCCGGCATAAAATAGTGGATACTCGCGCAACAACCTTTGGCGAACAAGAGGTCGTTCTTAGAAACAATAACGATGACACCAAAATTTTCCATACAGCATGCGGACAGTATTGGCCGGAACAAGGTTGATAGGGGCGCACACAAGTGGTCGCTTCGGCCAACTAATCGTTGTAAACATCGGGACAGCGCACGCCATTTATCACGTAACTGAGCGAAAACCCCGCAAAATAATACATATCGTTGACATTGGCATTGACCCGGCGAAATTTGGGATCTTCGGGCACATTCGCAATCCCGTCCAAGCGATCCGAAAACATTTTTCGGGCCCCGAATTCCACCGTCAGGTTCAGCTTGGGGGCGATCGCGGTTTTGACCCCGATGCCGAAAGGGAGCACCAACTGGGTGCTGGTAAACCGATCATCGTCTTGGGGCAGGTAATTGTTGCGGACGGTGAAATTGCTCACCGCAATGCCGGCAAAAAAGAACGGGCAAAACCGCTCGGATCTTTTGAGGCGGTTGCCCCGGAACTTAAAAAAGTTGTACTCAAAAGTGGCGGCCAACTCGCGGATATTTCCTTTGAAATAGAAATTGCGTTGCAGTTGAAACGCATCCTTGAGCACAATGCTGTCCCTGGCCCCAATGCCCGTCCAGAGCAAATTGGCCCGTAAACTCAAGTAGGGACTGAGGTTATAGCGGAAGAAACCCTGTATCCCCGCGCGGTTGTTGCGGAGGCGAAAATTGGGGGACAGGTCGCCCTTGTAGCTTGCCATGCCCAGCCCAAGGCCAAACTCATACTTTTGGGCCCAAATTGGTGTGCCCAGAAACAATAACGCAAAAAGAACAGGGGTCAATTTTTGGCACAGTCCCCCTTTTATTCGATCAATCTTCAAAAACATTGGCAACAATTATTTGTGGAAAAGTTAAGTGAGTGTGAACTACGCTAAAATTGTTCCACAAATAAAGAGGTGTTAGGTGAAAAAGTTGAACTGATCATTGGTGATTTTACAACCGGTGGCGCCGAAACTTGCGTTTGAAAGGTTCGGGGCAGCGCACTTGGCCGGGAATGATATAGGACAGGTGCAGCCCGGTCATGATCAGCACATCGCGATCCCGGCTGTTGCCCCGGATGTTGTCGATGTTGGCATCATTGCCAAAACCGAGGTAAGTGACGTAAACATTGCCATCGGTGGGGCTCAGGTAGCCTTCCAGCGGGGGCAGGTAAGTGACCCCACCGTCGATCAGGCGCTGATAGCCACCTTCCCGGGTGCGATCGTGCATGGCGCGGGCCAAATTATCGTCGGCAAAAATACCCGGATCGGCGTACTTCCCGCTCACATCATCCAAGTAATCGGTCAAGGTATAGCGGTAGGTGATGTCAAATGCAATGTCCCAGCGCTGGCTGATCTTGTAGCGCAGGCCCACGCCCAGCGGCAGGGCGAATTGCCAGCGGGAATAGCGGGGCTTGTAGCCTTCACGGCCCTGGCCCTCGGTGCCCAGCGGCTGAAGGGCCACCCATTCGTCACCTTCCACCAAGGGGTTGAGCGCTTTGGGGTTGTGGCGGAAGAACGTGACCCCGGCCACTAAATAGGGTACTACTTTCTTGGGCCGCTGATAAAACACGCCCCGGTTTTTGACGAGGTCAAACATCCCCACCACACCGAGTTCCATAATATCACTGCGGAAACTTGCATTGCGGATGTAGCGGAACTGGTTGAATTCTTCCCATCGCCGTCCGTCTGGGCTGGCCGAAGCCATATCGCTCCCCTTGATCCGGCCCCAAGAAAACTGGTAGCGGACCGAGACACCGGGGAAAAGTCGTTGTACGGCGAACAAACTTATATTGGGCCGGGTGTAGCCCAGTTCCAAGCTGGTAAAGTCTGGCTGGGGGGTGATGTCCCCAAAATAGTTCATGGCGTTCAGCCCGATGCCAACGCTCCAATACTTTTTTCGGTTGAACCACGACCACTTGTGCTTCGGGTTCTGCTTGAATTTTGGGTTTTCCCGGCGTTCAAATAACTGGGCACTAGCCGTTTGGCTGGTCAATCCCAATACCAATGTCAACGTTAGGGAAAGAAAAAGTAGCTTATTTTTGTTCATGGCTTTCTCGAGAAAGTAGGCATCTCCTTTTTGTCCAACAAAAAAAGTGCCTTTATCAAAGAAATGTTGCGATGTTTCAATCATTTTTTCATTTGCCCTGCGCAAAGTTAGCCTTCCCTTCAGTTTTTTGCTTGCCAGCAGTGGTGCCAAACGCATTTTCGCGCAATCCTGATTTTTTTGCGCCCCAGCCATGCCCCAATCGGCAAAGCCGGCGGTTGATCGCCCGCCCTCCGGCTGGCGGCGGCTCCCCGCCCTTGGGTTTGGTCAGCATAGGCCCGGATTCCGGCTGGCTAGCCGGGCGCAACCGGGCACCGCCACCCGCTGGCGCACCTGCGTACCCATACATGGGACTGGCTGGATTTTGCGCCAATGAGCCAACCCTATTTAAAGTGGGGTTAACCGCCTACTTTTGTGGGCAAACTCCGAAGTGCGCATGAAAAACTTGATCATCATTAATGGCCCCAACCTAAATTTGTTGGGCAAGCGGGAACCCGGGATCTACGGCGCTCGCGGATTTGACGATTACTTCCTTGAGTTGAAAAATTTATTCCCCCAGGTCACCCTCACCTATTTTCAGTCCAACATAGAGGGCGAACTGATCAATAAAATTCACGAAGTAGGGTTTGCCTTTGATGGGATAGTGCTCAATGCTGGCGGCTACACCCACACCTCCATCGCCCTTGGCGATGCCATTGCGGCCATTGCCGCGCCGGTGGTTGAGGTGCACATTTCCAACGTCCACGCCCGCGAGGCATTTCGGCACCATAGTTACCTGAGCCAATACTGCGCGGGGATCATCGTTGGTTTTGGCTTGGAAAGTTATCGGCTGGCCGTGGACCATCTGTCCTGCCGGGCCGGGCCATAAATAAAGTGGCGCCGTTGCACGCGCCGTTGCACGCGCCGTTGCACGCGCCGTTGCACACGCCGTTGCACACGCCGTCGTCCGTGTCCGTGCGGTCGTCAGTGAGACACGGACAACGGCGAGGGGAGTGGAGTTTCATAGGTTTTTAGTTTTATTTTAATTGAAGAGTTTTAAGAAGTCTGCATCTTCCCAAAGCCATTCAAAGTCTGTGTCTTTTCGGGCGTTTTCTTTCCATTCATTCGGATTAAGTTCTATGGCTTTTTGGAGGTATAGCAATGCTTTTTCTTTATTTTTTTCTAAACTATAGGTGCAGGCAAGGTTGAAGTAGGCACTTTCATGTCTTGGATTTTCTTGTGTAATTTTCTCGAAAACTCCTTTTGCTTTCTCGTAATTTTGTAAATTCTTATACGCAATTCCCAAATTATACCAAGCCTCGTGGTCATCTGGTTTGATTTCTGTTGCCTTTAGATAAGAGTCTATAGCTTTCTCGTAATTTTGTAAAGCAGCATACGCAATTCCCAAATTATTCCAAGCCCCGTGGTTATCTGGTTTGATGGCTATTGCCTTTAGAAAAGATTCTATAGCTTTCTCGTAATTTTGTAAAGCAGCATACACATTTCCCAAATTATTCCAAGCCTCGTGTTTATCTGGTTTGAATGCTATTGCCTTTTGATAAGATTCTATAGCTTTCTCGTAATTTTGTAAATTACAGTACGCAATTCCCAAATTATTCCAAGCCTCGTGGTAATCTGGTTTGAATGCTATTGCCTTTTGATAAGATTCTATCGCTTTATCGTAATTTTGTAAATTATGATACACATATCCCAAACCAAGCCTCGTGGTCTTCTGGATTTGCTATTATAGTAATTTGCAAGTGTTGAGTTGCTTGTTCATAAGCCTTGTTTTTCTCTTTAGAATTGTTTTGCACTTCATAAATATTTGCTTTCAGCATAGCTTGTTGTCCCAAATTTTTGTGTTCTTGTGCCGTTTTTTCTAAGTGTTTTTGATGGCTTGTTTCTTCCAAAACCTCAAGGGCTTCTTCTAACCTCAACGCTAAAAACAAAGACAAGGCTTTTTGATAG
>JBBQXF010000041.1:0-37898 GCA_038209965.1 Cytophagales bacterium | reverse complement strand
AAGCTGTTGCACCCGCTAGAAGTGGTGCAGGCGGCCATTGGTGAGTGGGAAAAGCGGCCCACCGAAATTTCCCTGCCCCAGATCGAGGGGTTTGTCCGGCAGATCATCGGCTGGCGGGAATACATGCGCGGCATTTATTGGGACAAGATGCCCAGCTTTGCCCAGCTCAACTTTTTTGACCACCAGCGGCCCTTGCCCGATTGGTTCTGGACGGGCAAAGTGAAGATGAACTGTCTGCACCATGCGATCAATCAGTCACTGGACGGGGCCTATGCCCACCACATCCAGCGGCTGATGATCACGGGCGCGTTTGCCAGCTTGGCCGGCACCCACCCCGATGCGGTGGACGCTTGGTACTTGGGCGTTTATGCCGATGCCATCGAGTGGGTGGAAATCACCAACACGCGGGGCATGAGCCAGTTTGCCGATGGGGGCATAGTGGGAACCAAGCCCTACGTGGGCAGCGCCAACTATATCAATAAAATGAGCAACTATTGTAAAACTTGTGTGTACGACAAGGACAAGAAACACGGGGAAAAAGCCTGCCCGTTCAATAGTTTGTATTGGCATTTTTATGATCGCCACCGCGCCAAGTTGGTCAAGAACCCGCGCATCGGCATGGCCTACGTCACATGGGACAAAGTGCTGCCCGAAGAGCAAACCAAGATCCTGGCCCAAGCGGAAGCCTATTTGGCCAATTTGGCCGATCTCTAGGGCTGACTTGCGCGAACAGACGGGGCATTAACGTATTGATTACCAGATTATTATAGACGAAAAAACCGCTCTCGTTTTGGTCAAAAAAGGAGAGCGGTTTTTTTCAAATCAGGCTTATTCGCAAAGGGTCAGCATCGATTGGTTGGAGGTATTGGCCATTTTTTCGGTGAGATTGCCAAATAGGAAATGGGCGATCCCGTCGCGCCCCGAAATGGACATTGCGATCAAATCAGCTTTTACCGATTCGGCAAACTTGCGAATGGCCACCTCTTTGGATTCGCCAATGTAAATATTGAAGGTATAATGGTCAAATTCGTGTCGGGTAGCAAAATCAAGGATCACGTCCAGGGTTTCACGCTGGGTGCTCACTTCCACCCGGGGGGGGACAATTTTGACAAAATGCACCACCGATCCGAACAGTTCTTGAATGGCCTTGAGGTTTTCCACTACCCGGCCAGGCACTTCCTTGAAATTGGAAGCAAAAACGATATTGGCCAAGCTCGTGGCATTCATCGGTGATTTTACCGTGAACACGGGGACTTGGGCCATTCGAATGATTTTTTCAATCGTACCGCTCCCCTTGGTTTTTTCTAGCCGACCGTCTTCCTTGGTGCCCAGCACAATCAGGTCGGCGACTTCCTCGGTCACAAAATCGGCCAGCGCCCGGCCTTCATCGTCCAGCACCACATGCTTGCGAATATGAAGATCTGGGTAAATTTCGGACAGCAGCCTCAGCTTTTCTTTGGTCTCAGCCAATTTATGGGGCAAATGAGCGTCTGATGATTCGCGGTGGTTGGGCGCAACCGGACTGCCGATGGGCAATTCGATCACATGCAACAAGAGCAGATCAGCATCGCTCCGGCGGGCCAAAGCGGCTGCCAAGTGTAGGGCGTTTCCGGCGGCATCGGAAAAATCGGTGGGCACTAAAATCGTTTTGATTTTCATACGGCCAGTTCGTTTTGGCAATAAGTAAGCAGTTGGACAAAAGGGCCATCAACACAAGGTGGGTTAGTGCACACGTTGTTAAGTATTTAATTTACCCAAAACTTACACCTGTAAGTTTTGGGTAAACATACTCCCTTTTTTCCTAATTGCAAACATTGGCTACCAGTATTAACCGAAAAAAAGAGCTTTTTTGGCCCTAAAACTACCGAAACTCGCCGAACAGCCTAACTATTGGGTTTTTCTGGCGGACAACAAGTGCCGTTTTGCCATGTAAGGCTTGATCCATAATTTACTGTTTTTTCAACCAATCCCCAATACCATACGGATCCGGCAACGGACCTGACACGTGTTCGTGGGTGATCAGCCACAGGCCATCAGCCGCCTGGCGCAGGATGAAAGTGGCCCGGAACTGGACGCTGAACGTTTGCTCCCGGAGTTGGACGGTGAGCACGATCATGCCCCCGACCCAGCCCATTGTTCCTTCGATTTCGGTAAATGGGCCCTCGACCCACTCAATTTTCTCCAGCGTAAGGGCGGAGGCGCAGAAATCGTCCCATCCCCTGGCAATATTGGCATAGCCTAGCGTGGAATAGCGCGGACCCTCCACAAATACGTAGGTTTGGGGCGATTGGACATAATGGGCGCAAATATCAGCCACACGCTTATCGATAATGGCTTGGTAAAAGGCTTGGTTGGCAATGAGCAATGGATCCATGTGGGTGGGTGAGGAGTTGAAGAATTGACCAAATGCGGGCAATCAACCTTGTTTTAGGGGATGACAAAAGGAAAAATCCCTGAAAAGCAGGCCAATTAATCGATTCATCCTGAGCAGCTATTTTGGTCTCGTTATAAAACTAAATATTTGCACAAAGGTATCTCACAAAAGTAATAAGTTAGTTTACACTCATCAGTGCACGTTATGAAAAAATTGGGGCTCATTTTACGTTATGTGGGATTGGGGCTGTTGACCATTCTTGTAGTGGCAGTGGTGGCGGGCGTTGCCATTGTGGACGATTCTCCCTACCAAAACGGCGAATTTTATCGGAGTACGATCCAAGCTGTCGAATCCGCGCCCGTGCAGGTGGGTGAGCCGGACAGTCTGCTCCGGGCCAGTTGGGGCAAGGCCCACATCACGCCCGCCAAACCTTCGCCATTGGCTGGCTATGCCAACCGCGCGGGCAAGTTGAGCGAGGGCATCCACGATTCGCTGTTTGTCCGGGCCATCGTGCTGCGCAAGGGCCAGCTCAAAGTGGCCATCATCAGTTTGGACATGCTCATTGTGCCGCCCACCATTGCCCAAAAAGCAGCGTTCATGTTGCTCAATTTGGGCTACGGGCCGGGCCAACTTTACTTTGGGGCCTCTCACACCCACAACAGCTTGGGCGGATGGGGCGAAAAAACGATCGGCGAAGCTTTTGCCGGAAAATACGATCAAGCGATTGTAGACTACGTTGCCCAGGCCATTGTTCAGGCCGTCCGGCGGGCCGAAAAACGCCCAGAGCCGGTTTCGCTGGCCCACGGCAAGGTCAACGCCGGGACGCTGGTGCTCAACCGGCTGATCGATCAGGGGGCGGAGTATCCGTGGGCCCACGTGATCCGCTTGCAAACTGCCACTGGCAAAACCGCCTTGATTACGTCGTTCACCGCCCACGCCACCTGTTTATCGGGCGATAAAATGTTTGTGTCCAATGATTACCCCGGCCAATTGATTGCCCGGTTGGAGCAACAGCCCGGAGTGGAATTTGCGTTGTTCATGGCCGGGGCGGTGGGCAGCCACGGGCCGGCCGATGGGCCCAGTGGCGATGATCTGGCCCAGCTCCAGTTTATGGGCGACAGTCTGGGCCGCCAAGTAGTTGGTGCATTGCGCTCCTTGGTTCCCGATAGCCTGTCCACGCTGGCCTCCGTGGCCACTCCCCTGTACCTGCGCGAACCACAAATCCGCCTTTCCAAAAACTGGCGGGTGCGGCCTTGGGTGTTCCATGCGCTTTATGGCGGCTACCCAGTGCAGATGAACGCACTGCGGCTTGGTTCGCTGGTGCTGGTGGGGCTGCCCTGCGATTTTTCGGGGGAACTGGTGCCCGCCTTGGAGGCCGCGCAAGCCAAGCAGGGCCGTCAACTGCTGATCACCAGTTTCAATGGCGGCTACGTGGGCTACATCACGCCCGACAGCTATTATAATCACCTCGACTCCTACGAAACCCGCACCATGAATTGGTTTGGCCCGGGCAATGCGACTTACTTTGCCGAAATCCTGAACCGGTTGACGCAAAAACTGCCATAACTGCCCTGTTTGCGCCCGGGCAGCGTGCCGGACGGCAAAAGTTTCCCAATTTACGGCCAATAAATGATTGAGTACTGGCACAGAAAACCAAGGAAAAACGTAAATTCGTCCTTTGATTATAAACCGCATGGCTATTTTTGTTTCTCTTATTCAACAGTTGTTTTTTTTGGCTGCCCTGCTGGCTGCCGTCATTGCAGTAACTCAGCGGGTGCTGCGCATCAAGGGCAATATCCAACTGGGCCAGCCCTTGGATCGGACCGACCGGCCGGCCGAACGCTGGCGAACCATGTTGCTCATTGCTTTTGGCCAAAAGAAGATGTTTGACCGCCCCTTCGTGGGCCTGATGCACTTTGTCATTTATTCGGCCTTTCTGCTGATCAATATCGAGGTGTTGGAAATCATCATTGACGGCCTCACCGGCCAGCACCGGATTTTTGCGCCGTTCTTGGGCAGCTTATATCCTTGGCTGATCAACTTTTTTGAATTTCTGGCCGTAAGCGTTATTCTGGTCTGCGTCGTGTTTTTGTTTCGGCGTTATTCCCGGCTCGTCCCCCGGTTTTGGTCACGCGAGATGACCGCTTGGCCCCGGCTGGATGCCACCATTATCTTGGTCGTTGAGATTGCGCTCATGCTCTGCCTCTTGACCATGAACGCAGCCGATACCATATTGCAAGGGCGCGGTGGCGAAAGTGACTATGTAAATGCCCACTATCACCCCGTTGGGCCTTTTCTGTTTAGTGGTTTGCTCGTCCCCTTGTACGAGGGCCTTTCTACCTCGGCCCTGCTGGGGCTGGAACGCGGCGCGTGGTGGCTCCATATCTTGGGCATCCTATCTTTTGCCGTGTATGTGACCTATTCCAAACACTTGCACATTGGGTTGGCTTTTCCCAACACCTATTTTTCGGATCTGGACGCCAAGGGCAAATTGGTCAATATGCCCGTAGTGACCCGCGAAGTGCGCTCCATGCTGGGCTTGGCCGAAGAAACCCCCACCCCGGAAGTTTCCGCCGAAGTGGGCCGTTTTGGGGCCAAAGATGTGGCCGACCTGACTTGGAAAAACCTCATGGATGCCTACAGTTGCACCGAGTGTGGGCGCTGCACTGCAGTGTGCCCCGCCAACCTGACTGGCAAACTGCTCTCTCCCCGAAAAGTGATGATGGACACCCGCGACCGGCTCGAGGAAATGGGCCAGCACTTGGCCGACGTTGGGCCGGGCCACGATGATGGCAAGTCGCTCTATGGCGATTATATTACCAAAGAAGAAATGATGGCCTGCACCACTTGCAATGCCTGTACGGATGCCTGCCCGATCAACATCAACCCGCTTGACATCATCGTGCAAGTGAGGCAGTATGTGGCTATGGAAGAATCGGGCACGCCCGCCTCGTGGAACAGCATGTTTGCCAATATTGAGAACAATGCGGCCCCGTGGGCTTTTTCAGCCTCCGATCGCTTTAATTGGGCGGGCGAGTTGCTCGACAAAGAGGGCAAATAAGTTGGGGGGCCGAGATGGTAAACCGGCTTGCGAACCACCAACAGTAGACAGCAGACCAGTTTGGCTCCCCTGTATCCAAAAGAGTTGGATTTCCAATAATTAAGAAATTAAAGCATTGAAAATCAATAATATAAATCTAATTATACCTCCTACTCATTTTTATGTTCAGCTCGTTTTATGATGCAACAATCGCCTGATCTGCGCCTTGCCCCGCCAGCTGGCGCACGCTTGGCCATAGTGGGCGGCTGCGGCGGCATTGGCCGGGCCGTGGTAACTGCTGCCCTCGCCAGTGGACTAGAAGTGGCAGTACTCGACTTGCCCCAGTCCATTGCCGCAGTGCCGCCGCCGGCCGGGGTATTGGTCTATGAAACCGATGCAACCCAATCCGGGCAGGTCAATGCCGCCTTTGCCGACTTGGCCACCAAGTGGGGCGGGTTGGAATGCTTGGTAAACTTGGCGGGCTTCCTGCGCGAATTTGGTGCGGTGGCCAACTACACCGAAACGGCTTGGCGCGAAACCATGGACGGCAGCTTGCACAGCACTTACTTGGCCTGCCAAGCCGCCCTGCCCTTGATGAAAAAAAGTGGCAAACCGGGGGCCATTGTTAACATGTCAACGGGTATTGCCTACCTTGGCCGCCCCAACTACGGGCCTTACGCGGCGGCCAAAGCGGCCATCGGCTCCCTCACCCGTACGTTGGCCGCTGAGAACGCACCTCTGATTCGCGTCAATTGTGTGGCCCCCGGGGCTGTCAACACGGCCTTTCTATCGGGTGGCACTGGCCATGGTGGTCAGGCCGGAGCCGCCCCCACCCGCGTCAACTTGGCCGAGTTTGCCAAACTGGTGCCTTTGGGCTATATCGCCGAACCAGCCGAGATTGCCGAACCCATCCTGTTCCTTTTGGGGCCGGCCTCCCGTTATATCACCGGGCAGGTGCTGCACATCAATGGGGGATCGCTAATGATGTAGAGCAGATTCATCCGAAAATTTATTTAATTCCCTTAAATCCGCTAGCTGTTAGGATTAGTATGTAAAAATTAGTTTTTTTAGCCAAAAAAACTAATTTCAGACCTATTAGTTTAAGGTCTCGCAATCGTATTTGTGCTTAAAGCAACAACTTAAATTTATTCTTGAAAATAACATTTCATTTTTATCAAAAAAAATACACGCAATCGTTGCGCCAGAAAGGTGAGGTTACCAATCCTCGCGCCACTGGCGGCCAGCCGAAGTAGCTGACTGTTGGTCTGGGCCAATTTGATACTGAAAATTGCTCGATTGATTATCAAAGTATTGTAAGGATTTGTATTTCTTGAAGTCGTTGTCCACGTTATAAGGATAGTACATCATAGGTTAGCTTCCCAGTGCCATAAAATGCTTAGCGGTCTAAAATAGTCAACCCAAATAATTCCGAACAAATCAAGGGACTAAAGCCGACCAGTTGCCAACATCACTTTTTTCTTGGCGTCTTTCAATCTTCCCGGCTACTTCTCTGTTAAGCTCGCGAACGTCCACTTCGCATCATTCGCCGTGAGTATGCAGCGGTCACCCCGCGCGAAAAGTACCCCGGCCCAAATGATCCAGCTCAATTTGTTGCCCTTGCAATTTTCCCGGAAGCCAAGCGGTTTCCCGCCCCGGCCGCACCACGCCATAGCGCAAACGGGACTTGGCCCAACGCCGAGTAAGGCCCGGATATCAAATGCCCATCATTTGCCAGTGATCCGAGCTTTGGTTGGCCGAGCCAAAACCAGAATTTGTGTGACCGCCCGCTAGCCCTTGCTCACATACGAGGGCGTGCCCACGTGGGCGTACAGTTTGGCCAGCCGGTGGGCGTGTTCGTCATAGGCAGCCTCAAATAGTTCAGTGGCCCGCTGCGCCCCGGTAATAGCCGCTGCCACCAGTACCTTGGGCGGGCGGCCTGCCTCAATCAGCAGCCGGGCGATCTCGGCTTTGAGGCAGTTGATCAGCGCCGCCCCGCCCACGGTGGATCCGGGCGCCACGGGCGTATCCAAGCCCGGCAGATAAACCATTGCATCGCCCACGGGAGCGCCGGTGTCGAGCACCAAATCGCTGAAATCGCCCAGTTTTTTGCCATCCGTCCGTTTGGAGGCACTTTTTTCCGAGTGTTGCTGCGTCAGTAAGCCAACAGTTTGAATGCCAGTTTGTTGAAAGATTTCAGCCATTTCTACCGGGACAACATTGGTGCCCGACGAAGAAATAATCAAGGCCGAATCTTGCCGGGACAGGTCGAAATTGCGCAAAATACGGGCCGCCAAACCGGGCACATTTTCCAGGAACATGGCTTGCCGCTGGCCGTTGGCCCCCACCACCAAGTTGTGGAAGGTGAGGGAGAGCTCCACGATGGGGTTGAAACCGGGAAAAGAACCATAGCGGGGCCACATTTCTTCGACCATGATGCGGCTATGGCCCGACCCGAACACGTGGACCATCCGCCCGGCCAAGATGCTGTCGGCAAACCAGCGTGCGGCCGTTTGGATTTGCGCTTCCTGCGCAGCGACGGTCCGAAGTATTTGCTGGCATTTTTGTAAATAATCTTGAATTGGGTTCATGTGGCTTGGTCTTTTGGCAAAAGTAGTGTTTTTTAAAAAGCCGTCATTGTGGGCAAGGCCGTGCATATCGCTAGATTTTCGCTAATTTAGCCCCGGTGAAAAAATCAGAGACACCTCACCACCCAAAACATTATGAAAAAAGTTCTTATCACCGGGGCGGCGGGCTTCTTGGGCTCCCACCTCTGCGACAGGTTCATCAAGGAAGGTTTCCACGTGATCGCGATGGACAACCTGCTCACTGGCAATCTGGAAAATATCGCGCACCTGTTTCCTTTGCCCAATTTTGAGTATTATCACCATGATGTGACCAAATTTGTCCACATTCCCGGCGAATTGCACTACATCATGCACTTTGCCTCGCCGGCCAGCCCGATTGATTACCTCAAAATGCCCATCCAAACCATGAAAGTGGGTTCGGTGGGCACCATGAACCTCATGGGATTGGCCAAGGAAAAGAAGGCCCGCATTTTGGTGGCATCCACCTCGGAGATTTATGGCGACCCCGACGTACATCCGCAACCCGAAGAATACTGGGGCAACGTCCACACCATTGGCCCACGCGGCGTGTATGACGAGGCCAAGCGTTTCTTGGAAGCCATCACCATGGCCTACCACACTTTCCACGGCGTGGAAACTCGGATGGTCAGGATTTTCAACACTTATGGGCCACGGATGCGCTTGGACGACGGCCGCGCCCTGCCCGCGTTCATGAGCCAGGCATTGCGTGGGGAGGACATCACCGTGTTTGGTGATGGTAGCCAAACCCGTTCTTTCTGCTATGTCGATGACTTGGTCGAGGGCATCTATCGGTTGTTGATGAGCGACTATGCTTACCCGGTGAACATTGGCAACCCGAGCGAGATTACCATCAAGGAATTTGCGGAGGAGATCATCAAATTGACTGGCACTGACCAAAAAATCGTTTATCGGCCATTGCCCCAAGATGATCCCAAACAACGCCGCCCGGACATCACCAAGGCGCGCAGCATTTTGGGCTGGGAACCCAAAGTGAGCCGTGCCGAGGGCTTGAAAATCACCTATGAGTATTTTAGGAACAAGATTTTGAAAAAGTAGTCCCTGTTGATTGCGGTGGTATTAAGCAATTATTGGAGACTTTTGCCCCCTAACGGCAGTGTTTTACAGCAATGCGTGGCTCGACTCAAGTTGGGCCACGCATTTTTTGTGCCCTTCACCCGCTTAAATCACCAGTCCAGCTACCAAACCAGCCGCAATGATGAAGGGGGGCGGGATCTTGGTGAACATCAAGAGGCAGAATGTGATCGCGATGATGGCCCAATTGTGTGGTTCAGCCGCTATGGGCTGGAACAGCAGAAAGGCCGCAGCCAGAACTAGTCCCGAGCTGGCCGCATTTATGCCCTCCAGCGAGGCCCGCACCCCCCGGTAGCGCTTGAGCTGTTCCCAAAACTGGATCATAAAAAAAATCATCAGGATTCCGGGCAGGTTGATGCCAACGGCCGCCACCAAGCTGCCCAGCACAATGCCCCAAGGCCCGTGGTGGCGCATGGCCAGGCCGCCCACATAGCTGGCAAAGGAAAATGCCGGGCCGGGCAGGGCCTGCACCACGGCGTAGCCGGACAGAAATTCCTCGGAGGTAAGGTAGCGCTTTCGCTTGAACTCGACAAACTCGGTGTAGAGCACAGGGACCAGTACTTGCCCCCCCCCAAAAATCAGGCTGCCATTGCGATAAAAATTTTCCAACAGCCGCACTGGCAAAGAACGGGTCACTCCGCCCAAAACGGCAACGCTAATAAAAATAGCCACATAAACAATAAAATACCGCCAACTGATCTTGAATTTTTCTTTCTGCTCTTTGGGCTGGTGGCGGTATTTGAAAGCCGTCAGCCCGCCCGCGCAGGCCAGCAGGATGGGGAATACAAAAGGGCTGCGCACAAAGAAGGCCAAAGCTGCCGAGGCAAGCATGATCAGCACGCCATCCAAGGTGTGAACCAGTTTGGTGCTGATGCGCCAGCCCGCGTAGGCCACAAAGCCCACGGCCATTGGCTGCACAAACCGGGCAAAGCGGAGCGAATCGGTTAAATTGGTGTTTTGATCCAAGTAAATGACCAATACCGCAAAGGCCGTGACCACCAAAAAAGCGGGGATGGTCCAGACCAGCAAGGTGAGCAGGGCGAGCTTGGCCCCACCGCGCCGGTACCCAATGGCAGTAATGGTCTGGGTGGAAGAAGGGCCGGGCAATACTTGGCAAAGGGCGTAGATCTCCATCATCTCAGCCTCGGTGAGGTAGCGCCGCTTGTGCACCAGCACGTCATAAAACAGGGCAATATGGGCTTGAGGGCCGCCAAAAGCACTTAAGGTCACCCAAAAAATGTCCCTTAAAAAAATTAAATCCCGTTTTCTCATTGCTTTGTGGCTACTGGCAACTAGTCAGGGCTTGCCAGAACAATGGGCCAAAGTTCGGCAAAAATTGGCTAAATAATTTGGTTGGCCTGCTGAACAATCCGGCGGATGACCATATCCAGTGCCGTAGTGGACTTGAGCAAGTGCGCCAAATAGTCGGCTTTTATGGTTTCATCGGCCTGTTTATCGTTCAGCAAGAGCTGGGCCAAGCCCATGATACTGGCCAGTGGCCCCCGGACTTCATGCGATTGTTGCCAAGCAATTTTTCTGAGGGCGCGGTTTTGGGCCAATATCCTTTTCTCTTTCCGTTTTTCGGCAGTGATGTCCTGTACGACATAAGAAACACCAATGATCGCCCCTTGGTCATACACCGGGGAGTAGCTTGTGCGGTACCAGCGGTACATTTTGGGCACAGTGCTCAGTCTGGTCTCCGTTTGGCTCGGCTCGCCTGCCAATGCGGCGGTAAGTAAATCCTGCACCTGATCTTGGCTTTCGGGAAAAATGAAGTCCAGCATTGCATCACCAATCTGGGGCCGCCGACCAAAAAAGCGCTGCACCAACTGAGCGCTTAGTTCATTGAAATGCAAAATTTTGCCATCAGGGCCGATCAGCGATCTGGCTTCTAAGCCACTGTTGTAAGCAGCATTCAGCTTGCGGGTAGCTTGTGCGGCGGCGGCCTCGGCCCGCTTGCGTTTATCGATATTGGTGGAATTGAATGCGACCCCGATGAAATTGCCGTCATGGCCAACAACCGGGAAATACTTGACCTCAAACCACCAGCTTTCCCCGGGCGAAAGCTGGATCATAATTTCGGTGTTCACAGTCTCGCCTTGGACGGCCCGGCGGAAGCTACTCTTAAATTGGTTCCGGATTGCCTTGGGCACATAGTCGCTCACCAATGCCCCCTCCTTCAGCTCTTGGTGCCAATAGCGGCGGGCGTCGGCCTGGGCCACCGAGTTGAAGGAGAGAATTTCGAAGTTTGGACTGATCAGCACGTTGCTGTCCGAGGTGCTGTCCAAGATGGCGCGCAATTTATTTTCAGAAGTGAGCAACTGTTGTTGGGCCAGTTGCTCAGTGGTCAGGTCTTTACAAAAAACCATTAATCCCTCTGGTGTCGGATAGGCTGTCGCGGCGAACCAGCGGTGCATTGTGCGACTGTAATCGTTAAAATGCAGGGTTACATTGTCTTGCATGGCCCGCCTGAGTTCCTTGGGGTAGCGATAAGCCTCCGAATCATCAAAAAAGGCCCAGAGCGATCGCCCGACGTATTGCCGGAGCGGCGTGCCAAACATTACTTCGGCGGCCGCATTGGCCATGAGCAAGGTCCAGTTGGGGTCCACCATGTAAAAGCCATCCGTAATATTGGCCATGAGGATCTCCAGCTTTTGGCCCAAGGCCATATTTTGCTGCTCCGCGCGATGGGCGTCCGTAATGTCATGCCCAACGCCCAGAATGCCCAATACTTGGTTTTGCGGGCCAGTGAACAATGAAAACTCCCATTGCTGCGTCCGCTCGGACTGGTCGCCGGGCTTGATCGGTTGGCGAAGTTGGACCGGGACGACTGCACTGGGGGCGGCCCGGCATATAACGACGGCTTGGGCGTATAGGGCCACGTCATCGGGATGTAATAAAGTGCCCAAAGCCTGGTCGGTAAAATCATTTTCGTGATCAAAAAAACTTTTTTTGAAAAAATGGTTTCCAAACAACAGTCTTCCCTCCAGATCGGTGACGGTCAAGAAATAATTATCAGAATTGATAAGCCAGTTGGGCAGTAACCCTTCAACAAAACGGTCCATGACAGGTAACAGTTAGGGTAACATTTGGGCACCTCTTGCTAAAACTGGTGAGCACATTACGTTGTTAATCAATAAGAAAGGCTCAATTCAGTAGTCGGGCAATCTCTGCTAGCAAAGGGACTCTGGCTACTGGCTTGGAAAAAAAGGCATTGAACCCAGCGGATTTGATCTGCGCCTCGTATTCATCGTCTTTGTGCGAGGAGATGGCTATTGCACATACTTGCACATAACTAGGTATCGCGCGGATTTGTTGGAGAAGGCCTATTCCGTCCAGTTCAGGGTCGCCAATCTCAATGTCCATCAGCAAACAGTCAATGTCAAAGGCTTATAAATGCTGAAGCGCTTCGACCACGTTAAAGGCCGTGTATACTTGGTAGAGGCAAGGTATTTACTTAACACCATCATGTTGATAACGTTGTCCTCTATAATCAATAGGCTGTATAAATGAGTTCCGTTGGATGGCATAAATTGATGAGTTCACCGATTAAACTACGATTTGGCAATCAGCCCACGCGACACCACGATGGCGGCCAAGCTGGTGACAACGGCCAGAATGCCAACATAGGAATAATTCAACAGTTCGCCCGAGGGGCCTTTGGCAATAATAAACCCGCCAATGAGCGAGGCCGCCCCCACTGATAGCTGTTGGACGGACGAGTTGAGGCTCATGAAACTGCCCCGCGTTTCGGGAGTGACCGTGGCCGAGATCATGGTCATGGCCGGGATCATGCGCCCGCTGCCAAAGACAAAGAACAGAGCCGTGACCGTTAAGACCAGTGCCATTGGGATAACGGGCATATTGGTAATGGCCAAGATCGGGATCAGATAAAGCAACATGAAAAACCGGAAAGATTTGAAATGACCAAAGCGGTCGGCCAGTTTCCCCATGAGTGGGGAAGCAAAAATGGTCAATGCTCCCCCGATCAGGTACACGTAGGTCAACTTGTCCTCGGGAAAACCAACATTGGCCACCAAATAGGGACTGATGAAGGGGATGACCGTAAAATTGCCCAGCATGAGCAACATCATGAACAGCAAGGCCCGGAGTTGGTTGGGGTTGCTGGTCACATTGGTGATTATTTCCAGGGGCCGTTGGCGCGGTTGGTCGGCGTGCAAGTGGCGGTTCACCGGCGGGATGAACGCCCAAATGCACCCTGCCACGCCCAAACTGGCCACGCCCAAGAACAGAAAAGGGGCATTCCAACCAGCCTTGGTGGCCAAGAACAGCCCGAAGGGCACCCCAAATACCGAGGCAGCCGAAAAGCCTGAAGTAACAATGCCCATTGCCGAGGCGCGTCGCTCAAGAGGGATGACATCGGCCACGATGGCCAAGATGATAGCGCCGAGCATCCCGCCCGAAGCACCAGTCAAACTCCGAGTGATAAGCAGAATGGGATAATTAGGGGCAAACGCACAGGCCAAGGTACCTAAGGCAAAACAGCCGAACATCGCCATTAGGGCGTATTTGCGATCGAACCGATCAATGACAAACGCTCCAGCAAAACCAAAAATCCCCGCAGTAATAGTGTAGGAAGACACCAAGAGGCTAAATTGTTGGGGATTGACACGGAACAAGCGCATGAGCTGTGGACCAAGGGGCATCAGGATCATAAAATCCATGATGTGCGCAAACTGAACCAGAGCTAGGGTCAGTAGCAGCAATCGCTCATTTTTCATTGGGCAAAATTACTCACTAATCTTGGATGAACCCTAGGGCTTGGCAAAAGAAACGCACTGGGGAACCTAAGCCTTCCGATGGTGATTGTTTTGTTCGTTGGGGCCCAACTTCTTGCGCATCAGCCAGTAAGCACTTACTACGGTCAGGCCGAAGCACAGAAGATAGAAAGCCCCGGTCGATTCTTCACTGGTAGGCGGCTGGACTTTGGCTGGCTCCAGTGACTGTTTCGGACTGACCAGTGCCCCATTCTCGGTCGGGACGGTGGCTGGGTTGGACTGGTCGGGTTGCTCCGTGGCAGTGCTTTCGCCTTGCCTTGACCCAGTGGGCATGGTAACTTGTTTGGCCACTTTTTCTCCCCGCCGCACTGTGCCTTTTTGCTTGATCGTTGGTGCACTGTTGGTGCTTTTGCCAAAAATATCAAAATTGATGTGGGCCATGTCCAACAATGCCTGGCTTTGGGCCAATACTTCGCGATCTTCTCCCAAGTCCTTGATCGTGGCTTGGTCACTGAGTGCCCAGACCGCGTATTGACCAGCCTTGTTTTGTGCCCCGGTAGCCTCGATCACTTGGGCAAGGCGAACCATGGGCGGATCGGCCATTTGACCCACTTCATAATTGACATAAATATCGGGGGCATTGCGGTGTAGTTCGCCGCAAAGCGCAAAGAGCAGCTTGCGCATCTTTTGTTTGGGTTGCAGGGTATAGACAATGGCCTTGGTAACGATCATGTCCTGTACACTGCTGTCCTGAGAGATCAAAATGGTGCCAGCGGGCATCTTGACATAAAGCACTGAATCAGTGTTGTTTTTCATCCGAAAGTCAATACACTCGCCCATGTTGGGGCTGACCAGTGGTTTGGGCTTGTTGGGGTTGTAGGCGCCCCGGATACTCAAAAACAACTTGCCGCTTTGTTTGGCTGCCAAAAAAGACAAGGTGTCCCGACCTGAAAGCGGTGAGCCACAGACCAAAACCGGCGGCATTGCTGCGGCAAGCAGAAAGATGACAAACCTGGATAGATGCTTCATAGGTCAATACAACAACTTGGAAAATGGTTTTAGTAGTTGCTTTTTCGTTTCTTCCCGCTTTTATTACTTAGCTGGCTTTTTACTAAAAATAGTTGGCAAATTAAAATTGGCTTAATTTTTGACTTAACCACCAATCGGGCTTTTCGCTTCTTCTTTTTTCAACGGAGCATCCCCCCCGAACATTGATCACTCCCAGTAATTATTCGCTGATTTCATAGCTGAGTTGGTGTCTTGGGGGGTTTGCGGTTCTCTTTTTGGTTTTCTGTTGTTCAAAGTTAGGCAAATTTTATGATTTCCCGATCCCGACTGATTGGCGGGAGCCTCCCGTGAATTATCATGACGTAAGTTTTCCCCCTGTTTGTGCAAAATTGCGAACTCACTTCAAAAACCTTACCTTTGCCTTCGTTCTTTTGTGGTAGCTAGATGTACGCAATTCTAAAAAAAATCAGTTGGTTGGCCTTTGCCAGTGGCCTCGTTTGTTTTGTCCTTTGGGTCGTGGCGGTAAGTTACGACTGGGGTGGTTATTTTGGGGGGATGCCCGACTTGACCAAGCTGGAAAACCCCAAGACCGAACTGGCTTCGGAACTGTGGTCGAGCGATGGGGTGTTGCTCGGCAAATATTTCCGGGAAAACCGCACCCCGGTCAAATACGAGGAACTTTCGCCCAATTTGCTCAATGCCTTGTACGCCACCGAGGACATCCGGTTTGACAACCACTCGGGCATTGACTTCAAAGGCAACTTGAGCATTTTGTATTACTTGCTCCAAGGCAAAAAGCGGGGTGCGAGCACTATTACCCAGCAGTTGGCCAAAGTGCTGTTCAGCACCCGCCGCGAATTGACCGGCCAATGGGGCGAAGTACCCGGGCTGAATACGCTCATTGCCAAAACCAAAGAATGGATGTTGGCCGTGCAATTGGAACGCTCCTACACCAAAAAGGAGATTATAACCATGTACCTCAACGAAGTGGAACTGGGCAGCAATGCCTTCGGGATCAAATCGGCCGCCAAGACTTATTTCAACACTACCCCCGACAAACTATCCGTTCCCCAAGCCGCCATGTTGGTGGGAATGCTGAAAAGCCCCACCCGCTACCATCCCATCTTGCGCGAAGAAAGCGCCCTGTTACGCCGCAATACGGTGCTCGATCAAATGGAGAGCTACCAATACTTGACCAGTAGTGAGGCCAGTACCTTTCGCCAAGCCCCCATCGGGGCCAAGGACGAATACAATGTGGAAGGACACAACACGGGGGTGGCTACCTATTTTCGCACGGTAATGCGCAATTGGCTGGTCGATTGGTGCGCCAAAAATGGGCAAGACCTGTTTTCGGGCGGGCTCAAAATTTACACCACCATTGATTCCCGGATGCAGCGCTATGCCGAACAGGCCGTGCAAGCCCACATGAAGGAATTGCAGGGCAAGTTTTTTGCCCATTGGCGCGGCCGCAACCCGTGGGTGGACGAGAACAACCGCGAGATTCCCAACTTTCTGGAACGGGTGGTGCGCGAGAGCGAGCACTACCGGGCGCTCAAGGACATGTATGGTGACGATAGTGTAAGCATTTTCCGTACGCTGCGCACCCCGGTCAAGATGCGGGTGTTTACTTGGGAAAACGACAAACAAGAGAAAGATACTACCCTTAGCCCCTTGGATTCGGTGCGCTATTACCTGCATTTTTTGCAATCGGGCCTGATGAGCATGGATCCCCACACGGGCGGCATCAAGGCTTGGGTAGGGGGCATCAGCCACAAATATTTCAAGTATGACCACGTAAAGCAAGGCGCCCGGCAGCCCGGTTCAGCTTTCAAGCCCATCGTTTATGCCACCGCCGTGGCCGAACGGAAGTTTTCGCCCTGCTTTATGATCGACGATGTGCCCCGCACTTTCACGTTGTCGGGCGGAAGGACTTGGACTGCCAAGAATTTCGGTGGGTATTCCTACCGCTCTTATCCGCTCCGCACCGCGCTGGCACTTTCGCTCAATACCGCTGCGGCCTACCTCATGCAAGAAATGCGGCCCGATATGGTGGTGGATTATGCCCGGCGTTTTGGCATTACCACGCCGCTGGAGGCTGTGCCTTCCTTGGCTTTGGGCGGCGGTGGCGATGTCTCGGTCTTTGACCTGACCGGAGCTTATGCCACTTTTGCCAACAAGGGCCGCTGGATCGAGCCGGTTTTTATCACCGAGATCAAAGACAAGAGCGGCAAAACGCTATATCGCCATATTCCCAAACAAAAAGAAGTATTGAGCGAAGAAGATGCCTACATCATGACTTATATGATGCGCGGAGCCTCTGAAATTGCGGGCGGTACGGCGGCTGGCCTGTGGAAATACGAATTCCGCAAGGGCAACCAGATTGCTTGCAAAACGGGCACTACCCAAAATTATTCCGACGGTTGGTTTATGGGGTTCACCAAAGACTTGGTGGCGGGCGTTTGGGTCGGGGCCGATAAGCGGAGCATCCACTTCCGCGATGGGAGTTTTGGCCAGGGTTCGCGCATGGCCATGCCCGCTTTTGCCGTTTTTATGGAAAAAGTTTATGCCGATTCCAGTTTGGGCTATACCAAGGGCGAATTTATCAAACCGGCGGGTGAACTGAGTGTTGAACTCGATTGCTCCAAGTACCAGCAATCGCGCCCCACTCGTGACTCGGCCACGTACGTGATGCCCACGGCCGGAAACCCGTTGAAAAACTGATCGCGATTTGGGTCATCTCCTCGTTTTATTCATCCCATGAGCCTTGCTGAAGAAAGGCCACAAGTGGCCGAAACCCTCCGCAACTTGCCCCAAACACCGGGGATATACAAGTATTTCAACGCCGAGGGCCAAATTATTTATGTCGGCAAGGCCAAAAGCCTAAAAAGCCGCGTGGGCAGCTATTTTGTCAAGTCTAGCGACAAAAGCCGCAAGACCCGTCAACTGGTGCGGGAGATCCAAAAGATTGAATATACGCTGGTCAACACTGAGTTTGATGCCCTGTTGTTGGAAAACAACCTGATCAAACAATTGCAACCGCGCTACAATATTTTGCTGCGCGATGACAAAACCTACCCCTACATCTGCGTGACCAAAGAGCGCTTCCCGCGCATCATTGCCACGCGCAAGATCCGTCCCGGGCACGGTACCTACTTTGGGCCGTATGCCAGCGTGAAAGCCATGCACAGCTTGCTCGAGCTGGTGCGCAAGCTCTACACGATCCGCAACTGTAAACTGGCCCTCACCGCCGATAACATTGCCAAAAAGAAGTTCAAGGTTTGCCTAGAGTACCACATCAAAAACTGCAAAGGCCCCTGTGAAGGCTTGCAGCCCGAAGCTGAATACCTGGCCGATATTGAGTTGGTGGTCAATATCTTGAAAGGCAAATTGGGGGTGGTGAAGCATTACTTTCGGGATCGGATGCTGGAAGCGGCCGAATTGCTGGCCTTCGAGAAAGCCCATTATTTCAAAGAGCGCATGGAACTCGTGGACAAGTTCCAATCCAAGTCAATGGTGGCCAATCCCAACATCTCGGACATGGACGTGGTAACCGTGACTTCGGACGATAAATTTGCCTTTTTGAATTACCTCAACATCGAGCACGGTTGCATTGTTCAAACCAAAACCCTGCACCTGAAGAAGAAACTGGACGAAAGCGACGCGCAGATCTTGGCCTACATGATCGTGGAGTTCCGGCAGCAATTTCGCAGCGAAGCTCCCCGGATCATCACCAATATTGACCCGGAGATCGAGTTTCCCGGCATTGAGCTGAGCGTGCCCAAAATTGGTGATTTGCGCAAACTGGTAGAATTATCCTACAAAAACGCCATGTTTTACCGCAAAGAGAAAATCCAGAAAGACAGCGAGCAAAAGGAGCAGAGCAAGCGGGTGTTGGAAAAGCTCAAGGCCGATCTCAACTTGCCCAATATGCCGATGCACATCGAGTGCTTCGACAACTCCAACATCCAAGGCACCAACCCCGTGGCGGCAATGGTGTGTTTCAAGGGAGGCCGGCCGGCCAAAAAAGAGTACCGGCATTACAACATCAAAACCGTGGTGGGGCCCGACGATTTTGCCTCGATGCACGAAATAGTGACCCGCCGCTACCGCCGCTTGCTGGACGAACAGCAGCCCCTGCCCGACCTAATCCTCATCGACGGGGGCAAGGGCCAACTGGGGGCCGCTTGTGATGCAATGAAGGAATTGGGCATCTATGGCCAGGTTGCAGTGGTGGGCATTGCCAAGCGATTGGAAGAAATATTTTACCCCGAAGATCAGTTGCCGCTCTATATCAACAAAAAGTCGGAATCGCTGATGCTCTTGCAGCGGGTCCGCGACGAAGCTCACCGCTTTGCCATTACTTTCCATCGCAACCAGCGCAGCAAGAACAGCTTGGTGAGCAAGCTGGAGGGCATTCCCGGCGTTGGCAAGGCTACTTTGGAGAAGCTCCTGCAAAAATACAAGACCATCAAGAAAATAGCGGCCACCCCCGAAGCCGAACTGGCCGAACTGGTGGGGAAAGACAAAGCCCGAGTGGTATTGGAAGGGCTGGCCTAGGAGCATTCCTTTGGCGGCTATACCGCGAACGGCTTTGAGCCTAGCTTTTTGCAAATACCAATGCTGGGCGTTGCCGATCTGCCACCGGGTTTAAATCCAATCCAATTGCACCACTGTTTTTTCGTGCACGACCTCCCCGGTATGCAAAGTTTCTTGGGGTTCAAGAAGCAAGTTGACACTATCTCCCCGTTGGTGTGCGGGCGGTGTTCTACTCCTTTGGGGACGATCAAGATTTAGCCCTCTTTGGGGCCACGGTTCGCCCGTCCCCAAATTTCATCGGCAAAGTGCCTTGGAACACCCTAAACAATTCAGCTTCGTTTTGATGGCGATACGAAACAAAGTCGTCTTTTAGTTGACGAAGTTTGACGTATTATCCATTTAGTTTACCAACAATAGTGGATCCATTGTTCTCCAATCATGGAAAACTTTTCCATGATATTGATTGGATTGATCACTTGCCTATTTTTGAGTATTAATTGCCGGTCAGTTGAGCAAAGGTTGCTTTGGCAAAAAAACGGTCATGGCGCACTTGGAACTGCACCATGACCGTGAAGGGAATGAACGCCCAGTTTAAACTTCAGTCTCAAGCAGTGATTTTACTTCAAAAACTGCTTTGATCTGCTGTTGGAAATGGGCCGCGAAGTCGGCTAGGCTCATACTACCCAAATCGCCCTCGCCTTTCTTGCGGACGGAGATAGTGCCGTCGGCTTGTTCTTTTTCGCCCACAATGAGCATATAGGGCACTTTTTTGACTTCGGCATCGCGGATTTTGCGACCGATCTTCTCATCCCGGTCATCCAAATAGCCCCGGATGTCGTCTTCTTGCAAAGCGGCGAACACTGTTTGGGCGTAGTCGTGGTACTTTTCCGAAATGGGCAGCACCGCCACCTGCTCTGGGGAGAGCCACAGCGGGAAATTGCCCGCGCAGTGCTCGGTGAGCACGGCTACGAACCGTTCCAGTGAACCGAACGGGGCGCGGTGGATCATTACCGGGCGGTGTTTTTGGTTATCGGCCCCCACATATTCCAGCTCAAACCGGTCGGGCAAATTATAGTCCACTTGGATGGTGCCCAGTTGCCACTTGCGGCCAATGGCATCTTTGACCAAAAAATCCAGTTTGGGCCCGTAGAACGCCGCTTCGCCGTATTCGATCACAGTGGGCAAGCCCTTCTCGGCGGCGGCTTCCATGATCTCGCGCTCGGCCCGCTCCCACAACTCGTCCGAGCCGATGTACTTGCTCCGATCCACGCGATCGCGCAAGGAAATCTGGGCCGTATAATGCTCAAAACCAAGCGATCTAAAGACGTATAAAACCAAGTCAATCACTTTTTTGAACTCGTCTTTTACTTGCTCGGGCCGGCAGAAAATGTGGGCATCATCTTGGGTGAACCCACGTACCCGGGTGAGGCCGTGCAACTCACCGCTTTGCTCATAGCGGTACACCGTCCCAAATTCGGCCAACCGCAGGGGCAGGTCGCGGTAGGAACGGGGGCGTGTCTTGTAAATTTCGCAGTGGTGCGGACAGTTCATTGGCTTGAGCAAAAACTCTTCGTCCTCATCCGGGGTTTGGATGGGTTTAAAAGAATCTTTGCCATATTTTTCGTAATGGCCGGAAGTCACATACAGTTGCTTGCTGCCAATGTGCGGGGTCACCACTGGTTGATAACCCGCCTTCATTTGGGCCTTCTTGAGGAATTGTTCCAAGCGATCGCGGAGCAACGCCCCCTTGGGCAACCACAACGGCAAGCCCTTGCCCACTTTTTCGGAAAAGGCAAATAGCTCCAGTTCTTGGCCCAACTTGCGGTGGTCACGCTTTTTGGCTTCTTCCAGCAAGGTCAAGTATTCTTTCAGTTCCTTTTCCTTGGGGAAAGTAATGCCATAGAGCCGGGTCAACATTTTGTTCTTTTCGTTGCCCCGCCAATAAGCCCCGGCCACGTTGGTCAGTTTTAGGGCTTTGATAAAACCGGTATCAGGGATGTGGGGGCCCCGGCACAGATCTATAAAATTTCCTTGCTGATAAAACGTGATCTGGCCATCTTGCAGCCCTTCGATCAGTTCCAGTTTGTAGGGATCGCCTTTTTCAGTAAAATAGGCAATCGCCTCGGCCTTAGAAACTTCGCTACGGGTGAAGGTTTCCTTTTGTCTGGCTAATTCAAGCATTTTGGCTTCCACTTTGGGTAGTTCATCGGTGGAGAAAGTGCGGTCGCCAAAATCGACATCATAATAGAACCCGTTCTCGATGGCCGGGCCGATTCCAAACTTGGTGCCGGGGTAGAGGCTTTCCAACGCTTCGGCCAATAAGTGGGCCGAGGAATGCCAAAAAGTCTGTTTGCCCTCTGGGTCTGTCCAAGTAAGGAGTTTCACCTCGGCATCATGATCGATGGGGCGGTTGGCGTCCCACACTTGACCGTTGACCTTGGCGGCCAGCACGTTGCGGGCCAGCCCTTCGCTAATGCCCAGGGCGATCTGCATTCCAGTGACCGATTGCGGATACTCCCGCACGGAACCGTCCGGGAGGGTGATTTTAATTTCCATTGGTAGATAAAATTAAGTGAATGACTGGCCTACAATTGCCAGTCTAGTCACAAAGGTAGCGATTTTGGGGGAAGGCGAAAAGTTGGCCGAGAAATCGGGGCCTCAAAGACATCCGCTCGGCAAAGTCTATGACTTTGTCGGAAGAATAAGCAAAAATCCCTCGTTTGGCAAAGTCGGTGACTTTCAGCCGTTGTTGCCCCGGTAGTAAAATTTGCTAACTTTACCGCCGAAGACCGGAGAGCAAGTGCAGCTTTGGCCGCCGCGCGATCTAAGGCCAAGAGAGGCAGGGCCAGTGATTCTTGGGCCTAATCCCGAGCAGTTAAAAATCCTAACAGCATTTCTTGGGAGCATTGGAGTAGCCTACACGACTTTGTCAAATGGCGTTCTAAAGGGACAACAAAGTGCTGAACAGCTTCTTGGGTTTGATGTTGCACCGTTTTAGTTCATGCAGCCCCAACACCCGGGCCACCAATGCTTCGGTCTGGTCGGGGTAACTGATTTGCAACGGCTTGGCTTCTTCTACCCAAAACTTTAGCTTTTCGGAAAACCGCTTTCCGATTTTCTTGACCACCGTAACCCCCATGTTTTGGAGGGCTTTGGCATTGCACTCTTGCTCATATTGCCCCTTGATGGGGATCGCCAGCACCTTTTTGCCCATAAAAATGGCTTCCGCCGGCGACTCAAATCCAGCCCCAGTCAACAAGCCGCGCGAACTGGCCAAACTCTTCACAAACTTTTCACTGTTGATTGGGTAAACCGTCACATTCTTCTCGGTCATCACGGTTTTGGCTGTTTTGGAAAACAAGTGCCACTGGGCATCTTTCAGCTTGCGCAATTGCCGGATTACCAGATCATCGCTATAATGACCCAAATAAACGGTAAAATGGGCTAATTCGCTTATTTCCAGTTCTCGGATTTCGCGACGGATCACCGGCTTACAGATAAAATCGTCAAATTCGTCAAAGTGCAAGCCGAGCGCATAATAGCAGGGCGCATAGTGCTTGAGGATAAATTCTCCCACATAGCTCTGGTTTTTTGGCCTTGGGGTTTTTTTGGACAAAAAGGAAGCTTGGTGCCCAAAGCCCACACACGGTATCCCCTTTAGAATAGAAGCGTAGGAAGAGATGGGCTCAAAATCGTTGATCACCAGATCGTAATTCTCAACGGGCAAATCCCGCATCTCGCGCATGATGGCCCGTGAATGCAAATTGCGGAACGTTTTGGTCAAGCTAAGGCCTCCGGTCTTGTCATAAAAAATGCTCAAACCTTGGCTGCGGTACTTGACCGGAAAAGGGAGGGTAATCTCGGAATTGCTACCACTGATCAAAATATCAACCTCTGTCGCCTGTTGGAGAATGGGCAGGATTTCGCGTGCCCGGGCCAAGTGGCCGTTCCCCGTTCCTTGAACCGCATACAAAATTTTCATACGTCAAGATTAAATTACTTTCCTATTTTCGCTAGAGTTAAGCCGTGGCGATCAACATATCACTGATATTTTCGGGGGAGAGTGGTGCCTCCGGGCTGGCGCTTTGCTCAACATCGGTGGCTACCAAATGATCATACAAGGTCCATTCGCCCTTTTCGTACTCCAAGGCCGTCAGGTTCTCGACCCAGTCCCCAGAATTGAGGTAGCGCACTTTACCCAGCGGGGTAACAATGTCTTTCATCACCGGCTGGTGGATGTGGCCGCAAACAAAACAATCGTAGCCCTTTTCAATGGCCAGATCGGCGGCCAGCTTTTCAAAGTCGTTGATGTATTTGACCGCCGTTTTTACGCTGTCTTTCACCCGCTTGGACAAAGATACTTTACCATATCCCAGCCATTCCGACAAAAAATTAATCATTTTATTGATCACAATCAGCGTATCGTAGCCGATGGCCCCCAACTTGGCCAGCCATTTGGCATATTGCATGGACACATCGAATACATCACCGTGAAAGATCCAATGCTTTTTGCCGTCCAAGGTGAGGAGCAAACGGTTCTGGAGACGAAAGTTGCCGGCATCGATCCGGGGCAAGCGGCGCAGCAGTTCATCGTGGTTCCCGGTCAGGTAATAGACTTGGGTGCCATTGGCCATCATCTTAAAAATCCGCCGGATGACCTCAAAATGGGACTTGGGGAAATAGCGCTTGCTAAATTGCCAAATATCAATGATGTCGCCGTTGAGGATCAACATCCTCGGTTTGATACTCTTCAGATAAGCCAGCAGTTCTTTGGCGTGACAACCATAGGTACCCAAATGGGTATCGGAGATAATGACTACTTCGGGGCGACGTTTCTTGTTGTTTCTCACCGAGCAAAAAATTACTTGCTGACACCTAATATTCAAAGTGGCAGCAGTGTTTAGCAAAGGTAGGCGAAGCGGCACGCCGAAAGTTGAAAATGATTTTTTGAAACTGTTAAATTTGAGATCGAACTGTTAACCTTTTATTAACAACCGTTTTTTCGTTGCATCGAGCCCTGCTGCATGGTCTTTGGCAATGCGCGCGGGCAGGCATCCACTTTTTCCGCCTTGTTTACTGGCCGGTTTCCATCATTTTGCGCAATATTGGTCGTCCATTAGCCGCTTTGAAAAAAAATGTTATAAAAAAGTGAGCGAGTATTTGGTTTTATCATTTTTAGTTGGCAATTTTGGAGCAAATATTTCATTTACAATTCAATCTAAGTTTAATGAAAACTGGTAAAGTAAAGTTTTTCAACGATTCCAAAGGTTTTGGTTTTATCGTTGACGATGAGTCTCAGAAAGAAATCTTTGTTCACATTAGTGAAGTACAAAGCGGTCAAACCCTGTACCAAGAAGATTCAGTTTCTTACGATGTCCAAATGGGCAAAAAAGGTTTGAACGCCGTTAATGTGAAGAAAATCTAGTTTCGTCACCTATCGAGTTTCAAATATTTTGCTTTTACAGAATCCCGGCCGGTGTCACCGTCCGGGATTTTTGTTGCCCTAAGCACCGATCAGCGTCTTTTTTGGGGTATTTTGCGTTATTTAGTGGCCTTAACGTCCAGTCAACACCATGAGCAAACGGATTGTGGCCATCGTGCCCATGCGCCATAACAGCGAGCGCGTCCCCGGCAAGAACTACCGGTCATTTAATGGAAAACCACTTTTTGAGTATGTGGTCAAAAACCTGCTCATGGCCGAGGGGATCAGCCAAGTGGTCATTGATACCGACAGCCCGACCGTTATGGAATATGCCCGGCAACACTTCCCGCAAGTGGTGCTGCTCGAGCGCCCCGCCCACCTGCGCGACGGCAGCATCCCGATGAACGATGTCCTGCTCAACATTACCCGTCAGGTAGAAGCTGATTTTTACTTGCAAACCCACAGTACCAACCCGTTGTTGAGCGCCGAGACCATTGGCCGGGCAGTAAGCTTTTTCTCGGCCCACTATCCCATTTTTGACTCGCTGTTCTCAGTGACGCGGTTGCAAACGCGCCTCTGGGACTCGCTGGCCCGGGCAGTGAACCACAACCCCGCTATTTTGCTCCGCACCCAAGATCTCCCCCCCATTTACGAGGAAAATTCGTGCCTCTACATTTTTGAGAAAACAACCTTAGAACAAAAGCACAACCGGATCGGGAGCCGTCCTCACCTTTTTGACATTGAGCGGCACGAAGCCTTGGATATTGATGAAGAAATTGACTTTTTAGTTGCCGAAATGGTGCACCGGGTCAAATATCCCAATTAGCCAATGGCGCTTGTGGCAAATCTCGGGCCAGTGGGCCAAAACGTCACGGCTCAATCCAAAGCGAAGTAAGTTTGCAGTTCGCCGACAAATCAAGAGTGCCTACTAAATACATCCACAAATGAGCAATCCTACCCCTAAATCCGGCCGCACCGAATTGGCCTCCATTGGCGAATTTGGCTTGATCGACCGCCTCCGGGCCAAAACCGTCCTGCGCAATGCCAGCACCCTGCGGGGCATTGGCGATGATGCCGCCGTGATTGACCTACCGGGCGATGAATGCCTAGTCGTCACGACCGATATGCTTTGCGAAAACATCCACTTTGACCTCACTTTCCACCCATTGGCCCACTTGGGCTACAAAGCAGTGGCGGTCAATGTGTCGGACCTGGCGGCCATGAATGCCCGGCCCGAACAGATCACGGTCAGCCTTGGCCTTAGCAACCGCTTCTCGGTGGAGGCCATCGAATCACTGTACGAAGGAATTTGGGCCGCCTGCGAAAATTACAAAGTGGACTTGGTGGGCGGCGATACTGTGTCATCGCAAAGTGGGTTGGTTATTTCTATAACTGCGATTGGCAGAGTCAATAAAAACAAGATCACTTACCGAGATAGTGCCAACAAAAGCGATATCATTTGCGTGACTGGTGACTTGGGGGCCGCTTATCTGGGCTTGCAGATCCTGCTCCGCGAAAAAGCCGACTACTCGGCCAATCCCCAGATGCAGCCCGAACTGGTGGGCAAAGACTATGTGCTGCGCCGCCAGCTCCGGCCCGAGGCCCGCACCGACATGGTGTATGAACTGGCCGATCTGGGCGTGGTGCCCACTTCGATGATCGACATTTCCGACGGACTGGCCTCCGAACTGCTCCACCTTTGCCATCAGTCGGGCTTGGGCGCCCAGATCTACGAGGACAAGCTGCCCATTGACAAGGAGTCTTACGATGTGGCGATCAACGATTTCAAGCTTACGCCCTCGGTATGTGCTTTAAACGGCGGCGAAGATTATGAACTGCTGTTCACCATCCGGCAAGAGGATTTTGAAAAAGTAAAAAACCACGCCGACCTTTCGTTTATCGGCTACATGCAGGAAAAAACGGCCGGAGTGAACATGCGCACCACCGGGGGCAACCAAGTGGAGGTGCAGGCCCAAGGTTGGACACATTTCAAGAAATAATTTACAGATACTTGGCCCCGGTCAGCTTTTCGCTCGCTGTCCACAGTTCGGCCGCAAACCGGTCGTTGGAAGCCGTGGCTGAGGGAGAATTGGCTTTCTTCTTGTTAAAATATTGACCAGTTACTGCGGCAACTTCGGGCGAGGTAGCCAAATAAATGGATGTTTCTGCGCCCTGTTCCACGCTGATAAAGAACGGCTTGAGCAGTTTGAACATCCAGCCAAACCACCCGTTGGCATCCACACCAAAATTGGAATTGACCCCGCCGGGGTGCAAACTGTTGGCCGTGAGGTTGAGTTTGGCCGCTGCCAACCGTTTGGCCAGTTCGCGGGTAAACAAAATATTGCAAAGCTTGGAAAGGCAATAAGCTTTGATGCCCGAATAGCCGGTGCTTAGTTGAAGATTGGCCAGATCAAATTTAACCCCAAAGCGGTGGGCCTCGGAAGCCACATTGACGATGCGGCCCGCGATCCCGGACTGGGCCGCCGTTTGGCCCATCATGGGCAGCAGCAGGGCGGTGAGGAGAAAATAGCCCAAGTGGTTGACGGCAAAAGTGGTCTCCAGACCGTCTGGGGTTTCGGTACGTTCGTTGCCCGCCAGAAAGCCAGCGTTGTTCACCAGTACGTGCAAGTCTGAATAATTGGCCAAAAATTGGGCCGCCGCCTGACGGATCTGGGCCTGCGAAGAGAAATCGACCACGATAATGGCCACCTTCGAGTTGCCTGTTTGGGCGATGATGGCTTGGCGGGCCACTTCCGCTTTGGCCTGATTGCGGCACATCATCACGACCGTGGCCCCACGTTTGGCCAGTTCAGTGGCCGTCACTTTCCCAATGCCAGCATTGGCCCCAGTGACAATACAAACTTGATCTTCCATCTGTTTAGAACTGATCATACCCAACGATTGTTCACCTTATGTTTGGCCCAACGCTTGGTTTTGCCCATTCGTTTCGCACTTTTGTGTTATGTCTGCCACCGCCCAGCCGCGCGAAACTGCGCCTATTTTGCCTTTCTTGCACCAAGTCGCCGAGCAGCTCTTGGGCAACCGCTCGCCCGAGGAGCTGATGCAACTCTCCGATTGCCACATTGTGCTGCCCACCCGGCGTGCGTGCCTGTACATGAAGCACTACTTGGCCCGCTTGGCTGGCCAAACGTTCTTCGCCCCGGAAATCTTGGCGGTTGACGATTTCATTGCCCAGATCACGGACAAGATTATTCCAGATGGAGTAAGCCTACTGTTTGAACTGTACGAAAGCTATAAGCAGTTTGATCATTCGCCCGATCATAATTTGGATCGTTTTGCGCCCCTTGGTTCTGCCATTTTGAGCGATTTCAATTTATTGGACAAAAACTTGGTGCCCGCCAACGATCTTTTTGATTATCTGGAGGAAGCCAAGGCCATTGATCGCTGGGCCGAGGAACTGGGCGAAGAGCCGGACAGCCTCCGCGAGCGGCTCCAAGGGCGCAGCACCATCACTTCTTACTACGAATTTTGGCATTTCCTCAAGCTGACCTATCACCATTTCCGCCATAAACTGCTCGCGAAAGGAGCCGCTTACATGGGTTTGGCCTATCGGACGGTGGAGGAAAACCTGGATCAAACCGTAGAACGGAATCACCTCACCAAGATTATTTTTGCCGGGTTCAACCAATTGTCCAAATCTGAGGAATCCATCTTTGCCCAGCTCCAACAGCGGGGACTGGCCGAAGTGTATTGGGATACCGACCGGTTCTATATTTTTGGGGAACAAACCCAGAACCGGGCCGGCGAACTGCCCGCACTTCCCTCGCAACACGAGGCCGGCCATTATTTCCGCAAATACTTGCGCCAGGGCCTGATCAAGCTGGGCAACACGCCCCTTACCCGTTTGGGCGATTCGATTGCCCACCAACCAAAAGAAATCCGGCTCATTGGGTGCAGCAACAAAGTGGCCCAAGCCAAGTTGGCGGGCGATTTATTGGCCACCGAAATCCGCCGTTTGGTGGCCGAGGGCACCTTGGACGAGTTCCGCAAAACCCTCAACCACACGGCCATCCTGCTGCCCGACGAGTCCCTGCTGATGCCCATGCTGCACTCACTACCAGTGCTCACCAAAGAGAATGACGGGATCGACTTTGCGCTCAAGGACTACATCAACGTCACCATGGGGTTGTCAATGGACAAAACGCCGTTGTTCAACCTGATCGATGACCTGTTTGCCATGCAAGATAATTTTGCCGTGGGTGAGCAAAGGGAAACCTTGGTGTATCACAAAGATGTGGTCAAACTGTTGCGCCATCCCTACATCCAATATTCGGCCTATTACCAAACCCACTTCGACGCGATCCAAGACCAGCTCAAAAAGATCAATGACGACAACCAAGTGTATGTCCCTTTGACCGATTTATGGCAAAAAGGCAAAGAAATTGCCCAAGTATCGCCCTTGACATTGAGCAACTCGGCCGGGGAAGGGACTATCGGGGGGGAGAATGTCAATTTTTACCAAACCCTGTTCCGCTCGTGGGACAACAGTACGGAAGCCGCGCTGCAAAACCTCTACGACCTGACGGCCACCCTCCACCGCCTGTTCGACGGGGAAAACAACATTTTGGAGAGCGAATACTTATTGACCCTCTATGGTTTGCTCAAACGGATCGACACCGTGCTTGGCCCTTACAAAAAGGGCTTGAGTGTGCGCACTTTTCGTTTTTTCTTGTACGAGACCATCCGCTCGGCAATCGTGCCGTTCACTGGCGAACCGTTGAGCCCGGTCCAGTTGATGGGAATGCTGGAAAGCCGCTCGCTGGATTTCACCAACGTGATCGTGCTCTCGTGCAACGAGGGCGTGCTGCCCAAGGGCAAATTGACCAATTCGGTGGTGCCGTTTGAAATGCGCCTGCGCCACGGGATGCCCACCCATACCGAAAATGACGCGACTTTTGCCTACACTTTTTACCGGCTGTTCCACCGTGCTCAACGCATCACTTTGATCTACACCACGGCAACTTCCTCCACCATGGGCACTTCGGAAAAGAGCCGTTTCCTGACCCAGATTGAGGCCGAAATGAAGCATTTTGCCCATGTCCAACTCGATAAACAGCAGATGGTCTTGGCCCTGCCCGAAAGCGACCGGGCGTTGTTGGAAGTAGAAAAAACCGAGGCCATTGTCATTAAAATCAAAGAATATCTCCAGCACAAAGTCACTCCGTCGGCCATCAATTTGTACGTGCGCGATCCGCTGGCCTTTTTCCAGCGCTATATCCTCAAGCTGGATGAGCCGACCGAACTCGAGGAGGAGATGTTGGTGCGGACTTTTGGCACGGTAATTCACGATTTTCTGGATCAAGTGCTCAAAAAGTATGAAACTCGCGAAATAACGACCGATAATTTGGCCGCCATTTGTGCGCGTGAGGGAGAGAACCAACAACTGCTGGACGAGATCATCAAAAAATACAAACCCGGGATGATCACTGATCGGGGCAAAAACTTTATCCTCAAAAGAGTAGCGGGCTTTTTGCTCCAAACTTTTTTGACCAAAGAAGCCGGCCGAGCCCCGTTTTTCATTGTGCAGCAAGAAACCAAAATGCAGTCGGTGTTAAAAGTGGACGTGGCAGCGGGCGATCCGGTCACTGTCCGGCTGGAGGGAACTGCCGACCGGATTGACTTCCGAGAGGATAAGTTGCGTATCATAGACTACAAAACCGGATCTTACGAAAAAGCCGATCTAAAAGCGGCTACCTTCCAAGACCTGCTCACCGATCCCAAAAAAGGCAAAGTAGTGCAATTGATGCTCTACAAATATTTGCTCATCCAGCAGCTCAAGGCCGGGAAACTGGACGGCAACTTGCCCAGCCATGTGTGGCCCGAGCAATTGCTGGACAGCTTGGACAATATCCAGTCGGGGTTTTACTTCTTCCGCAAGTTGCAATCGTCCGATTTAGTGGATTATACCCTCGAGGAAGAATCACCGGGCAACTTGCCCCTTTTCACGGTCCAAGTAGAACGCTTCGTGACCAGTTTTGTCAACGATTTATTGGATCCCCGCAAGCCCTTCCGCCGCCACCAGCCAGAAATTGACGAAGAAAATGACAACCTTGGGAGTGATCCCGCCGGCAGCCCTGCCCCGCGCAGGCAGTTAAGCGAGGAAGATTGAGCGCTGTAACGACAACTGTTTTTGTCATTCCCGGTGTGGCGCAGCTTGGTGGGATGACCACTCCCGCCGCTCGTTTCCCAGTATTGGAAAAAAAGGCTTAACCTTGCCCCCAACAGTTCAGGGCCAATGCTCATGGCTGGCTGGACATTAACCCCCCAACGCTAAAATGGCCAATCCCAAGATTAAAAACCTCCAAACCAGTGTGTTGTCCGACAATTGGTTTGTGCTGCGCAAAGCCACGTTTGACTACCAAAACCACTATGGCTCTTGGGCAACCCAACACCGCGAAGTGTACGATCGGGGCAATGGGGCCACCATTTTGCTCTATAACCGCACCTCCCGAATGGTCATTTTGACGCGGCAATTTAGAGTGCCCACCTACCTGAACGGCAACGAAACCGGGCTGTTGATCGAGGCCTGCGCGGGCCTGCTGGACAAGGACAATGCCGAGGACTGCATCCGGCGCGAGGCCGAGGAGGAAACCGGCTATCGACTGACCCACGCGCGCAAGGTGTTTGAAGCCTACATGTCGCCCGGTTCAGTAACCGAAATCTTACACTTCTTTGTGGCCGAATACACCAAAGAAATGCAAGTGAGCGGCGGCGGAGGCATGGATCACGACCAAGAAAACATCGAGGTGCTCGAGGTGCCGTTTGAGCATGCCCTCCAGCTCATCGCCACCGGCGAGATCCGGGACGGCAAAACCATCATGCTGCTGCAATACGCCCAAATCCACCAATTGGTCTAGGTTTTTCGGGGATTAAGTTTGGCCAAGACCGGGATTATCCTTTATTTGTGCTTTCCTAACCAGATCTACTCAAGGCCCCGTGACATTTATCACGCGCATTTTTCAACGCCCCAAACCAGCCCCACCCCTCAGCGAGGCGGAGGTGCTGGTCGCTTACCGCCAAAACGGGGAAGTGGCGGCCTTGGGCGAGTTGTACGCCAAATATATGCACTTGGTCTATGGGGTATGCCTAAAATACCTCCGGGAACCCGAAGCGGCCAAGGATGCGGTGATGCAGATTTTCGAGAAACTGATCACCGACCTGCGCCAGCACGAGGTGCGCAATTTTCAAACATGGATCCATACGACGGCCCGCAACCATTGCCTGATGCGGCTCCGGGCACAAGGCCGCCACCCCGAGCAACCACTGCTGCCCCAACTAAACAGCGGGGGTGATGCAGACGAAGAAAATGCGGCCACCTTTATGGAATTGGGCACGTGGGAGCATCCTTTGGACAATGACCCCGAGGCCATGTTCACGGCGCTGGAAATTGGGGTGGCCAAACTCGCCCCTGAACAAAAACAGTGCATCGAGTTGTTCTACCTGCAAGAGAAATCTTATAGGGAAGTAAGTGAGCTTACAGGGCACGACTTGAGCAAAGTGAAGAGTTATATCCAAAACGGCAAGCGAAATTTGAAAATCTATTTGGAACAAAAAGCCCGATCGGCATTGTAAATCCGGCCGAGTGCCCCGCATTGCCCTGCGTCGGTGGTTTTAGCCAGTATCAACGCCCAAAGTTGGTAGTTATTGTTGGTCTATAAAACAGCGCCAGCGACCCATTTAAAGCATTGCATAACCAAAAAATAATCAATTTCTTTAAAAAACGCACTCTACAAAATACCAACATCTTACAAAACCATTGCCCAGCATGAAAAAAACGCCCCCACCCTTGCTTTCGGAGGAGATACTGCAAAAGTACCTCGACCAAACGCTCAGCCCGGCCGAAATGCACGCGGTGGAAAAGGCCATGCTCGATGCCCCGCTTCAATCCGAGGCACTGGAGGGCTGGATAACCGTGCCCGAAGCTTCCCCGGCCGATCTGGCCGACTTGCAGGCCCGGCTCCGCGCGCGCGTGCAGGCCGCACAACGCCCCGTGGAACGCAGGCTCGTCCCACTGCTGCGCGTAGCGGCGGCGGTAGTGGCCTTAGTGGTGGCTGGCTGGTGGGCCCAAGACCGCTTTGGATCGAATGGCCCTAGCAACCAATTGGCTGAAAACAGCGATAAAACCTCAGCGGCCGAGGTGGCCCCTGCCCCCACCGATTCGACGTTCGCGGTAGATTTGGGGCAGCCACTGGTCGCGGATCAACTCGGTAAACCCGAAGCAACGGCCACTTTAGAAAAGCGATCCGAGCGCATCAGACCCCGCCAACCAGAGCGCAAGCAAACCAGCGACATCGCCAATGGGCCGGTGCTGGCCGGCCGGGAAATGCGCAAGCAACTGGCCCTCAATCCTCAAAAAACCCAGACTGGCGAGGTAGATGATGAGTTCGAAACCGAATCGGAAGTTGTGAAGAGCGCCACTGTTGCTACGAACCAGCCCAACGAACAACCCAAGCCTTTGGTGATGGATGAGCAAAACAAAGATGCCAAGCGAGATAACCAAGAATCGACCACCAAGAAATCCAAGTCTGCGCTGGCCACGACCACCAAAGAAGAAGCGGACGAGGGGAACATAGCCCAAGCGGCCCTGCCCTTGGGTGGCTGGGAAGCTTTCCGTGCCTTCATCGCCCAATCGGCCAAGGCTGGGCCAGCGGGCCGGGTGGAGCTAGAAGTCCAGATCTCCCAAAAAGGCAAAGTCGGCAAGATAACCTTGATCAAAAGTTTGGACAAAGCCCGTGACCGCGAAGCCCAACGCCTCATCGGCCAATACCAAGGTTGGCAACCAGCCACCCGACAGGGCCAAGCGGTGACCAGTAAATTAGTGGTGGAAGTGGATTTTAACTAATTTATTGCCAATCATTAAAAATTTCCAAGTTCGTTAGGATTTCAAAAAAATAAATACAACCTTTCCCGGCAGCTATGGAAGAGTTTATTGCATTCTTAAAAAAGAAGAGAATTGACCCCGAAAAGTTTCGGCTGGCCGACCCGGTGAAGTTCAATGAATTTCAGGACTTGTTTACCCAAGTACATGTAAACAGCTTTGTTGCGCAAAAACTGTTTTTGATCAACCAAGTTCGCCGCCAATATCACTTGGCCGCCGAAATTGGCCCGCTGCCCATTGAACCGGCGGAAAGCGAAAATGCACTTGTGGTTAAACCAGCCAAGAAAATGGTGGTCATCCGAAAAAAAGAAGACTAATTTATGAAAATATACACAGCTCTGCAAAAAGGCAAGCAGCATAAAAATTTTTGTGAGGATTTTTTACTCACCTTGCAAGTAAGCGAAGATCTGTTCATTGGTGCGGTATCGGACGGGTGCTCGAGTGGGCGCGATGCCCATTTGGCATCGGCCATTACTTGCAAACTGATCCGCAAGATCGTGGCCGATCAGCGGGTGTGCGAGGATCTGAACCCTGAACAAATCGGGGATCTCATTTTGACCCAGTTCATCGACGAACTGAAAAAAGTCAAGTTCCAACTTCAACTGGAAACTGAAGAGTTATTGGCCACTTTGATGCTACTTATTGTCAACAAAAAACACAATCAGGCGTATATCGCCAGCTTAGGCGACGGGGCCATTAGCTTTGATGGGAGCATTTACCAGATCGACCAAGACAACATGCCCGATTATCCGGCCTATCACCTAAATGACAACGAGCAATCGCTACAAAACTACCTGTACCAAAATACATTCAACATCGAGAACCCTTCCCAGATCAGCATTGCCACCGATGGCGTATTCACTTTCCGTTATCAGCGCGTCAGTGACAATGAAATTGATTTTTCCTACACCGATTATTTGCTCAAAGACGAAGCCTTTGCCGAATATGACAATATGCTGACCCGCAAGATTTTTACCCTCAAAAGTCAGCACCACGTCGAGCCGGCCGACGATGTGGCCATCATCCGCTTGGTGATCCGCCAATAGATGGGCAGGTACTGGGTGATGGTTAACGGGCCCAATTTTGCAGTTCCCCATGCGCTCGGGCCAACCAAAAATAAAAAGGCTTCCCACCGTTCGTCAGTTGGAAGCCTTTTTGGGCTGGTGGTTATTGATCGGTTGGCCAGCTTGCTGTGGCGGGGGGTGTTCCTTACACTTCGGCCATTTTCAAGTTGGAACTGGTTTCGGTCTTGATCATTTCATCATAGGGCACAAAAACGCTGAACCCTTTCCCGGCAAAATACTGGCGCGTCTCTTCGGCGGGCCGTTCGCTGGTGACCAGCACAAAATCGCCGCCCCAAGCCCCAAGCGATTTTACTTGGCCCCAAAAATCGGAAAAGTACAATTCTTTGACCTGCGAGAGCTGTAAAGTGCGGCCAATCAACTCCTCATGCTGCTTGATGAGGGCATCAAAATCGGCCAAGGTTTGGGCATCCAACATTCCCTGGGTGATTTGCGAGAGCTGATCGGCAAATTCTTTTTTGCCGTGGGCCATGGCGTGATAGTGCTCAATGCCTTCGGCCGAGGACTGCTTTTTGTCCAAATAAACGAAGTAGAGCCGATCTTTGAAAGGGGGATCAAAATCAGCCACGATCACTTGGGGGCCGGCATCCGTTTTGGCATAGACAATCGGTGACGTGGCCTCGGCGCAAGCCACGTCATAGCCCGAGCCGCCCACGGTTTTGAACAACAGTTCGTATGGATCAATACCCGCCCATTTGGCAATGTTAAAGATCAGGGTAGAACTGCTGCCCAGGCCCCACAGAAGTGGAAACTCCAAGAAAGTCTCCACCAGTACATACTCTTTGCCCTTGAGGAAACTGGCCCCCATTTGGCGGGCTTTCCGCAAAATCTTTTGCAGGGTCAAGGATTTTTGGGACAAAAAGTTGTCCAGCAAGTCAAAACTATCAATGTCAAAACGGGCTTCAAACCAAAGCTGGCCTTTGTCATCGTAGCTTTTCCAGTGCAGCACTTTGTGCTCGGAGGGTGAATACGATACCCGCAAACGTTGCCCATGTTTGGTGGGCAGGGCTAGGGCATGAGCACCATCCAAAACATAATACTCGCCGCTCAAAAGCAACTTGCCGCTTCCGTAATAATTCTGCATAGACTTGCCAAAAGTACCCTAAAACAAATATTTAACCAAAAACTGCCCCACAAACCCAGTGGGTGTGGTGCTGCCTATCATTCATTACCTACTTGCCCTTGCGTGCCTGCCGCCAACAAGGCGGCCTCGCGCCATTGGTCAAGCAGGTTGCTAGCGGCACTAAATGAAACGATATTGTGTTTGAAATGTTCTACTGCTTGGATAATTTCAGTCTCAGAAGCATTAAAATGGTTGAGAATATTAAGGAGGTGCATTTTCATGTGGCCTTTCTGGATGCCCGAAGTAATGAGCGATTTGACCGCCCCAAAATTCTGGGCCAACCCAACGGCCGCCGCGATCATCATCAGCTCGTTGGCATCGGGATTGCCCAGGATCTCAAATGAACGCTTGACCAGCGGGTGCAGTTGCGTCAGGCCGCCCACGGTGCCCACTGAGAGTGGCAGATCAATCCAGAACCGGAACACCCCCTCCTCCACCGATACATTGCTCAGGCTGCGGTACTTGCCATCGCGGCTCGCGTAGGCATGGCCACATGCCTCCACGGCCCGAAAATCGTTGCCCGTGGCCAGGATGACCGCGTCGATGCCGTTGAAAATCCCCTTGTTGTGGGTCGTGGCCCGGTACACATCGTTGCGGGCAATGGTAATCGCCTTCTGGAATTTATTGGCAAACGTCTCGGGCGGCATCTCGTCGAAGTGGCCCAGATCGGCCACTGGGCACTCTACCCAAGCCCGAACCAAGCATTCGGGCGTATAGTTGCTCAGGATGGACATGATCACGGTTGGGTATTTTTCTGCCCCAGCAAATAAAGCGTGCCCTGCCGCCCACTCTTTGAGCGCTTTGGCAAATTCCTCCAAACAAGTGTTGATAAAATTGGCTCCCATTGAGTCACAAGTGTCAAAGGTGGCCTTTAATTGATAATAATTCGGCTCTACGTGGCCCATATCTACCAGTTCAATGTCCAAAATACCGCCCCCTCTGGCCCGCATATTTTTGGTGAACATGGCCGTCCGATCCAACAAAAGTTCTTTGAGTTCATCAAACAACACATCCAATTTTTTGAACTCGCCTTCCCAGATGAAATGCACTTGGCCCACCTTGGTCATGGACAGGACTTTGGCGTGAAACCCGCCCCGTTCAGCCCAGAACTTGGCACTCTGCGAAGCAGCCGCCACTACCGAACTTTCCTCGATCACCATTGGCACGGCGTATAGCTTACCGTTGATCAGCACATTGGGCGCAACTCCAAACGGCATATAAAAATTGGTGAGCGTATTTTCGCTGAATTCATCAAACCGTTTCTGCACTGCCGGATTGGTGTGCCAGTAAGCTTTTAGCTCATTTACCCAAGTTTGGGGATCGTCGGCCACTTGCCCGGCCAACCATTGCAGCTTCTGATCTTTGGAAAGTTTGGAGTAGCCCGAAATGAGTTGCATGATTTATTGGTTTTGCACGATTGAACGGTTTTACGATTAAAGGATAATCAACTTCATGGTCTTGTAATTTAACGATTTTATTTTAACAAAACAAATACAATTTACGGCTGACCAAAAAATAGGCAGTTTTGCTGCGCAACTAGTAGCGAAATTTAAATTGTCTTTTTTTTTAAACACCATGACTTCAACCAATCAATTATTGCCCAATTTCTAGGCTGGTGTCACTTATTTTCAAAAGCTCAAACATTGGTTTGTACTATCAAACATGGTGCGCTCACAGTATAAATAGTTGACGGAGAAGTCGATTACCATTATTTGATTGTAAAGCGGTTAAAATAATTAAACAGCAACCAACAGCCGGATCGTGCCGGTCGTTCCGCTACTTGACTTTCAAAAACGCTTGGGCGTAAGCCAGTCCTTTCAGTTGTGACTGCACATAGCGCTGGAGTGATTCATAGCTCTCTCGGGCATGACCCAAAAATGCTGAAGCTTGGCCATAAACACTGGGCAGAGCCAATTTTTGGGTCAAGTAGTACCCCTCCAAAAAGTTCTTGACCCCACCCGAAATGATGATCTGGGG
>JBBQXF010000040.1:0-37980 GCA_038209965.1 Cytophagales bacterium | reverse complement strand
GTCTTCGCTCGCGCGAAGACTGCCGTTGCCGTTTCTTTGGTTATTTACATGGTATTTTTGACCTTTAAATTTTTGTAAGGTTCAATCTGCATATTGTAGAACATGAAAGACCATTTATCGGTTTCTTCTTCAATGATCTTGCTCGTCGGTTTGCCCCCGCCGTGCCCCGCTTGCTTTTCCACCCGGATCAGCACTGGGTTGGGGCCTTGGTGCTTCTCTTGCAAAGTGGCAGCGAATTTGAATGAGTGAGCGGGCACCACCCGGTCATCGTGATCGGCAGTGGTGATCATAGTGGCCGGATAATTGACCCCAGCCTTGAGGTTGTGCACGGGAGAATAGCCCGCCAAGTTCTTGAAATGCAGCACACTATCCGGCGAACCGTATTCTACGACCCAGCCCCAGCCGACCGTAAACTTGTGATAGCGGAGCATGTCCATTACCCCCACCGCTGGAAAGGCGACCTTGAACAGATCTGGCCGCTGGGCCATGGTAGCGCCCACGAGCAGGCCGCCATTGGAGCCGCCCTCGATGGCCAGTTTGTCTTTGCTGGTATATTTTTCCTTGATCAAATATTCGGCGGCGGCAATAAAATCATCAAACACATTTTGCTTATTGAGCAGCATTCCTGCTTGGTGCCATTTTTCGCCATACTCGCCGCCGCCCCGGAGGTTGGCCACGGCATAAACGCCCCCATTCTCGAGCAGCACCAGTTCAGAAGTACTGAAATATGGGGTCATGCTGATGTTAAAACCACCGTAGGCATAAAGCAAAGTCGGGTTTTGGCCGTTCAGCTCCAAGCCCTTTTTATGGGTGATGAACATGGGGATCTTGGTGCCGTCCTTACTGGGATAGAACACTTGCTTGGTTTCGTACTCATCCGGGTTGAACTGGATCTCGGGTTTGCGGAACACGCTCGACTTGCCCGAGGCGATGTTATAACGGAAAATGGTGGACGGGTAAGTGAAGGAAGTGAAGGTGTAGAACAATTCCTTGTCGTCGGCATTACCCCCGAAACCATAAGCTGAGCCAATGCCGGGCAGTGGGATTTCGCGTTCCAGCTTGCCCGCTTGGTCATACTGATAAACTTTGGTGGACACATCCTTGAGGTAAGAGACAAATACCTGGCCCCCGCTAGTCCCCACGTTTTCCAATTTCTCCGTTTTCTCAGCCACAAAATCGGTGGCAGCCGCCGGATTGGCTGGATCGACTAGGCTCAACTTATAATTCGGCGCCCCCTCGTTAGTGTTTACCAGCAATTTATCGCCAATATTATCAACCACATTGTAGTTGTGCTTAAACCCTTTGAACAACAGTTTAAAGTCTTTGTCGCCCTTTTTGAGGTTTTTGTAGTGGATTTCAGTTCCGTCGGTACCTTCCGAAACATAGAGGAACAGGAACGACAAATCTTCGGTCAAGCCAGCGCCATAATACCGCAGCGGGTGCTTTTTGTCTTCGTGGATCAACCGATCTTTGGCTTGGGAATCGCCCAGTTTGTGGTAATACACCTTGTGGAATTCGTTTTTATTGGAGAACTCCTTACCTTTGACCGGCGCATCGTAGCGGCTGTAATAAAAGCCCTGCTGATCCCACGAGGCTCCGCTAAATTTCACCCACTCGATTCTGTCGGGCAATTCCCGCTTGGTGGCCACTTCCATCACCCGGATCTCTTGCCAATCGGAACCGGCCTTGTTCATGGCATAGGCCAAATGCGATTTGTCGGGCGAAAAGCCAATGACATTGGCAGTCACTGTGCCGTCGGCCGATAATTTATTGGGATCCAAGAATACTTCTGGCTGTCCCCCCTCCCCTTTTTGGCAATAAGTGACCGACTGATTTTGGAGGCCGTCATTTTTGTTGAAAAAATAATACTCCCCGGCCCGGAATGGCGCCGAATATTTGGGGTAGTTATAGATCTCGGAGTATCGTTGGCGAATTTTATCGCGGAAAGGAATCTTGGCCAAGTAATCAAAGGTGACTTTATTCTCCTCGTCGACCCAAGCTTTTACATTGTCGGCGGTGTCATATTCCAACCACCGGTACGGATCCTCGATTTTGGTGCCGTGGTAATCGTCCACGTGGGCCACTTTGGCCGTTTTGGGGTAACTGAGCACGGGCATAGCGGTTTGGGATTGATCGGTCTGGCCGGGTTGGCAGCCACCGAGCGCCAGCAAAAAGCCAGCAATGGGTAAATGGTATGTTTTCAAGTATTTACGCGTGTAGATGAGTGGTTTGACGAAAATAAGTTTTTCACAAAGGAATTTGTTGGCAAAATAACATTTTAATGTGAGGGAGGGCAGTTTAAGCAAATTTTAAGTTTTGCGGTGTCTCGATCGGTCGCCCCATTTGGTAAATAAGCGGGTGGTTCGATTCCAGTTTTATCTTGTGCCCAATGTACCCTTGGTTTAGTGAGCCAACTGCTTCCAACTGTATGGTTGGTTATTGGGTGCTCTTTTCCAGCACTCGCCCTACAAATATAAAATAGTAAAGCAGCTCGTACCAATCAACTAGCTGGATAACGTCCGATAAGCAGCAAAAAATTGACTCCAATGCAAAAAACGGGGCTGCGGTGTACTGTCCGCTCAATTTTGTTGTCCCCAAGGCAAAGACCTCGTCCCGATACAACAAAAAGACGGTTTGTGGACTCGGCCACAAACCGTCTTACTGTAATGGTAAAATTGGCTCAATCTAATTTGAGCACTGCCATAAATGCTTCTTGGGGTACTTCGACGGATCCGATCTGGCGCATCCGCTTCTTGCCCTCTTTCTGCCGATCGAGCAATTTGCGCTTGCGGCTGATGTCGCCACCGTAACATTTGGCGGTCACATCCTTGCGCATCGCACTGATGGACTCCCGGGCAATGATCTTGGCCCCGATGGCGGCCTGAATAGCGATCTCGAACTGCTGGCGCGGCACGAGTTCCTTCAGTTTTTCGCACAACCGGCGGCCCCAATCGTAAGCTTTGCCCCGGTGGACAATGGCCGAAAGCGCATCCACGGTCTCACCGTTGAGCAGGATATCGAGCTTGACCATTTCTGACTGGCGATAGCCGATCAGTTCATAGTCGAGCGAGGCATACCCACGCGAGATGGATTTCAGTTTGTCAAAAAAGTCAAACACCATTTCGGACAGGGGCATCTCAAACACCAGTTCCACGCGGTCGGTGGTGAGATAGGATTGATTTTTCAGAATCCCGCGCTTGTCCATGCACAAGGTCATCACCCCACCAATGTATTCCGATTTGGTGATGATCTGGGCCCTGATATAAGGCTCCTCGATCCGTTCCAAAGTGGTGGGATCGGGCATTTCGGAGGGGGCATTCACCACTTGCATCTCCCGGCGGGTAGTGTAAGCGTGGAACGATACCGATGGCACAGTTACCAGCACTGTCATGTTGAACTCGCGTTCCAAGCGTTCTTGGATAATTTCCATGTGCAACATTCCCAAGAAACCACAACGGAAACCGAAACCGAGGGCGGCCGAGGTTTCAGGTTCCCAAACTAGCGAGGCATCATTGAGCTGCAATCTCTCAAGTGAGGATCGCATCATTTCAAACTCGCTGGTGTCCACGGGGTAGAGCCCGGCAAAAACCATCGGCTTTACCTCCGAGAAACCTTGGATAGCTTCTTTACAGGGATTGGCCGCGTGGGTGATCGTGTCGCCCACTTTCACTTCTTTGGCGGTTTTGACGCCCGAGATCATGTAGCCCACATTGCCGGCCCCGATCACGTCCTTGGGTTCTTGTTTCAGTTTGAGGATTCCGATTTCGTCGGCATTGTAAGTCATGCCGGTATTGAAAAACTTAACTTTGTCACCTTTGCGGATAGTGCCGTTCATCACCCGAAAATACACTTCCACGCCTCTGAAGGGATTGTAGACCGAATCAAAAATAAGGGCTTGCAATGGGGCATTGGGATCGCCCTTGGGGGCGGGCACGCGCTCCACCACCGCATCGAGGATTTCCTTGATGCCTATCCCCTCTTTGCCACTGGCCGGAATGATCTCACTCCGTTCACAACCCACCAAATCCACCATTTCATCCTTCACTTCTTCGGGCATGGCCCCAGGCAGATCGATTTTGTTCAATACCGGGATGATGTGCAGGTTGGCCCCCAAGGCTAGGTACAGATTGGAAATGGTCTGGGCCTCAATGCCCTGTGCAGCATCCACGAGCAAGAGCGCGCCTTCACAAGCGGCAATGGATCGCGACACTTCGTAGGAAAAGTCAACGTGGCCCGGCGTATCGATAAGGTTGAAAATATATTCTTCGCCGTTGTAAATATACGTCATTTGGATCGCGTGGCTCTTGATCGTAATGCCACGCTCACGCTCCAAATCCATGTTGTCCAACAACTGGGCCTGCATATCGCGCTTGGCGATGGTATTGGTGTGTTCGAGCAGGCGATCGGCCAAGGTGCTTTTGCCGTGGTCGATGTGGGCAATGATGCAAAAATTACGGATGTTCTTCATATTGGACACAAAAATACAATAAGGCCAGCAATTATGCGCGCCAAACGGCGGCAGACGAACCCATATCTTTGTTGCCCTAACTATTTGTTGGGGAAAAGGTTTCCCCCTTGAAACGCTTTGGCATTGGCCAAGGGGGAAACGGTTTTAGGCTGACATAGGGATTTCTTCGAGTTCCCGGAGGTTGGCATACAATTCATCGTCGGTAAATTCGTGATCCTTGAGCTTACCGGCAAAGTAATCGTCATACGCTTGGAGATCAAAGTGACCATGGCCGCAGAGGTTGAACAGGATTACGCGGCGTTCACCGGCTTCATCGGCCGCTTTGGCCTGTCTGATCACCGAGGCAATGGCGTGGTTGGCCTCGGGGGCGGGCAAGATGCCCTCGGCCTTGGCAAACAGCACCCCGGCGGCAAAACATTCCAGTTGCTGGATAGCCTCGGCCTCCACGTGTCCATCCATGATCAACTTGCTGACGATGGGCCCTGCGCCGTGGTAGCGCAGCCCGCCCGCGTGCACAGCGGGGGGCATAAAATTGTGGCCCAAGGTAAACATGGGCATTAGCGGGGTCATGCCCATCGTATCGCCAAAGTCATAACGGAACTCGCCCTTGGTCAATTTGGGGCACGAAGCCGGTTCGCTGGCCAAGCAGCGGACTTTGCTGCCGTTGACAATGCGCTGGTGGATAAAGGGCAGGGCCAGCCCAGCGAAGTTGGAGCCGCCACCGAAGGGCGCAATGACCACGTCGGGATAATCGCCCGCCATTTCCATTTGTTTGATCGATTCCAAGCCAATCACAGTCTGGTGCATCAGGACGTGGTTTAGCACACTGCCAAGCGCATATTTGGTGTTGGGATCCATGGCGGCCTGCTCCACTGCTTCCGAAATGGCAATGCCCAAGCTGCCCGGTGAATTGGGATCTTTGGCCAAGATTTGCCGTCCGGCGTTGGTGCGGTCACTGGGCGAGGCAATCACCTCGGCCCCCCAAGTGTTCATCAGGAGCTTGCGGTAGGGCTTTTGCTGGTAACTGACTTTGACCATGTAAACCTCCAGCTCGATCCCGAACATTTGGCAGGCAAAACTGAGCGCGCTGCCCCATTGGCCGGCCCCGGTCTCGGTCGTGATCCGCTTGGTGCCTTCCATTTTGTTGTAATAGGCTTGCGGCACTGCGGTATTGGGCTTGTGGCTGCCCGCCGGGCTCAATCCTTCATACTTGTAATAGATCTTGGCCGAGGTGCCCAGTGCTTTCTCGAGCCCGTAGGCGCGGAACATGGGCGTTGGCCGCCAGATTTTATAGGCTTCCCGTACCTCCTCGGGGATCTCGATCCAGCGTTCGTGGCTCACTTCCTGCTTGATCAGTTCCATTGGGAACAAGGGGGCCAATGCCTCGGGCCCGATCGGCTGCTTGGTGCCTGGGTGCAACGGCGGCAACATTTGGTTCATATCGGCCTGGATGTTGTACCAGTGCCGGGGAATTTCGCTTTCGGGCAAAATTATTTTGCGGAGTTTTTCCATCTGTAATTTGGTGTCGGTTTGGGGCAAGCAATATAGCCGTACCAGACCGAAAAAACAAAAAGGCAAACCGAAAATCGGAATGCCTTTAAACTCAAACAAACAACTAATCAACCAATCAAAAATCTATACTAAAAAAGGTTTTTTCGCCTTCTTTATCGAAACCCTCCAAAAGCACTTTGCCCCGTTTGCCCACGAGGGCAGTTCTAAACTCGGCCAAATTATTGACGGCCCGCTTATCGACCAAAGTGACCACAAAACCAGTTTCTATTTTCTGGGCCTTGAGTTTGCCTTCCCGCAAACGGATCACTTTGACCCCCCCATTGATTTTAAGCCGCCGCTTGTCTGCCTCGGTCAACTCCCCAATATCAGCCCCCAGATCAAGCATTGTTTCTACGGTGTTGACCACGCCTAAACTGTTGTTTTTACTTTTCAGCAAAACGTTTATTTGGGACTGTTCCCCTCCGCGCTCCACAGTCACTACAATTTTTTCGCCGGGCCGGTGGCGGGCCACCAATTCCTGAAGCGCTGCCACGGTGTTTACGATTGAACCATCAATGGCTGTGATTACATCACCAATTTCTATGCCAGCCTCAGCGGCTCCACTGCCCGGGTTGATACTGGCGACAAAAACCCCACCCACTCGCTTAATCTGCTGTTCTTGGGCCAATTGGGTATTCACCTCGCGGATGCTCACCCCGAGCAGTGCCCGCTGGACTTCACCGTGCTTGATCAGGTCTTCGGCCACTTTTTTGGCCAGTGTGGCGGGCACCGCAAAAGAGTAGCCGGCATAGCCCCCGGTGCGGGTCGCGATAGCCGTATTGATACCGATCAGTTCGCCCCTGAGGTTGACCAGTGCACCCCCGCTGTTGCCCGGGTTTACGGCTGCATCGGTCTGGATGAACGACTCGACGGACATCCCGTCGGCATTGCGCAGGATCTGGATGTTGCGGGCCTTGGCACTCACTATCCCGGCCGTAACGGTGGAAGTAAGGTCAAACGGATTGCCCACGGCCAGCACCCACTCGCCGATCTGAACTTGGTCGGAGTTGCCAAAAATCATAAATGGCAAGCCTTCTTCTTGGATTCTGATCAAAGCCAGATCGGTGGTCGGGTCTTCGCCGATAATCGTGCCTTTGTAGGAGCGCTTGTCGTCCAGCACCACCTCGATCCGCGTGGCACCTTCCACCACGTGGAGATTGGTCAGGATATACCCGTTCTCGGCAATGATCACGCCCGAACCGGAACCCCGATCGCGCTGATCTTCGCCATCGTCGCGGAACATATCGAGGATCTCGGCGTGGCCACCAGCCGGGCCGCCCACTTTGATGTGTACCACTGCCGGAGTGGCCAGCCCAGCCGCATTGACAAAATTGAGCCCATCGGGCATTACATATTGCTTAGCGTTATCGACCGAGGGGGCCACTGAGGTAAATTTGACCGGCTGGTTCCCCGGGCGGGGCGAGGGGGAGGCTGAGCCGGGATCGATCAAGTAGAGATAGGCCCCCAAAGCCAAACCGGCCCCAAGCATCGAAGAGAATAGGGATACCAAGATCAAAGGCTTAGTTTTCATGCGAAAAAATGGTTGTTTGGCAAACGAAATATCCTTGCTCAACTGTGAATATTTATTAAAACAGGATTAACGTAATTTGAGTTATTTATTTCGCAAAAAATAAATCTCCTATTTTTTTTGCATTTTTAACTCAATTTCCCGCTGTAAGCTCAGATAATCCGTTGTTTTGGGCAAGATCTGCAACGCTCGGGCAATGTCGGCATAGGCACTGCCGTATTTTTGGGTGTTGTAATAAATGACCGCCCGGTGATACAGTGCCTCGGCATATTGGGGATCAAGGGCAATGGCCCGGCTCACCTGCTCAATGGCACCTTTCTGATCGCCAAGCATGAACAATGAAAATCCCAAGAAATTATGGGCTTCCGCATTGTTGGGGGCCAACTTCAGCGAGCGGTACATATCTTGCGAAGCGCGATCATAGCTTTGCAGGTGAAAATAGGTCAGGCCACGGTTATAATGGGCCATTGGACTGTCGGGTTTAAGGGCCACAGCTTGGTTAAAATCGGTCAATCCTTTCTCAAAATCGCCCAAGTAGGCAAAAATATTGCCCCGGTTGATATGGGTCTCGTAATCGTTGGGCTGCTTTTGCAAAACTTTTTCGTAGTCGGACAGGGCCTGGATGAACTGGTTGAGTCGCGAATGGGCATTGCCCCGGTTGGTGTAGGCATTGAGCAGGGTGCTGTCCAAATTGATCGCATTGGTGTAGGCATCCACGGCAGCTTCGTATTTTTTGACCTTGAACAAGGCATTGCCCTGTTCATAATACACTTGGGCAGATTGACTTTGGCCCAAATGGGGCAACAACACCAGCGCGGCCAACCACCAGCCAAAGGCCAATGGCCCAAACCGTTGATCAGCAGGATGGAGTGTCGGGGACAAATTGAACAACCGCATTTTCTTCAAGTTTAACCTATACAAAGTTACGATCAAAAGCCTAGATATGAACGGCCATTTGCCTTCCCCAAAATTATCCTACCTTTGGACCTGTCATTTGCCCGCAAAAAAAGTTCACTGGCAGAAATGCCAACTGCTTGTTCATTGACAATGATGCTGTTATCAGGGCATTTGCGCACCACTGAAACTTATTTTGTTACATTGTATACACTAGCTATTCAAAACCGGATCATTTCGCCTCGATCAACCAGTTGTTTTTTTGGGTACGACCTTGTTTTCGCTTAAATTCATCATCCATCCATTTCCGTAATCAATTCTTTGCCTCTTTTTTCGCAACCCCTTTCTTATGTACGGTTTTTTCAAAGTCCCTTCCCCGGTCAACGAGCCCATCAAATCTTATGCCCCCGGTTCACCGGAACGGGCCGAACTGAAGGCTACCTTGGCCCAAATGCGCCGCGAGGTGGTCGACATCCCGATGTATATTGGTGGCACCGAGGTATTTACCGGCACCAAAGAACGGCTCGCCCCCCCGCACGATCACGCCCACACGCTGGGGCACTTCCACGTGGGCGATGCGGGGCACGTCGCCCAGGCCATTGACGCAGCGCTGGGGGCCAAGTACGACTGGGCCAACCTGCCCTGGGAGCACCGGGCAGCTATATTCCTCAAAGCCGCCGACCTGATCGCGGGGCCTTACCGGGCCAAGCTCAATGCCGCCACCATGCTGGGCCAATCGAAAACCGCTTTTCAGGCCGAAATTGACTCAGCGTGCGAAATCATCGATTTCCTGCGGTTCAATGTGCAATATCTGACCGAAATCTATCAGCAGCAGGTCAACTCGGCCCCTGGGATCTGGAACCGGCTGGAGCAGCGGCCACTGGAAGGCTTTATTTTTGCCATCACCCCGTTCAATTTTACCGCCATTGCGGGCAATCTGCCCACCGCCCCGGCCATGCTCGGCAACACGGTGGTGTGGAAACCGGCCTACACCCAAATCTACTCGGCCCAAGTACTGATGGAAATTTTTCAGGCGGCTGGCCTGCCGGGCGGAGTGATCAACTTGATTTATGTCGACGGCCCGGTGGCGGGCGAAGTAGTGTTCAACCACCCCGATTTTGCCGGCTTGCATTTTACGGGGAGCACGGCGGTTTTTCAGCAGATGTGGCGCACAATCGGCAGCAATATCCACAAGTACCGCACCTATCCCCGCATAGTGGGCGAAACCGGTGGCAAGGATTTCGTCATTGCCCATGCTTCGGCCAATGCCAAGGCCCTGGCCACTGCCCTGATCCGGGGCGCGTTTGAGTTTCAGGGCCAAAAATGCTCGGCGGCCTCGCGGGCGTACATCCCCAGCAACCTGTGGGAGGAAGTGAAGGGGTATCTGGTGGCTGATTTACAAGCGATGCGCCAAGGCGGGGTAGAAGATTTTCGCAATTTTGTCACGGCGGTGATCGATGAGCGGGCCTTTGATAAAATTGCCAAATACATTGCCGATGCCAAGACTGCCCAAGGCGTGGAGCTGGTCTGGGGCGGGCATTGCGACAAAAGCAAGGGCTATTTTATCCAACCAACCATTTTGCGCGTGGACGACAACCAATACACCACGATGGTTGAGGAAATATTCGGGCCGGTGCTCAGCATTTTTGTTTACCAGCCCGAACGGTTTGAGGAAGCCCTGGAACTGGTGGACACCACTTCGCCCTATGCGCTCACGGGGGCCATTTTTGCCCAGGATCGGTACGCCATAGAATTTGCGAGCCAAAAGCTCCTCCATGCTGCAGGCAATTTTTACATCAATGACAAGCCCACGGGCGCGGTAGTGGGCCAACAGCCTTTCGGCGGAGCACGGGCCTCGGGCACCAACGACAAAGCCGGGGCCATGCAGAACCTGATGCGCTGGGTTTCTACCCGCACCATCAAGGAAACTTTCGTCCCGCCCGTTGATTTCCGCTATCCTTTCATGGCCGAGGAATAAGCGTCTTGCCCAGCAATCCTTGCCCACTTTTCTGAAAGCAAGTGGGCAAGGATTGCTGTTTTATACCGCGAACGACCCACCAACAACCTGCATCGGTTCATTGGTCGGGTATCAGCATGATTGATGTTGGGATTTAAATATCGGTATATCTAATAACTAATTTTACCTATCCACCTATTTCATCCGCGACCCCTTCATTTTTGATCCTGTCCACTTTGGGGCTTTAACGGGAGGAAATATTGGGTTTTATTGCACTATTGAAATTATCCAATTTTTAACATCATTTTTTGGCTATAATCGGCCATCCCTAACTTTTTTTTCCTATTTGGCATGAACTTTACAATTACTCTACTATATATTTGAGTTGCACATATGGGTGAAATGAACCGATTTAACGAGTACCTCCAATTACACCTCATTATTCTACTTAATAGTTTTACGCCCATTATTGTAAAATTTATTAGTGTTCCTGCCATTGAAATCGTTTTTTTGCGAACCTTCATCGCACTGGTCGCATTACTGGTGATCGTAAACCACCGCAAACAGCGTCTGGACATCGACCGCAAAATTTTGCTTCGGCTGCTTTTCTCGGGCTTACTGACGGCCATTTTTTGGCTATTGATTATTTTGGCAACTAAATTTTCCAATGCCTCGGTGTGTTTGGTTGGAATAGCTACCGGCTCGCTGTGGGTCACGTTCATCAATCCCTTCTTCACGCGAAAGGGGATCAATTTCTATCAGTTCCTCACCGGGCTTTGTGCTGTTCTGGGGGCGTACATCATTTTTAGTTCTGATTTTCAATATGGCACTGGTCTTTTTCTCGCCATTGGAGCAGCCGTGTTCGGGGCCTGGCTCACCATCCTCAATGGCCAACTCACCCAGACCTACCACCATTATGTGATCACACTTTACCAAATGGTGGGCGCCTGTTTGGCCACCCTGATCATCATGCCCATCTATGCCAGTTATTATAGCTGGGAGGTGACGATGGTCACGCCGTTGGGCAGCGACATTTTTTGGATTACTGTCCAAGCATTTGTATTTTCCATTTTATTGTACTCGGCAGTGATCCGGTTGATGAAAAAACTGACCCCTTTCACGGTCACGTTGGTCAACAACCTATCGCCAGTGTATGGCATTCTGGGTGCACTGCTGGTCTTTCAAGAAGCCGAATTCATGAACAAGTATTTCTACGCGGGATCCATTGTGATTTTCTGTTCGGTCTTGGCCTTTCCCCTCACCCGTTATTTGGCTACCAAAATAGTGATCGAGGATGATGAGCCAAACAACGATTCCCCGCAGGACAGAACCAACCCGTTTAATTAGTCGGCCGTTATGTTACGGGTAATCCTTGAGGGGAAGTAGCCCAAGGGTGCAGGCCGATCCGAAATTATTTCCCGCTTACCGCCAAAAACTCAGGGCCACTTGCTTGCCCACTTTGAGCGCATTGTGCTTGATCAGGGGCTTGAGGGTGGTGTAGCCCTGCTCGCCCACCACCAGATCCACCAGCAACTGCTGCACAAATTGGCTGCGCTGGCCCACCCAGACCATGCCATTCAAGATCGGGTCTTGGTAGAACCGCTCCAAGATATCGGCCGATTTTTGGAGCTCGCGCACCATGTCACCACATTGATCAAAAAAAGCGGGCGCTTGGTTTTTAATCAAACAACTGGCCAATATCTCGGCTGACTTGAAGGCAAAGTAAATGCCCTCACCAGTTATAGCGTCGGTGAAACCGCCAGCATCACCGACCAAAGCCCAGCCTTCGCCTTGTACATGTGCGGGATGCCATTGCCGGGAAATGGGAATAGTGGCCGCGTAGCTTTTTTTCTCATCGGGCCGGAAGCCGGGATAGTGTTTTGCCAAAAAATCGGTCACTTGGCCCAACGCTTTTTCTTTGCTCATCGTGCCAGACAGAAAACCCAGCCCTACCGAAGCATGGCCCAGCCGGGGGAACACCCACAGATAACCAGCCTGTTTGGGAAAAAACTTGATCACGGCCCGATCGGTTTCCAGACCATCGATATAATAGCCCAAACCCGCGTACCGATCTTTGAGAAAAGGCTTGGCCCCCAGCAAGCGGCGGCTCAGGCCGTGGGCCCCATCGGCCCCAACCACAAAATCACATGGATACTCTTGCTCTTTCGTGCCAATGAGCCAGCCTGAGCCCGTGCGCGCTACTTGCCGCACCTCTTGGGCAGTATGCACAAAGCCGATTTCCCCGCACCGATCTACCATATACTGGCTCAACTCGCGGCGCGAAACAATCTGGAGGGGAAACGAACAAGCAATGGTAAGGCTCCGATCGCTGGGCGATACAAACTCAAACGACGACACGGGGCGCGAGATCCGGGGCAGATCCGCTAAAATGGGGAATTGATGCAGGGCTTTGGTGGTTACCCCGCCGCCACAAGCCTTCTCAAAAGGAATTTGATGATCAAATAACTGGCAGTCAATCTTATTTTTGGCAAGTAAATAAGCCAAGTACAGTCCAGCCGGACCTCCCCCAATGATCCCGATTTTCATAAGAAACTAACATTATTGAATTTGCGTTGACAAAGTTACGCAAAACCCAGTAGCTTCTTTGGCAAGATATTGGCAAACCAATGGTAAACCAATGCCTTTATGAAACGCTATTCGCTATTACTATTGATTTGGCCGCTTTGGCTGATCGGCCCGCATACTGCTCGCAGTCAGGACTTGTTGCAAGATAAACTGGCGCTGGATCGGCTCGAGAAAGGGCTACAATTAATGTATGGCTATGAATTTAGCGGGGCCCGGCAACAATTCACCCTCGTGCAAGGCCAATACCCCAACCACCCGGCCACTCCACTGCTGGACGCACTGATGATCCTCTGGCAACACCAACCGTTCAGCAGTTACCAGTCGGCAGCCTTTACCCGACACTTGCTCCTGTTGGAAAAAACGGTCAATTTGTCAGAGATCCGCTTGGCCCAGAATGAAGACGATATCGAGGGGGTGTTTTTTAAAACAATTGCCTGCGGGCTGCTTACCCAGCACTACAATGACATGGGGGAGAGCAGCAAAGCGATTGGGGAAACCAAACGGTTGTATGCGTTGGTGAAAAAATCATTTGCGCTGCGAAGTAAAAACGTGGAGCTTTACTTTATGACTGGGCTTTACAATTATTACCGGGAATATTATCCAGCCGCCCATCCATTCTATCGGCCATTTGCCGTTTTTTTCAAGTCCGGGAGCAAAAAAGATGGTTTGGCCGAGCTGGAACTTGTGGAACAAAAGAGCGTATTCTCGGCTTCAGAAGCAGCGGGGTACTTGGCCCATATCTATCTTCGCTACGAAAACAATCCCCGCAAGGCATTGCTCTACGCCCGCAAATTGAGCCAAAAGTACCCGAACAACCTTTTGTATGCCAGCAAGTTGGCCGAGATACTCATCCTCACTCGCAATTTTGAAGAAGCACTCCCCTACACCCAGCAATTGCAGGCGGCCCAGCGGCCACTGTGGCAAGCAATGGGCAAGGTATGCGGCGGGATGATCGCTGAATTTAAACAAAAAAATCTTGAAATTGCAGTAAAAAATTACCAAGAAACGGAAATATTGTTAAAAAAAGAAGGCAAATATGCCGATTCCCACCGCCTGTATGTCTATGCGGGCCTGTATCGCCACTACGCCCGCTTGGGCAACAAAACCAAAGCGAACCAGTATCGCCAGTTGGCCCAACAATATGACATTTACAACTATTTGGGCTCCACTTTTTGATCTTTGGTTTTAAACCGTATTTTTGGTTGAAATTATAGCAAGATTAAAATACTTTGAACCGTCAATTCGGTTGATTCCCTTGGTTTTCAAGGGATTACCCTTTGATTCGGTTTCAGGTCAATTTTAGTTGAGCATGTCCAATAGTTTAATCAATCTGCCAAGCGAGGAAATATTTATGCTCAACATTGTACTTTTTGGCCCGCCGGGCGCAGGGAAAGGCACGCAAAGCCAGAAACTCATCGATCAATACAACTTTATCCACTTATCGACCGGTGACTTGCTGCGGGCCGAACGCGAAGCCCAAACCCCTTTGGGCCTGGAAGCGGCCCAGATCATGGCCCGGGGCGAGTTGGTGCCCGATGCGGTAGTGATCGGCATGATCGGCAACAAGGTCAAGGCCAATTTGCACGCCCCAGGCTTTATTTTTGATGGGTTCCCGCGCACAGTGGCCCAAGCCCAAGCCCTGGATGAATTGATGGCCCAAAACGATACGGCCATTTCAGGTATGATCGAGCTGGAAGTGCAAGAGGATGAACTGGTGAAGCGGCTCTTGCTCCGTGGCGAAAGCTCAGGCCGGGCCGACGACCAGAGCGAGGAAACGATCCGCAATCGCTTCAATGAATATATGACCAAGACGTTGCCAGTGGCCGACTATTACAAGAAACAGCAAAAGCACCAAGCCATTTACGGCATTGGTGATATCGATGAGATTTTTGCCAAAATCGGACAAGCCATCAGCTCCCTCCACTAACGAAATAGCCGATCAATTTCCTTTGGGCGGTACTGTGCCGCCCAATTTTTGGATTATACGATCGGTCAAATCACTTTCAGGTTTGGCAAACAGCAGTACTGGTAGTTGCTCATTGCCAGCATCGAGGATCAGATCGAAGTTTTCAGCCTTGGCCAGCACCTCAATTTCCTTTTGGATTTTGGCGAGTACCGGGCCAAGCAGAGTCTCTTTCTTCTTCTGCATATCCCCCTCGGCTTTGTTGATGAACACCCCATAAGCTTCTTCCAAGGCGCGAATTTCCTTTACTTTGGCCTGAATCACCGCCGGCGGAGTATTGGCCGGATCCAACTTTTCGGCCTCGGTCCGTTTAGCCATAAAGTCGGCCTGCTTTTTCTTGATCTCAGTCTCAATTTGGGTCTGAAAGGTTCGCAGTTCCATCTCGATCTTTTTTGTTTCAGGGAGCGAGGCTAGCACCGCATCGGGGCGCACATACCCAATCTTGGTGGTTTGGGCCCAAATCGAGGGCGCAAAAAGTAACAAACTGGCTAAAAAGCAAAAATTTTTCATCCTCAAATTGTTTTAAAGTGTAGATGCCCAAACCGGCCCAAAGGTTGCAGCCATGCCGCTTGATGGGATTGGGTTTGCAAAAATAGCTTAGCGAAATCTGTTATCCATCCATGGCCGAGCCAGCAAGTCGATATCGGTCGCCTCGTTGCCCACAATTAACAATATTTTTTTACCACTTTGTCCAATTCAATGACCGAACTATGCAAGTGCTGAAAAATGGCCGATTTCTCTTGCGCGTCTTTTAGGTGGTTGAGTCCCAAGATGTTGGCCATTGGCTGGCGGACAACACGGCATGATATTTCACCGTAAAATTGACCATTCAAATTTAAGTTATTTTTGGGACGTAGCCCAACTTGCCCCCGATCATTGATCCAGCCAATAAATAAGAACCAACTACCGCCGCCCCAATCGCTAATCTCGCACCCTGCAAAAAAGCTTCAAACCGGATCCACGTCCGGCACTAAGTACAAGTGTTTGTAGTTTTTGCTCCCGCCCACTTCTTGCATGGTATCAAGGATGAATTTTTTAACTTTCTTCAAGTCGATCTTGTCCCGTTCCAATTTTACCAACACATTGCGCAAGTACTGATTGCGGATTTTTTCCACGGGTGGCGCTTCTGGCCCCAGCACCCGCGAATGTCCCAACTGCACCCGCAGCAGATTGGCCAGTTGGGTGGCCGCCTCAACCGTTTGGGCCAGATCTTCGCCCTTGACCGTGAGCCGGATCAAGCGCATGAACGGCGGATACCCGTGGGCAAAGCGCTCGCCGATCTCGGCCTGGTAGAATCCTTCGTAGTCATGCGCCACGATCCGCTGCAAAATGGGGTGGCCGGGGTGGCCCGTTTGGATCAGTACGTGCCCCAACTTTTGCTTGCGGCCCGCCCGCCCGCTCACTTGGGTCACCAACTGGAAGGTGCGCTCATGGGAGCGGAAATCGGGGAAATGCAGGAGCCGATCAATGTCAAACACGCCCACCAAGCTCACGTGGTCAAAGTCCAAGCCTTTGCTCACCATCTGGGTACCAACCAAGATGTCTATTTTTTGATCGGTAAAATCCTGGATGATGTTCTGGTAACTGTATTTGGATCGGGTGGAGTCCAGGTCCATCCGCTGGATGGCCGCCTCGGGCAGGAGCAGTTTGAGCTCGTCCTCGATCTTTTCCGTGCCGAAACCCACGGGCCGGATCTGGGTGGACCCGCACTCCCGGCACCCGCTGGGGGGGGCTTCGCGGTAGCCGCAATAATGGCAGCGCAACTCGTTGCTTTGCAGGTGATAAGTGAGGCTCACATCGCAATTGTTGCACTTGGGCACCCAGCCACATTCATTGCAGGCCAAGTGGGGCGCGTAGCCCCGGCGGTTTTGGAACAAGATCACCTGTTCGCGCTTTTGCAGGGTCGCTTCCACGGTGGCCAGCATGAGTGGCGCAAAATCGCCCTTCATCTTTTTGAGCTTCCGATCCACACTGGTATCCACCAGCGTTATGTCGGGCAGGGCCGCATTGTTGTAGCGTTTATCGGCCCGCACAAATCCATAGCGGGTTTGGGCAGCCATCCAATAGCTCTCCAGCGAGGGCGTGGCCGAACCTAGCAACACCTTGGCTTGGTGGTAGTTGGCCAGCACCATTGCCACATCACGGGCGTTGTAGCGCGGGGCCGGGTCATATTGTTTGTAGGACGGGTCGTGTTCCTCGTCCACGATGATGAGGCCCAGTTGGGCATAAGGCAGCATAATGGCCGAGCGAACCCCCACCACCAGCGAAAACCGCTCTTCCAGCACGCCCCGCCAGACTTCTACCCGCTCATTGTCCGAAAAACGGGAGTGGTAAACGCCCATCCGCTCCCCGAACACTTTGCGGAGCCGCCCCACGATCTGGGTGGTCAGGGCGATTTCGGGCAGCAACAGGAGCACTTGTTGACCGGTGGCCAGCACCTGCTCGATCAAGTGGATGTAGATCTCGGTCTTGCCACTGCCGGTAATGCCGTGCAACAGGACCACGCTTTTTTCGTCAAAATGCTGAAGGATTTTTTGGCTGGCCGCCTGCTGGTCATCACTCAACTGGATTTCGGTCAACTGCGCTTCGGACGCGCCCCCAAATCGCGGCACAATGATCTCGTAAGCTTCCAGCACCCGGTTTTTGACCAATGTTTTGAGCGAGGATTCGGAGAGGTTTTCCTTCAAAAGGGACGATCTGAGCACGCCCCGCCGGTGGGCCTCCTCCCCGGCTTGAAACGGGACGAGCGAGAAATAGCGCATCATGATCTGGGTTTGGCCCACGCCCGCTTTGCTGGCCGCCAACCGATCGAGCAACTCGTTCAGGGCGATGTCATCGCCGATGTAGCCAGTGGCCAACCGAATTTTTTGGGCAGTCTTGGGCTTGTACTTGTCCCTGACTTCTTCATAGATCAAGATGACCTCTTTTTTGAGCAGCGATTTGAGGATGTGCGAAATGTGCTGGACTTCCAGCAGATCGGCCGCTTGATCAAACGTGAAAGAGTCGTTGTCTTGCAGCGCATCGATGAGGCGCTGCTCTTTGGCCGAAAACTCCAGATCGGGCAGTTCGGCATTGAGCCAGCGGATGGCAAAATCGGGGTGCAACTGGATCCGCGACTGGCTGCTGAGTTTCATGCCGGCGGGAATGGCCACGTTCATCACCTCGCCCAACGTGCACATGTAGTATTCGGCCACCCAATCCCAAAGTTTGAGCTGGATTTGGTTTACCACGGGGTGCTCATCGAGCAGTTCCATGAGGTATTTGGCTTGGTAGTTCTTGGGGGGAGTTTGGTGGATCAGCCGCACGATGGCGGTCAAAATGCGTCGCCGCCCAAACTGCACCACCACCCGCATTCCGGGCTGGACGTAATCGTTCAATTCGTGTGGCACACGGTAAGTAAAGGTGCCCGCCACGGGCACGGGCAAAATCACGTCGGCAAAAAACGTGGTGCGCTCCTCGACGGCGGGAGTGGGGTTGAAAAGGCTAGGTTCCATTGAAGAACGGAAATTAGGCCAAATTGGGGAGTTCGCCAAAACCTGGGCCAGTCCGGCGGTTTTTTTCAATAAAGCCGGTGCCAATCGGCAAAGTCACGGGGTTTGCACAACGGGCGGGATGTGCCGCTGTTTGACGAAAGTCACAGACTTTCGCTTATTTCCAGTACAAAGTCACAGACCTTGCACAACGGGTGACTGGCTGTCCTCAGACGCGTAGTGCGCGTGGCCCTCTTACACGATCTCGATCACGGCGAACAAGGTGATGTCAAAGTGACTGGCCGTACTGCTGCCTTTGTTTAATCCACGTAAGTTTCCTGAATGACCGCCTTCACTTGTTGTACCGTTTCTTCGTCCAAGCGAGAAATTGTTTTGGTGATGCGGCTTTTGTCTATTGTGCGGATTTGGTCAATCACAATCCAGTTGGTTTGCCCCGCCAGATCAAAACTTACCCTCGTCGGATAATTTTTTGATTGTGAAGCAATCGGACAAACGACAACGGCCGCCAAGTGTTTGTTCATCTCATTTGGGGAAACAATCAAACAGGGTCGCTTTTTTTGGTCTCGCTACCAATTGTTGGGCCTAGATTGACAACAACGATTTCGTATTGCTCATAAAACATGATCTTCTAATCCAAATTCTCGTCTTCAAAAACAGTGTCAATCAGTAACTTGTCATCACCGTTCTGGTGCATTTGCGCAAAGGCTTCTTCCCAGTTTTTGCGTGGCTCGGCAAAAGGTTTGAGAATAATATAATCATCCTTCAGGACGAGTTCCACCTTGTCCGCGATGTGGTAATTTTCCAAAATGGTTTTACTGAGCCTTATTCCTTTTGAATTGCCAATTTGTATTATTGAAACTTGCATAATCGTAGTTTTTTGGGTCGGTACGTAATTACAGCGTATGTACATTGCTTTTGGTTTTAGCTTGCCCATTTCTATTTTATGCCTTTGTGCCCGCGCGTGGGGCAGTCTGGCTCGGGCTTGGGATCAGGATCCTCCCCCACCAGCCCGCTCGGGTCGTTGAACAGCGCTAGGTTATTAAATGCAAATGAGAAAGAAATGATGATCGCGTCCGGCTGGTGGACAAAACTAAGCGCTTTTTCGGCTTTTTCGCTGGGCCTTGCGCCTGCGCAACGTGCCGCTGTTTGACGAAAGTCACAGACTTTCGCTCATTTCGGGGGCAAAGTCTGTGACTTTGCCCAAGGTAGACTTTGCCCAACGGGGGTTTTGCCCAACGGGGGTTTTGCCCAACGGGGCGAACTGGGGGAATATTTTGTAACTTTGTAGTATCACCAGCACCATTATCGCAACCAACGCCTTGAAGCGGCATTGGCAGCGCAATGGGTATCAGCACCTAAAAACAAAGAAAATGCACACCACGGATATTATGCAGGAAATTCAACGCCTCCCCCTCACCCAAAAGTTTTATGTGGTGGAGGAAACGCTTAAGTTCATTAAAAAAGAGGAGTTGGATCATCAAATGGAATTTGCCGCGAATGTATTGTACAACGACTATGCAACCGACAAAGACCTGATCGCATTTACCAACCTGGATTTTGAACATTTTTATGAAGCAAAGTGAGGTTTGGTTGATTGACCTTGACCCCACCAAAGGGGCCGAGATGCAAAAGCAAAGACCTGCCATTATTGTAAATGACGACCGGCTGGGCAAACTGCCCCTGAAAGTAATCGTACCCATTACCGACTGGAAAGACCGCTACGGCATTGCCCCGTGGATGGTACGGATCGAACCGACCGCCGCCAACGGGCTTTCCAAAGTTTCTTGTGCCGATTGCTTCCAAATCCGTTCCCTCTCCCAAGAAAGGCTCATCAAAAAACTCGGCTCTATTGATAATGCAACGCTTTTGGCAATTAAAGAAGCGATAAGAAAGGTGTTGGATCTGTAATGCAACAAAAGTTCCCCGCTCCCCCTTTCCATTAGCCTTGCCAGCCCGCTGGGGTTGTTGAACCCAAATGAGAAAGAACTGGTGCCCGGGACTGCGCGTCTGCGCAGCAGATCGGTGGTGGCGTCCGGCTGGTGGACAAAACTACGCGCTTTTTCGGTTTTTTCGCTGGTCGCGCACCTGCACAATGTGCCGCTGTTTGACGAAAGTCACAGACTTTCGCTCATTTCGGGGGCAAAGCAGACTTTGCCCAACGGGGCGAAACGGGAACAAAAAAGCCATTGACCAAAATGAATTTGATCAATGGCTGGGCCGCAGGTCTGTCCTGCTCCCCACTTTACCTTGTTGCAGAAGAATGCCTGCCGGGTTGGGGGCTAAAAAAACTTGGTCATGCCCGGCTGGGACATCGGGTTGCCCGCGAAGGCTTCGGTCAAATTGATTTTGCCCGGGGTCAGGACCTCTTTGGAGCTGAGTGCCTCATCGTAGCTGATGGTTTGCCCAGAATAGGCCACCATGCGCCCCATGAGGGCCAGCATTGTGCTTTGGCTCATCCACTCGCCATCGTTGATGGGAGTGCCGCCGCGCACGGAGGCAAACAGCTCGTCGTGCTCTTTCTGGTACATATCACCCTTATCGCCCCGGTAGTCCCATACTTGGCCATCGTTCATGGTGATTTTGTGCACCCCTTTCATGCAGTCCACGGTGCATTGGCCCTTGGTGCCCAATATCTCCACCGCGTAGGAAGAGGAGCACCCGGACTGTTTGCGGCTGAAATGGAAGCCCTTGGCCCCACCGGCGTATTCATAGACGATGGCAAAGTGGTCAAAAATATTGCCCATTTCCTTGCCCGTGTTCACTTGCCGCCCGCCAGTGCCCGTGGCGCGGAGGGGAGCTTTGTCGCCCAGTGCCCAAGACATCATATCGAGGCTGTGCACGGCTTGTTCGGCGATGGAGTCGCCCGACAACCAGTTATAGTGCGGCCAGTTGCGGAGCTGGAACTCGGCTTCGCTCCATTGGGCCTGCCGGTCTTTGCTCCACGCCGGGCCAGTATTGTAGGTATTGTAGATGCTCAGGACCTGGCCAATTTCCCCGTTGAGGATCTTGTCGAAGGTGGCGCGCTTGGGCAGGTCATAGCGCCAGCAAAAGCCCGATACCACCGCTAGTTTTTTCTGCTTGGCCTCGCGGGAGGCAGCCAGCACCCGGCGCACCCCGGCCGCATCAACGGCCATCGGCTTTTCGGTGAACACGTGCTTGCCCGCCCGGACGGCATCTTCCAAATGCTGGGGACGGAACACCGGCGGCGTGGCCAAAATCACCACGTCCACCCCTGAATTGAGCAACTTCTGGTAAGCATCAAACCCCACGAACCGGTTGGCCTTGTCCACTTTCACTTTGTCGCCATGAATTTTGGTCAAGTTCTTGTGCGATTCGGCCAAGTGATCCTCAAAAATATCGGCCATGGCCGTGAGCACCACGTTGGCATCGGCCTTGAGGGCTTGGTTGGCCGCCCCAGTGCCGCGCCCCCCACAGCCAACCAGACCCACTTTTAGCACGGCACTGTCTCGCCCGGCGGCCAATGCCCCCAGTCCGCTGGGCAAGGTAAGGGCCACCCCGGTGGCCAAGGCACCGGCCGACTTGATAAAGTCCCGGCGCGAATTGTTTGCTTCAGTTTTCATTTCTGGAAAGTTGATAAGTATGAACAAAGAAAAGCGATCGCAATAAAGAGGAAATTTAGGCAAAAAATCGGAAAATGCGAAAGCAGTAGCAATTTCCACTAAATTGCGTTGCATTTATCTGGCTTTGTTTTACCCATGCGAGCTTTTACTATCGCCGCCCTGCTGGGCCTTTCCTTCGGTTTATTGGCTTTGGTGGGGGAAGTGGCGGGGCAACCGGGAACCAGCTACGAAATTTCTCGCCTCAAAGAGGAGGTAGCCATCTCGGATGAGTATGTTTTTTTACTGGCCGACACTACCCGCAAACTTACCTTTGCCCAAATTTCCGGCCCAGCTTTCCAGCCCAAATGGGCGGCGTTGGACAAAGTGGCCAAAAAACTGGATCCGACCTTGGTTTATTGGGTCCGGATCAGTCTGATCAACCGGCTCCCGCACGATAAAGAGCTGATCTTGCAAACCGGGTTCAATGATTTGGTGGACTACTTCATTCTCGACCCTGACGGCAATCTCAGCACCCAAAAGAGTGGCCGCTATGTCCCCTACTCGCAAAAAACGGTCAGACAGGACGATGGTGACAAGGCCCAACTTTGGCTAGTCCGCCATCGGGCGACCACGATCTATGCCCGGGTGGTGCGCATTGACCACCGCTCCCCCAGTGTGCAGGCCAAATTGTTCGCCATGGAATACCTGTACCAACGCACTGCGACCCGCTACTGGCAGCAGGGCCTTTTACAGGGCATTTTCTTGATCTTCATCCTGTTCAATCTAGTGTTGTTTTTCTCCAGCCGCCAACGGGTTTATTTGTATTATGTGCTGTTTGTGGGTTGTAGTGCCTACACTTTTTTGGCCAACCAGAACTTGGCCAAGGAAATTTATGGACTGCGCGAGTATCCCCAATTGAGCAATTATTTGTTCTTCATTGGTTTCGGCTTGCTGTTTCCCAGTTATCTCCTTTTTCTCCGGCGCTTTGTCGGGGCATCAGTGGCCATGCCAAATTTATACCGGTTTTCCCGGTGGCTGGTTGGGGGCAAAGTAGTCCTTACTTTGGGAGTAGCCTTACTGATCTACCTCAGTGGATTTAACCTTCGTTACTTTTTGGTCCTGTCATGGGCCACGCTTCTGGAAGCGGTTGTCTGTTTGATCTTTACCATTCTACTTCTCCGCAACCGGGATCCACTGGCCCAATGGGCGGGCAGGTCGGCCCTGATTTTTTGGATTATTGTGTTGTTGGGGCTGTTTAGTTACCTGTTCGCCACCGCCTATGGCATATTGCTGATTGAGCTGGCCGTGGTGTCCCAAGCCATTGGCCTCTCGCTGGGACTGGGCTACCGGATCCGGCTCAGCGAGCAGGAAAAGCTGCACATCCAAGGCCGGTTGATTGACCAGCTTTATGCCAATCAGCAGATTGAGGCCCAAGCCAAAGCAGAATTGGAGCACCGGGTAATTGAGCGCACTACCGAAATCGCCCAACAAAAAGAGGATTTAGCAAAGATCAACGCGCTGAAAGACAAGTTGTTCTCCATCATTGCCCATGATCTGCGCGGGCCGCTCAACGCGTTGCACTCCAGTTTGGATCTGATCCACCAAGACCTGATCAACCCGGAAGATTTTCAAATGATCGGCCAGCAGTTGTCCACCGAACTGGAATTTACCCGCAAACTAGTGGACAATCTCTTGCACTGGGCCCTCTTGCAACAGGGCGGACTGCTGGTGTTGCCCAGCCAAATTCAACTACGGGCCATCGTGCAAGACAACATTGGCTTGCTACAAAAAACTGCTGTAGAAAAAAAGATTGAGTTATTGAACCATGTTTCCCACTCGGCAGTGGCTTACGCCGACCCGAATTTGGTCAATATCGTGGTGCGCAATTTGATCAACAATGCGCTGAAATTTACCCGGCCCAATGGGCGGGTAGAAATAAAGACCCAAGAGAGTAGCGATTGCCTAATTGTCTCGATTGCCGACAATGGCGTGGGGATGACCGCCGAACAACAAAACAAGCTGTTTGCCATCCAGACCCACTTCAGTACCCGGGGCACTCAACTAGAAAAAGGTACTGGGCTGGGACTGATCGTCAGTAAAGAATTCGTTGAAAACAGCTACGGCAAAATCTGGGTGGAAAGCATCCCCGATCAAGGAGCCACTTTCTACTTCAGCCTGCCATTGGCACCACTTCAAATGGGCACTTAAATATCTAACCTCTGAGAGTGGCCTTGAGCAAACCCCGCTGGCGGGCCGACCAAACCACTTTGGCCCCAAACCCCAATCCCACTAGCAAGAGGATCAGCACCCCTTGATCGATGGGCACATCGGCCAGTGCAGTGGGACTACAAAAGGAGCAGACCGGACACGGATCGCATAATGTTGGATTGCCAAACGGATCCACGCAGATATCCCCCGGACACACACAGTTGGTACCAGTGCCAGGCTCTACCCGTGGACATTGGGCAAAGGCAGTATTGGCCAATGCCCAACCCAAAAATACAGTCAAAATGATTTTTTTCATACCAATTGTTCGGTGATAAATACTTAAGCGGTTAGGCAAAAGTCGTGCAATTACCAGACCATACGTGAACGCTCTTATCCCTATTTTGCCCTGCTACTGTTTGACGAATTTGGTTTCTTGGCGATTTACGCCGTCGGAGGCCGAGATCAAGTAGATACCAGCGGGCAACCCCCGGGTGTCGAAGGCCGTTTGGCCACCGGCCACGGTGCGACGCTCCAGTATTATCCCCAAGCTGTTAGCCAGTGTGACCGTGACTGGGCCGCTGAACCGCTCCAGCCGCAGGTTGGCTTCCCCAGCCACTGGGTTGGGATATACCACAATGGCTGGCCCAGCCACCGGACGGTTGAAATGCAGCATGAAACGGTTGATCGGGTTGGTGGCGACCGCAAACGAATAGCTGCGCTGCCCCAAGGGATGCATGGTGCGTTGCTGTTTATCCTCCAACCAGACGGTCATGCCCGTCAGCCGCGAATCTTCCGCCACCAGTTCAAAGGAGTGTGCTCCCAATCTGGCCGCGCCAGTAAACAGGGGCAGGCTCAACGAATCAGCAAATGGGGGCAATCCATTGATGGCCAGTACTTGACCGTCCCAAGATCGGGTATGCAGGTTGGGGGCGGGCGAAGAGTTGAAAAACTTGACCGCGTCATATCGTTCATCAGCCGGTCGTTGGCCGTGCGGGTAGCGCAGGTGTAGTCGTCCCAGTCGCCCCGGTATTCCCCCGAGATGGTGAGCGGTGCACCACCATTGATCGGTTGGGCCGCTTGGTAAAAATCGTATTTGGTCAGGTTTTCCGCCCTCACCACGGGCAGGATCGGGTCATTGAGCCGATTGCCGCAACCAACCCCATTGTTTTGGTTCAAGAGCACATAGTAAGTGCCGGGGCTAATTAATGCAGGCATATCCCCATTCGTTGCTATTGCTGTTGTCAAACTGGTAAGTGAGGGGAATCCGTTGCAGGCCAGTCGTGGTGGAGTCGCCCGGTAGCAGTTCGCGCAGCAAGGAAGCCCCCCGGATGTCAAAATCGACTCGGGTGGCGGTTTGGTAGCGGTAGCTCACCCGCACGGGGGTGGATCGATCCACGGTAAACTTGTACCAGAGCGTCGACTGGCAAGTGGACGAAGTTTGGTCGTTGGGGGTGCGGGTGGCACATTTGAACAGGTCAGTATCGCCCAGATAGGTGGTCAAATTGGCCAGTGGGCTTCCGCTGTTGATCACGCCGGCCTGATTGAAAAAATCATATTTGGGCAGCGGCGTGGTGCGCATCACGGGGACTATGTTATATTCGTCAAAGGGAAAACCGCACCCATTGATGAGCAAATAATAAGTGCCCGCCCCCAAGCAAGAGTAGCGCCAAGTGGCCCCAGCGTCAGCCAAGTCAGTAAGGCCAATAGGGTTGAGGCCGGTGGTGGTCGAATCGCCCGGGATTGACTCGCGCAGAAGGGTGAAATTGCTGGCCCCGTAGCGCAGCATGGCCGAGGTTTCAATGCGGTAGGCAAACTGCACGGCCATGGCCCGGTCAATGGTGAACTTGTACCATTGGGCTTGGCGGCAGGTGGGAGCAGTGGAGAACAAGGCCACTTCATTGGGCGGGGCGGTAGCACAACGGTAGCGCTCGGCGGGCCCATCATAAGAAATGCCGATGGCCAAATTGGTCCCAGTATTGAACAGCCCGGGCCGGACGAAATGATCAAACCGGGGCCGGGGGGCCAACTTGATCACGGGACGGATGTTGCGCAGGATAAAATCGTCATCACAACCGTTGAGCATCACGTAGTAAGTGCCCGCACTCACGCAAGACTGCCACCAGTTGCTGGTTGTTTCAATGTCATAAAAATTGTTGAGTGTCTGGCGCAAAAGCCCAGTGGTAGTGCTATCGCCGGGAACCACCTGCCGGAACAGGGAGAGGTTGCCATTGCCTTGTAAACGCTGCCCCGTTTCCACCACTTGGTAGAGGAGTTGGAGGGTAAAATCTTGGTTGACCTGAAACTTGTACCACTGGGTATTTTGGCAGGTGGAAGCCGAATAAGTGGTCTCGTTGGGGGTACGGGTAGCGCAACGGTAGTTTTCGGGCGCACCGAGGTAAGTGCCCAAGCCGATCGGTTGGGCGGTGTAGGGCGCGGCCACTTGGTTTAGCCCGTTCACGGCATTGGCATTGGCGTAGGCATCGTACTTGGGCCGGGGCAGCCGAACGAATGGCACTTCAGTGTAGCGCACTTCCACCTCGATCTGGTGGTTGGGCAAAAGGTTGAGAAAAGGACTGGCCACATTGTCCACTATCACATAATAGCGGGTGCGGGCAATGGCCGGGTCAAAGCAAGGATCGGGCAGAGGCCGCTCAAAGGTCACTTCGTTGGAAAAAGTACAAAAGAAGTTGATTGGCCGCTCCCGGTTATCGATCACATAGCTCAATCCTTGAGCATTGGTCGAGTCAACTTCCCCGCCCGCCACCACTTGGCTAAAATCCAAGTTGCCGTTCACATCGCTGCGGTACACCACAAAGGGCAACTGGATGTTCTTGCCCGCCGTTCGGGTGGTCACCCGCACACGGGCCGAACCAAAATTGTTGAGCACAAAGGTGTACCACAAATTGCGGCGGGGACGGGCACTTTCGTTGGTGGCCACCAGCACCCCATTGGGCGGGCCGGGGGCATAGATACGCGGGTTAAGCTGGCCAATGGCACAATCAATTTCGTTCACCCTCGGATCATTGGTTTGGGCCCCGGTGGTGCAATAAAAGAAATCATTGCTGGCGGCCCGGCCCGGATCAAGCGGGTTCACGTCCCCTATCTTGCCGGAACGCCACGTACTGTCGCCGGGCATGAGGTCAAAGTCGTAGGCGCGGGCGGGGTGGTCAAAGCGCGATCGACCCGCCGCCTCTACGTAGAGCTGGGGCGTAACCCCGCCGCTGATATTGGCATCGGTGGCATAAATGACTAACGTGTAAGTGCCCGGATCGAGGTCGCAGAGCTGAATCGCATCCCCACCCGACTGGCAGGGTTGCAAGGGATCGGTAGTCAGAAAGTCGGCTGCTTGAGTCCGGGCATTGAGCCGATAAACTTGGGCCAAAAATCCACCAATACCCCGGATGGTCACATAGGAACGTTTGGTAATGGTGAACACATAGAACGCGATCCGGTTGCTGGCCGTACTGCAAGTGTCGCGCACAAAGCGGTTGAGGCGGGAATCACTTTGGCAATTGAACCGCTCCGAGGGCAGGGTGTATAGCACATCGGTAGCGGAATAGGCCGGGGTGCCACGCTCAACCCAATCGGTCGGGTTGCCCAAGTTGGCCAAGGCCGCCAAGTTCGGGCGGTTGTAGTTGGGGGCTGGCGTGGGTGGCGGCAAAGTGATGGTAATGGTATTTTCATGACCAATGAAACTTTCTGATAGCGGGATAAAATCACGGGTTTCGCTCTGGCCCTGCCCATAAATCACCACGGTGTACCAGCCAGCGGGCAAGGGGGTACATTCCCCCGAATTGCCCAAATAGCGACAGTCCCACGCCCCGGCAGTGGGCCGGTTGTCGCGGTAAAGGGTCAGGGGATCGCCGGTACTGGCCCGCCCCCGGAACAGCCGGAAAGGGGCGCGGTGGAAGGGCGCGGTGGACGACAAGTTGGAAAGAATTTGTACCCAGCGGGTGTCGGTCAGTTGAAATTCGCGGTAGATCAACTTGGTGCCCGGCCCCCGGCCTGGATCGCAGGGAGCCAGTCTGTCAATGGTTTCGGGGTTGTCCAAACAAGAGAAGTAATCGACTTGGCTGGTAAGGCTGGTTTGGGCCGTGATATCGCCCAAGTTTTCGGCCAAAGTCCGGGAAAAGAACCGGGTATCGGGCGATTGCGGCCGGAAAGTGATCGAGATGGAGTTGCCAAACCCGATGAAGCCGCGCCGCCCACCTTCGTCAGGGGCATCGTAGCTCTGTCCAGCCCCGTAGGCTACCACGGTGTACCAACCCGGTTGGAGGGGCACGCAGCGGTCGGTCTCGCCTTGGGTAAAGCAGTCCCAATAATTGGGCCCCCAGCGGGGATCGGCATAAAAAGCCAAGTTGGCGGCCACATCCGCGGCTTGGCCCCGGAACAGGCGCAACGTAGCGCGGGGAACCAGCGGATCAGCGTTGTTGTCACTATTGGAACTGATCACGGTCCATTTGGGCGCACTGATAAAAAATTGGCGGTAAATAAGCTTGGTGGCGGCCCCGTAGCCCACGATCGGGCAGGGGGCTTTGCCGTCGATGGTGGCGGGATTGTCCAAACAAGAGAAAACATCGCGCGTGCTGGTGATGGTGGTTTGGGCCGTGATATCGCCCAGGTTCTCGGCCAGATCCCGGCTGGGGTAGCGGGTGTGGATCAGTTGGTATTCGGTCAGATTGAAGTTGGCCCGCTCACTGGTCCCGGCTTGGGCACTGCTGGCGAAGGAGGCCACGGTATAATCGGCAGGAATAACGCAATAATAACCCGAGGTGTTGTCCGCTTTGCATTCGCTCACCGTTTGCAAGCCAGTAAAGGTTTGCGGAAAATTGTTGACGTTTTGCGCAGTGGTCAGGGTGTTGGCGTTGCCCCGGAACAAGCGGTAGCGGCTGGTCACGTCGTTCATTTCGAGGTAGAGCAAACCGCCCTGGGGGTTGCCCGCCGGAATCCCAACTTGGTTGCCAATGTTGAGCACGCGGTAGGCTGCTTTGCTGGTCAGGGCCGGATCACACCCCCAATGCCCGGGAGCACCGTGTTCCGGCAGTTGAACGTGTGCAGGCCCATGAAATACCGGGTGGTGGGCACAAAAGACAGGGGCAGGCCAGTTCCCCCGTCGGGGTTCAGGGCATCGTAACGGCCGGGGGCAGCCAAGCCAAACTGGTCGCCGGGGGGCAGCGTGGTCACTTGCACATTGGCACCGAAAGCGCGGCCCAAATTGGAATCATAAAAAATATTGTCATTCTCTTCGGCCGTCCCACCCACTGGGGAAGTGCGCGTACCGTTGCGGCCCAAAAACTGGATCGCGTACTTGCCCGGTTCCAAACAGGGAAAGTTGGCCGAATTGCCCTCAAATTGGGCTAGCAAATCGCCAGCGGCCAAGTCGGCACAATTATCGGTCATGGCCTTGCGGTACACCCGCACGTACACGGCCGGGCCAGATGAGATGCTGGTGGTGATGCGGACATCGGAGAACGCCTGCAACTCCACGCTGGCCCAGGTGCTCATGGTGTAGGTGTTGGTAACGGCCCCGCTCACAATGGGCACTCCACCGGCCGGGTTCACCGTTCCGCAGGCATTGTTGGCCAAGAAACTGTTGCAGCCAAAAGCATCGGTGAAATTATTGGCCCCATTTTGCAGCAGTACTTGGCTGGCCGGGGGCAAAGTGGACAAAATGGGCTGGGGCGCACGGGAAGCCGCGGTTCCGGCTTGCCGCAAGATGACCCCGACATCATCTCGCGAATAGTCGCGCCGAAAAAGCAACTGCAACGTGTAAGTGGTGGACGGCCTGATGATTTCGCACAAAAACTTTTTGATCTTAAACCGGTTGGAAACCGATGGCAACACTTCGCAAGTGCCCACGGGCACCAGCCCGGCAAAATTGGTGCGGGCATTGCCCTCGTACAAGCGAAAAAGCACCGTTTCGGTGTTGGGGATCCCGTCGGTCAGAATGCTCAAGTAATCCAAATAGCTACCGGTCGTGAAGGTGTGCCAAGTCGATTGGGTGAAATCTTGGGGGTTGGGCACCACGGCGCATCCCTGCTCGCCCGGCCCGTCGATGGTGTGGTAGCCAACATTGTAGCGAATATTGGTGGTGGCAGTGGGCTGGGTGGCCAGCGTGCCAAGCTCGGCAGCGGCGGCCGGTTTATCGTAGGCAGGGGCACCAGTGTTCACCTCCGGGTCGGCCACGGTGAGCCGCACTTGCAAGAACGTATTGACTATGTCGTTGGTAGTGGCCAGTTGCACCAAGTACGTGCCGGGCGAAAGGCAGAGGTTCTCGGCATCACCGTAATTGTCCACTGCGGTCAGCTTGGCCAGTTGCCGCTCGGCCAGCCCGGGAAGGCAGGGACTGGCCGGATTGACCAAATAAGTGGTAATCGATATTTTATTGCCATCTTGGGTCAGTCCACGGGTATCGGAGTACTGGATCTTGCCCCGACGGGCAGTGGGCAGCACAAAACGGAACCAAACCGATTTGCCGTTGATGCTGGGGAAAGCAAAATATTCGCCCGGTTGGGCAGTGGCCGCAGTGAGATCAATGGCGGCAGTAAGCGAGCCCAACCCAAAACCGCCCGCAGGCAAGACTAGGTCGGTGGGCGCACTGCAATTATCGTTCGCTGGTTGGGCCAGTAAGGGCAGTCCGAAAAAAAACCAACAAGCCAAAAGGCTAAGTAAGTGTTTGGCCATAAATACAGCTATTAAGGTGGAATTAACACAAAGGTCAAAGAAAAAAACTGTTTTGCAACTGATTATTTTGCAATCAATGTCGGTTTAATAATAAAGTTGGAAATATGCAATTTATTGCAGCGAAATTACTAGTCAATCCTGATATTTTTATGATATTTTTTAACTCTCTAACCAATGTAAGGTATAAGCGGTTAATTGCAGAGTCCAATTTCTTTTGTTGTTCACCACTACCTACCAACCACCGCATGGAGCCTCCCACCCCACCTAGCATTTTCATCGACCTGAGCCACACCATCATGCACGGGCTGGTCACCTACAAAGGCTTGCCGGCCCCGCTTATCTGCGATTATTTGAGCCGGGAAGCTTCCCGATCCAAGTATGAGGCGGGCACAGAGTTCCAAATTGGCAAGATAGAAATGGTGGCCAACACGGGCACCTACCTCGATTCGCCGTTCCACCGCTTTGCCCACGGAAAAGACCTGTCCGAACTCGAGCTGGCGGCCCTCGTTGATCTGCCGGGGCTGGTGATCCGGCGGCCTTTTTCGCAATCCTTGGCGGTGGAACAGGCGCATTTGCAACCCTTTGCCGGACTGATCCGGGGCCGGGCGGTGCTTGTTAACACTGGGTGGGATCAACACTGGAACACTGAATGGTATTACGATCAACACCCTTACCTCACTGCCGGGGCGGCGCAGTTCTTGCTGGAGGCCGGGGCCAAACTGGTGGGCATCGACTCCCACAACATCGACGACACAACGGGCAACCGCCGCCCGGTCCACACCATTTTGTTGGGGGCCGATATTCCCATCGTGGAGCACCTCTGCCACCTGTCGGCACTGCCCGAAACCGGGTTTACTTTCACGGCAGTGCCCCCCAAATTTCAGGGCGTGGGTACTTTCCCGGTGCGGGCCTTTGCCAAGGTGAGAAAGTAGGTGCTAAAATGGCAAAAGTACTTGTCGGGCTTTGTCAAGTATATGTATATTTATTTAACTTATTGGTGCGTGCCAGTGAGTGGCGATCGATCCGTTGGGGATGCACCCGCTCAAACCAGCCCCGACTCCATGTGCCACTGGCCAAACCCCAAAATCACTTTTCCACAATTTCCTTTTTGTACAATTGGAGCAATTTGCGGGCGGGCTCATAGTTGTGGCAGGCCTCCAGGGCTTCGCGGAAATTGTAGAACGCTTTCTTGTTGTCACCGCTTTGAAGGTAGGCCCGGCCCATGCAATAACGCAGGCCGGGATGGTTCTCATTGCGCAGCACCATGCTCGAATACAGTACATCGGCCTGTTTTAGATCGCCATCTTGGGCCAGTCGATTGGCTTGGGCCAGCTCGGCCAAGGCCGGATCGCGGTCGTCGGTGTACATAAACCGCAGGTACCAAGTAGCGGGCAAGGCAAACAGAAAAGGGGCGTTTTTCCAGACGATGGTTTCATACAACCGCTGGGCACAGGTATCACAACATTCGATTTCTTGGTAACTGGCCCGGCTTTCTTTCGGCGTGAAATAAAACCGGGCTTCGGGAAACAGTTGGACCCGGTTATAATATTGGCATATCGGGCAAAGCCTATATTTTTCCGATTTGCCCAATGTCTGCTGGAATTGGTTGAAAATCGTTTCACAATAGTGGCAATAGATCCACGGGCTGGCCAAGTTGGAAACATCCGTTTGGGCATAGCACTCGGGACAAGCGATCTTGCGGAACAAATTGGGCTTGCCCATAGCTTCGCCAGCGTGTTGGAGTTGTTCCATGGCTAAGCTGGTCCGGTTTTGATCAATCGCTGATTTGATGTTGAAGGCAAAATCATCCATGATCTCGATTACCAGCACGGTGCTATTGGCCTGCAACTGATCGGTCAAGGGACGCGTTAGGGTAAGGTAGGGTTTTAGGACCAACCCGACCCGGTTGCCGTCGAGCAGGGTATCGCTCAGGTCATCGTATTGGAGCTGGCTGCCGCCAAGATCGATGCCATTTTCGCGATCCACCCGCCCATTTGCGGAAAATAGAGTGGCGGCGCTGCCCCAACGGTTGATAAAACGAAAACGAAAATTGCTGTAAGAAGATGGCACGGCCGTATGGGAATTGGGTTTTGTTGGTTGGTGGCCCTAACAAGACCACACTTTTTACCGTTAAACAAGGGTAATTAAACAAATTTACAAGATTCAACCATGAAAGCAAATATTGGGATTGTTGATGAACACCGACAAGCGGTTTCGTTGGCCCTTAATACCCTGTTGGCCGATGAGTATGTGCTCTACACCAAAACGCGCAACTACCACTGGAACGTGGAAGGAGATGGGTTTCACGCCATGCACAAATTTTACGAGGAGCAATATGAGCAGTTGGACGAAATTATTGATAACATCGCCGAGCGGGTCCGGGCGTTGGGCCACTTTGCCGAGGGCCGTTTGGTCGATTTCTTGAAACTGGCCCGGCTCACTGAACCGACTACCACCAGTGCGCACCTGGTCCAGATCAAAAACCTACTGGACGATCACGAAACCATCATCCAAGCCATGCGCACCGATGTGGTCAAGTTCGCTGAAGTGCATAAGGATCTGGGAACCAGCGATTTTGTGACCGGCTTGATGGAGCAGCACGAAAAAATGGCTTGGATGCTCCGGGCTTTCCTCCGCTAGTCGGTGAGGCACTTTTTGCTGATTTTTTTGGGCAGTGGGCTGGGGGGAGTCTGCCGCTACGGATTGACCAAATGGCTGACCGGCTGGTTCCCAGTGGCCTTTCCCGTGGGTACGCTGGCCGTCAACGTGCTGGCCTGTCTGATCATCGGCCTACTGATGGGGCTGGCCGATGATCGGCTCTGGTTGGGCCAAACGGGCCGGTTGCTGCTGGCCACCGGCTTTTGCGGCGGCTTCAGCACTTTTAGCACCTTTTCGACCGAAACGCTGCTTTTGCTCCGCACGGGCCAGTCTGGGCCAGCGCTCCTGTATGTGGGCGCGAGCTTGCTCTTGGGCCTGCTCGCCACTTGGCTGGGCCTCAAAATCAGTGGCGGGTAAGAAGTTGAGCCAATGACCATTACGTATCATTTGAGCGGAAAGAACCGGAAGGGTTCCAAGGTTTGTAGCACCAGCAATTACCAACGTTTTGTAAGCCCCCCGATGGGGTTGTGTTTGATACGGTGAATTATTTTCTATAGGCCAATCGCCCCGTTGGAGTAACGCACTGGGCGGGCTTGACAGGGCGGCACTGGAGCCAAAAAATAGTCAATGGTTGGTAAAAAATCAAACCGACCGCCCTTATTCCCCCTCCAAGATCAACGGGTGCAGTTTTCCCGGCAATTTTTTCCCCAGCAACCCTTCAAATTGCCGGGTAAGTTGGGCGATGGGGCGCAGATCCAGCCCAGTGGCAATGCCCATTTCGGCCAGCATCCACGCCGTGTCCTCGGTGGCGATGTTGCCAGTGGCCCCTTTTATGAACGGACACCCGCCCAGTCCCCCAAAAGCAGTATCAAAATGTTTGACCCCACATTCCATGGCCGCCACGAGGTTGGCCAACCCCTTGCCCTCCGTATCGTGGAGGTGGAGCATGACGGGCACCGGGCCGGCCATTTTCACCACTTGGGCCATCATTTCCCGGATCGAACGTGGGTCGCCCATGCCCGTGGAGTCGGCCAGGGCCAGTTCATCCACGCCCAGATCCAAGTGCTGTTTGACCAAGTCCAACACCCGCTGCTGGGGGATCTCGCCCTCATACCGGCAGCCAAACGCGCATTGAATGCCCCCGCGCACGGTCAGCCGGGCCGATTTGGCTTGGCGTACCATACTGGCAAATTCCACGATCGCCTCCGGCAATGATTTGTTGGCATTGCGGCGGCTGTGGGCATCGCTGGCCGAAATGGAAGCCGACACGTGATCCAGCCCGGCGGCCGCCGCCCGATCCAGCCCGCGGACATTGAGCACCAAGGCACTGTAAACCACCCCCTGCTTTCTGTCCAACTGGGCCACCAGTGCCTCGGCATCCGCCATTTGCGGCACCAGCTTGGGGTTGACGAACGAGGCCACTTGGATCCGCCGCAGCCCCGCCCCCACCAACCGATCAATGGCGGCCAGTTTTTGTTCGGTGCTGATCAGCGTACTTTCGCTCTGCAAACCATCGCGGAGGCCCTGCTCCTCGATAATGACTTCACTGGGGTAGAGGGACATGCGCAAGATTTTGGGGCAAAGTTAGGGAGTTTCCTGTCTATGGCAGTGGTTGGCAAGCTTGGTGGGGGAAATTTTATTACTGAACCACTAAAACCACTGTAAGGGCATGAAGCCACTCACAAGGTCAATTTTCCGATCCCTCACAGTGGCAGCAAGCTCGGTGAAGAGATTATTGCCATTAAGAACTGCTGTGAAGGTAAAAAAAACTCACCGGGTTAATTTGCGCCGTTGTCTGTGTCCTCATGGACGACACATATCATCGGGTCGTGCGTGAAACACGGACAACGGCGGGCGGGACGACATGTATCATAGTGTGTATCCACAAAGCAATTCAAGGGTTTGCCTGCTGACTGAATCCACGCGAATCAACTCGTCAAGGGAAATGCGTTGCCCTTGCTTTATCAGTTCAGCTTCAGCACCACACCCAACCATAATTAACTGATTTTCAATTATTTACTTACGATTTTCTCGTCTAACTGCAAGAGAATCTTTTGATTTGGTCACTCAGTTTTTTTATTTTTTTCCTCGTAAACAATTCTTAATATCACTTTCCGATCTTCGGCTGCTTCCATTTTGGTCGCTTGTGGGCGAGCAAAAGTATTGCCATAGCCTTTGGGCATGAGACGATACTTGGCAATTCCTTGCTTACTTAGGTAATTAGCGACAGACTCTGCACGTTTCTGTGAAATTTGAAAATTTTCTTCTAATGTTCCTTTTGCGTCGCTGAAACCTTCAATACTAATGCCGAGAATATCTTTAATAGCGATTTTACTGAGCATTTTTTTGATTTTCTTGGCTTGATTAGCGTTGAGTTCGGGGTTGTTATCTCCATAATAAAGCACTTCTTCGACGGAGGCAACCATTTCTGGCTCGTCAAAGAGTAAAGAAAGTTGATTTTGTTCTGTCATCTTAAAATCGGGCAAGCCATAGTAAGTGCTAAAAGTTGTTTTTCCTCCTGATGGTAACATTCTACCGTCCCACCTGACCATCATACCGCTGTCTTTATACTTTTCTTTCTTACTTTTTACCTCCCAAAGTGTACGATAAAACTCAGCCCAATTGCCAATATAAATCTCCTGCGGGCTTTGTATGGTGTCTTGGGTGTCGTTGCGCAGCTCTGCAATCATCTTCCCCTTATCGTTCGTTTGCTCATATATCCAAAGCCTTTCGGGAATTGCTTTACCCGATAAACTCTTTGCAATGTCTATAATGGCCGCATCTTGGCCTGCATAGCCAACTTGTGCCGCATCATTGCCACCGATCATAATGTCAATGAGCAAGTTAAGCGCAACCTTTTTATTTGTGCGGCTGTTATTTTCTATTTCATAAACTATTTTATAATACTGAGGGTTGCTGCCTACATCCGCCATTCACAGAGCGGCTGTTACAGGAATAATCTTTTGGGTAATGTTACAGTCTTCAAAACTGTACCGCATCTGCACATAACTTTTGCCATCTTTCTTGACGGTTTCCCTGCCATCTGTAGTAATGTGCTTGGCGTTGATACTCAGGCTATTGGAGGCGAATTTTTCATTAATTTTGACAACAAAATGAGAGGTAGAAAGCGGGATGGGAAAGCCGTACATGATACGTGTTTCACCTGCCCCAAGTGTAAACCTGCCATCATCTTTGGCCTTGCGAACAATTACAGTGCGGGGCTCGGTGCTATATTTTTTGCCCATAAACTCAAAGGTGATGGCGGGAACTTTGAAGTATCCACTTTTTTTGGGTTTATAGCATACCTGATAGTATCCCCCAACAATATTTTGATATTTTACTATACGGTTTTTATACTCTGCTAAACCTTTTTGTTGTTGGTCTAATAAAATAACATCGGTCACTACATTATGATAAATAAAATCCTTTTTCAAGTCAGCAAAAACAGGTTTGATGGGTTCCAATTTTTTGGTAGTTTTTCTGCGATTTTCTGCGTTGTCCCATATAGGCTTAAATAAGTTTTCAGCATTTACTTCGTAGATAATGATCCCATTTGTATCAATGGTATCATTTTGTGGCTTGTGGCTCACTGTTACTTTCATTTCCGTTTGTTGGGCACAAAGCTCAAAGCAAAAAAAGCAAAGAACAATAAAGAGAATAAATTTCATATTTTACTGCTTTTTTGTGAATAGTTTGTCTGAAAAATTTATAGGACTAGCCTATGCAGCCGCCCACACTCAGTTCCCGTATATTTTCCTTGAAATCGGGGTTGCCGCCCTTATCGCTATTAGCCGCTCTAGGGTAGCATAGGATCAAAAATAACTACTATAATTGAGAAGTGTCATATTTTTTGGGTTTAGAAAAAATTAAAATTTTTGATTTTAGGTGGATGATACTCTCTATTGCTTTGCATTAAAGATTTGCTGTACTTCTGCATCTGTAATTACCCGGTTATATAAACGGATATTATCGACTTGCCCATTAGGGCAACCGCACCAAAAATAATAAAGTATTAACTTGCGCCAAAAAGATGAAACTATTGGATTCGTATTTTTCAGAAATGAAAGACTTTTGAGTGGGCGGCACTCCGCTGACAGGTCGTTGTTTGCCTATTTTGTCTGATATTTTGGGCTTGGTACTTTGCAGCGTGCTTGCCGATTGTGATAATTTTGTAGACATTGTAGATTATGGGGAAGACAATATTGATTTTTTACGCTCGGGCCTTGGCTTTCGTTTTCCGTCGGAGACACCACCAGGGGACACCTTGGAGCGTATGTTCAAGCGATTGAACATCAAAGAGTTGGAGCCTAGCTATCAAGGCTTGGCCCCGGGTATTTCTTTGTCCCCCCAGCATATTATTTTGGGTGGCAGGGGGTTGCGGTCATGTATCCCCGGGGGCAAAAAACACAGCGTTGTCCAGGTGGTGAATGTTTGGGTCCCGGGGCACAACCCAAGTTTTGGACAACTGAAAGTGGAAGAAAAGAGCAATGAA
>JBBQXF010000039.1:0-38790 GCA_038209965.1 Cytophagales bacterium | reverse complement strand
TTTTTTATGTTGTCCGCTTTTTAATTATGGTTTTTAATTTTTTATCTGGGGGGGGCCACACCCCAAAATTTTCCCGGCCGCCCCCCCGCGCTTGGGCACTCCCCCACTGGATGCGACCGACCAACTGGCCGATTAACTGTTGGGCGGCTACTTGGCCAAATCCCTGGTTCAGTCCAACCACACCCGCTCAATTTTGGAAATGTAGCTGTTCATGAAGGACAAATCTTCCAGCCCGACCGTCAGCGTGCCCGACTTAAAAATATGGGTATCCACATTGACGTGATCCTTGGCCTTCAACTCTTTGACCACCCAAACGGGAAGGTAAATTTTGAAAATCGCGACATAGTCGTAGCCATTGCTGGCATTCATGGCCCGGAGGAACGCAAAAGTTTCTTTGGGATCGAAACCAAACTGTTTGCCTTCATAGGCCCCGGGGGCGGCCCGGAGATAACGGAGCGTCTCGAGATCGGTCTTTTCAAAAGCCCCGACGGCCCGATAGATGGGGGTGTATTCCATTTTTAGTCGTGATAAAATGTGAAAATGATCAAAAAACCAATGCCAACCTTTGTGGGGCGGCCCAGTCAGCGTGAGCACCCTGATAAACCGGCGGCTTTGGGGTAAAGACCAAAACTTGAAGTCGGGTGACATTGCTTTTTACCTGCCTTCAGTTCCCGGTCGGATTTAAAGTAGTTTACGGGAATTTTGTGATCGATGGTCTTGCTATGGCTTGATGCCGCCTTGATCGGCCCCAAACCAATTTCGGCGATTGCAAAAATAAAGGGGTCCAATCTAGCGGGCATGGTGCCCTGCCCAAGATTGAACCCCTTTACTTACCCTGTTTAAAGCTTGCCTTCTGGTCAATTCAGTGGGCAAATCTTCAAAATCAATCTCTTCTGGCCCACTTATTTGATCGCGCCAATTTGGGTCTGGAGGTCATTGGCCCGCTTGCGGATGTCGTCGCTGATATTTGGGACTTTGAGCAAGTCATCCGCTACTTTCCACGCCGCATCTTTGTAGGTTTTGCGCTCGCTCTTGCTGATGTCGCCAATGTCGTCTTTGATGACTTGGATCAACATCAAAACTTTGCCAATCTGTTGTTCGTGGGCAAACTGGGCCCGGAGGGCCTGCTTGTCCTGGTTGCAGCGATCCAATTGGGCCTGGGCCTCCTTGGCATCGCCACCACCACCGCCTGGCTTGGGCGGTGGCGCTCCACCACCACCACCTCCTCCTCCTCCACCACCACCAGCCCCTTTGACCGCTTCTTTCATCATCAATTGGCCTTGAAGCTGGATGATCGTCTGTTCTTTCATCATGATGTCGTTGCGCAATTGGCCAATCATGGCATCGTCCCCGCCTTTGGCACTGAGTTGGTTCAGGAGTTCATCGGCCCGGAGCCGGTAGCCCAAAATGGCTTCGTACCCGTGGCCAATATTGTTGGCCTGGGCCACGGGCAGGGCATCGAGGTTGGCGGTCATCGGTGAGCGATCCTCGCTGGCCAAATTCTGGATGGTGGCTTCGTAGCGCTTGGATTGCAACGCCAAGTTGGCCCGTTGAATGGCATCGGCAGTGGCCATCCGGCTGTCCAGATCCTGCAAATGCCGGCCTTGGCGCGCAATGGAATCCAACCGGGTGAGCAGAAAATCGTACTCGCCCTTCTCCAGTTTGAGTTTCTGGTTCTCGCTGGCGAGCGACCCAGTGGGCGAGCGGAAAAGGAAATAAAAAGCGAGCAGTGGCAGGGCCAGCGAAAGGGCATAGAAGCCCGCAAATTTCTGGATGGCCTTACTGCGCTCAGGTTTGTTCAATGGTTCCATAAGTATTTGTTCGTCAAGCTATTGTTAAGTGGTTGAAGTTGCGCCTACCCCATTGGGCTCCAGCGGTTTTTCTTGTCTTGGTTGCTGGGCGGCGGCGGGGCAGGCTTGGTGTCGGCCACTTCCGATTCAATGATGAAAATCTCGTTGCCACCGCGACGCTTGCCAATGAAATCGATCTGGCTCATTTTGCTGAACAGTTCGGACATGGGCTTGAAAAACTCATCCACCACAGCCAGGATCTGGGCAATTTCCAAATGGTTGTATTTAAGGTTGAGCAGCGAATCGAGCTTGTTTTCCAGCACGCCCGAGGGTTGGCCGGACCATTCGGCAAAGTAGGCCAACAGTTCTTCCTTTTCTTTGTCGGTCAGAAACCCCAGGGCCGTGCGCATGGTCTGGGCAAACTTGAGCATGAACTCGATCATGTAGATGGGCGGTTGCTGGGGGATCATCCATTTGAAGGACACTATGCCCTGGGCCAAGCTGAACAGCACTTTGTCCATCACAAAAGTCATGCTTTTGGTCAGGGTACTTTCTTGGCTCTTGGTCTTGATCTTTTGGACAATCTTCAGGGCGTTGGTCTCCATGTCGCCCAATAAGTTGGCAAAATTATAAAACCAGTTGATCAACCCGTGAAAGCTATTGACCGACGTGCAGGCCGGGATATAATTGTTGATGGGGCTGAGCTGGCCGGCCGCGTAGATGATCTTGCCGATAATGAAATGGGAAGCCCCAAAATCTGCCGTGTTGATCAGGCTCGAGGGCACGACGTTGAGTTTATACTCCGATCCCGAAAAGGGGTGGCGTGGCGGATTTTCCTCCAGGGCAGGCTCGCCAATGGGCACCCGCACATAAGGATTGACCGACACCGTGACGTAGAGCACATCTTCTTTGACCGCCTGAAGGTTGTATTGGCTCAGGATCTGGGTGTAGGAAGTGTTGAGGGCCATGCGATCGCTGCGCACTATCTCGATCCGGTAGCCGCTCGAGGTGATCGCCCGGCAGTTGACCAGCCGCACGTTGATCTGCTGGGTATAGTCACAGTTGACGTACAGCTCCAAGGACTTCTGCTGGTTCGATTCGGTGGGGAGCAGCCCATAGTTGAAATTGGTGATCCCGGTGGCCAGGCCATCGCGGAGGTGATCTATGAAAAAATTCTCAGTTTCAACAAAATGTTTTTTGGAAATCTTCATTCCGTCAATCCAATTGACGGGAAAATTGTTAATCGGAGGCAGCATAAGGTTCGTTTTAGATCTTACCAGCAATTTTTTAGTTTGTTATCCGCCAATCCCTTTAAACCAATTCCATCCATTCTGAATTGATCAACAAAGGCTTGCCGAAAGCAAAAAATGACTAAGGCACGTAAAATAAGTGAATCCAATGGAAAATAAAAAATTGTGGGGGAAATCGGCCCAAAAAAGCTTGGCTTCACTTTGTTGAACGGACTGCTGGCCCAATCTGGCAAGAAACAGCCACCGGCCCAGCCCCGAAAATCTTGACTGGTCCCAAGTACCGAAAAGCGCAGTGCCCCAACCGTTGAGCAGTTGGGGCACTGGTTTGGGTTGGCCGACGTTTTTTACGTTTAGGCCACCACTGCCTGCCGTTGGGCAAGCAACCGTTCAAATAGTTTAAAAGTGTCCTTGGCCTTTTGCACCACGGCATCTTGTTTTTCGTCGGTATCGGCCCAAGCATTGAGCAGGCCGAGGAAGTTTTTCCACCGCTCACCGATCAGGGAACCATAGCAGCCATAATAGTGAAAATCAGCTACTTGGTTGGCAATATTGGGGTTCTTGGCCAGTTCGCGGCGGATCACGGCCCCGCCCAGGGTGGAGCCTTCGAGCACATACATCGCCCCGAGCGCATCGTACAGATCGGTGATCTGGTACTGGGCCACGAGTTCGGCAGCATTTTCGTGGAGGCTATCAGGGGCCACCAACCCCATGTCCTGGGCCAAAAAGTCAATTTTGCGCCGTTGGTCAAACTCCAGCTCGGTTTTTTGGGCTGGCGACAGCACTTGGGCCATCCGATCTTCCAGGGCCTGGTGCAACTGGTATTGGCTGATGATCAATTCGCGGTATTGATCCAAACTCAACGTGTGATCCATGATCTTGTTGGAATGGGCAAACTGCTCTACCGATTCATGGTAGGGCTTGGTTTCGGTTTTTAGGCGCAATGCAACCATTGTCAAGGTGTTAAAATGGAATGTTTGGGCAAATAAAAAGTCTTGGCACCAGCCAGCACCAACCTCGGTAATCCCAGTTTGGTGCTGGTCATGGCGTTCCAAGACCAAATGTAGCAAAATAATCAAGAACCGTTCTAAATAACTGGTTTTAAGACCGGCCACATGCCGGCAAGGGCACGGCACAAATGGCCCTTGGTCAGTTTGCCCAGTGGCGCAGGTCGTCGATATTGTCAAAAAAGGCGATCTCCATTTCCCCTGTGGGCAGGCCCGCAAAGATGGACTTGATCACGATTTGGGTCATCATTTTCTTGGGCACGACCACGCCCACCTTTCTCACTTGGTTTTCCTTCACTTTGGGAAACCAATGGTGGATGGTCCACACCTGATCGTCGAGCGACAGGTAAGAAGACATATTCCGGTAATTGAGCAGCAAATAGGTGGCTGATTTATCCGCCAAGAGATCCAAAAGGCTTGAGTTCCCCTTTTTATACTCATCAGGCGTAGGATCACCGTCCCAGTTCATGCTGATCGCTGGTTTGCCTTCTTCCAGGGTGATTGTTAAATATTTCTCCTTGAAAAGCTCCATACTTTGTTGAACATGCTTGGAAAGGTGGCTACTTATTGATTTATTAGGGCATCACGCAGGGCAGAAGCATTCTCCACTTCGTAAGTGTTCCATGCGGTGGCCGTATTCTCCACTTTGGACTTCCACGCCTCAAATGACTTTTTGGGGTTCAACTGGGTCTCGCGGTGTTTTTGCGGAAAAATGCTCTCCTCTGGATTGCCCGCCCAAGTGGCCGTTTGGACCACTTCAGGACGGAACCAGAGCAAATAATCTTCCCGGTTACGGGAAATGGGCACTGCCACAACCCCACTGGCGGCACTCTTTACCCTTTCGGCCAAAGTTACGTCAAAAGAAGATAATTTAAAAAGGCGGCTCAAATTATTGGTATAAAGCAGCCCACGCTGGTCGTTTTTAAAGACCAAGCCTTTGTAAGGATCGCAGAGCAATTTGATCAGGGAGCGGATGTCGCTCTCAGCCGGGGTTTTGCCCACGGTGCGCAGACTGCCCTTGGTGTAAATGGCGGCTCCTTCGGCGCTCATCATTTGCAAGAGGACGGTGGCATTGCCCGACATGGCCTGAGCCAGATCGCTTGCCCCCTTGGCACTGCCCATCAAATTGTCGCGGAAGCCCTGGATCTTGGCTTGGTACACCTCCGGTTCCTCGCGGGACATCAGTTCGTCGGGAAACACCGCCGCCACCTGCTCGCACAAGAGCCGGTGGGCATACGAGATTTCCTTGGGCCGCCGGTTGTGGCAGGCAAACATGGCCCACAGTTTTCCTTCCGCCACAATGGAAAACGACATGGACGAGCCAACATTCATATCGGTCAGGTATTGGATGTGCACTTGCGGGCACGATCGCAACATGGAATAGGTCATGTCCAGTTTGCCCTGCGTACTGGCATTGTTGAGGGCCATTACTTTGGCTGGCACATTGAACACGTGGGGAATGTACCGGGTCATGTTCTTGATGTACAAGTCGCGCACCTTGGCCGGGATTTCCCATGAGGGGAAGTGCAAGCCCAAGAACGAGGGCATTTCGGCCACCCGCGACTCAGCGATTACCTGGCCATCATAGTTCTCGTCGAACATATAAAGCTTTACCCGATCAAAGCCACTGATGGCCCGGATCTGGTCGGTGGCCACTTGGAGCAGTTGCTCCACTGAGCCCGCCGAAAGTATTTTCATCATGGCATCTTGGGCCATTTGTCCATAGACTTGGGCGGTATTGGTGCTGGGGTCATGAACCGGCTCTGCCTCCATGAAAAGAGTGCCTTGGTTGCGGTGCAGCACGAAATCAAACGGTTTGCCACCCACCAACAGGCGGAGGGGGTTGATCATTTTGAAGTTCTGCGAACCGAGGCTTCGTTTCAACTTTTCCAGCTCATTTGGCTCCAAGAGGTTCGCCAAATCGCGGCCCAGTAATTGGGCGTAGGGAATCTTGAACAGCTTTTGGGTGTTCTCGCTGAGGTAGGTGATATTCAGAGATGGTTCTTGCACCCCGATGAGCACCCCGTGCGGTTGGATGTCACCCGGCGAGTGAACACTCATGGCGTCACATTCGGTGAGTTGTAAATCCTGCTGTGGGAGTACCTGAGAAACAAAGAGTGGCGCCATAAACGATAGATTTTTTAAACCATGTGCAAAAGTACAATGCCCGGCCCGAATGGTAAATGACCAAAAGCACTCAAAATGATGTGGTGGAAATACGGCGAAAAAGTGAGTAGAAGTACTTATTTGTCAATAAAAGCAGCATCTACAACCCCGCACCAGAGGTGCCCGATCAGGATGTGCATCTCTTGGATGCGGGCCGTCACTTGGGAAGGCACGATCACATTGAGGTCGGCCACGGTCGAGGCCTGCCCTCCGTCGCGGCCGGTGAGGGCCAAGGTCCGGCACCCCATTTCCCGGCCTTTTTGGAGGGCCAGCAGCACGTTGGGGCTGTTGCCGCTGGTGCTGATGCCCACCAGCAGATCGCCGGGGCGGGCCAGCGCTTCCACCTGCCGGGCAAACAGATGGGCAAAACCGTAGTCGTTGCCGATGGCGGTGAGGGCCGACGTGTCAGTGGTGAGGGCAATGGCGGGCAGCCCGCGCCGCTCCTTGACAAAACGCCCCGTGAACTCAGCCGCCAAGTGCTGTGCATCGGCAGCACTGCCCCCGTTGCCAAAGAAAAAGATTTTGTGGCCCGCCAAGAGGGTATTCACCACCAGGGCGGCCGACTCCGCGATGATCGCTGGCAACTCGGCCCGCACCCGCTCGGCCGTATCGAGGTGCGCTTGGAGATCGGCGGCGATCAGATCGGCAAAATCAGGGCTGGTCATGGTGTCTCGGCTAAAGTTGGGCCCGCAAAAATGCCCCAAGCCCACCAACATTCAAAATGCGGGCGGGCTTGGGGCACTCAGCGGGCGGGACTATTTGGTCAATGGGGCAAGCTGTTAATTCAGTTTGAAAGAAATGGGCATCACAATCTGCTGTTTGACGGCGTTGCCGGCTTGGCGGCCGGGGACCCACTTGGCCGCATCCGCCATTACGCGCAGGGCTTCTTCGTCGCAGCCCTGACCAATCCCCTTTCGCACTTTGAAGTCGGTCAGGGTGCCATTGGTCTGGACGATGAACTCGACATACACCTTGCCCTGCACTTTGGCTTCCCGGGCAGCTTTGGGATATTGCATGTTGGCCGCGAGATACTTGTAAAATTGCTCATAGCCACCGACGGGCAAAGCTCTCTCCTCCGCCACGGTGAACACTTCGTTTGTGGGATTGACTGCCGGGGAGGCCGCCTTGTCTTCCCCGATTGAGATACTGTTGGGTTGACTATTGCCCAGCTTGAAAGAAATGGGCATGACTATCCGCTGTTTGACGGCGTTGCCGGCTTGGCGGCCGGGAACCCACTGGGCCGCACCCGCCATTACGCGCAGGGCTTCTTCGTCGCAGCCCTGACCAATGCCCTTGAGCACTTTAAAGTCACCCAAGGTGCCGTCGGTCTGGATAATAAACTCCACATATACTTTGCCCTCGGTGCCGGCTTGGCGGGCAGCCGATGGATATTGGAGGCTGGTCATGATGTACTTATAAAACAACTCATAGCCACCGACGGGCATCGCTCCCTCATCCACCACAGTAAGTACATCGCCTTCCTGAAGCCGGTTTGCGTGATCGTTCTGTTGTTTGATCTTGGCCAAATCAAAATTGCTTTGTTCAGCCATTTGGTTGAGCAAAAACTCCATCCGGGCCAGATCTTTGGCGTCGGTCACTTTGGCGGCCTCTTGCGGGAGCATCACCACGGTCAGCTTGCCCCCTTTTTCTTTTACCTCAAAGCCAATGCCATCGGATTTGATGCCATATTTGATCCCGATCTGTTCCAGTTCTTTGGCGAAACTAACGGCCAATTCTTTGCGGTTGGCCTCGTTCTGGTTGCGCTCACGGGTGAGGCGATCCAAGGAGTTGGTGCAGCCAATGGCCAAAGCCGCTACGGTGGCCACGCTGAGGGCCAAAATGGTTTTGAGGTTGCCTTTCCAAAAGGCAGTGCGGTTTTTCTGTAACATGGCAATCCGGGTTTTGATGGGAGAATCGTTGAAACTATGTACCAAAGGAATCGAATACTGTTGGAGGGCCGTGCGCACCATGAGCTGGATATAGCTTTCGGGCCGGGCACCATCGACGGCGGCGCAAGTTTCCACTGCCTCGGCATCGGCCAAAAACTCGTGCTGGGCCTTGAGGGCAGCGGCATACCAGTGGGCCGCTGGGTTGAACCAGAGCACGGCCCGGAGGATCTCGGTGCCGAGCACGTCCCAAGTATGGTGGCCCCGGATATGGGCCAGTTCATGGGCCAAAATCTGGCGCTGTGCCACCTCGGACTGCCCGGGGATTTCGTTCCAAGCCAAGTAGTGGAAAAAAGAGAAAGTGGGCAAGTCCCGCTGGGCCACGGGGCGAGCCCCACTGCGGTAGGCCCGCAGGGTGAGCGCGGGGGAGAGCGCGGCGGGGGGCGCGGCGACTACCAACTGGGCGGTGCGCCACAGGCCAATGGCCAGCCGCAGCAGTCCCCACCCGGCCCCAATGGCCCAAACCCCAAAAACCACGACGGGCCAAGTGATCGGGAACGCACTTTCGGTGGCCGAACTGCCCACCACTTGGAGGGGGAGCAGCAGCACATCCGGGCCAACGACCGACTCATCGGGTGCCAACAGGATCGACAATTGCTCTACCCCCAAAGCCACGAGCGGGGCCAGCAGGGCCAAGGCCGCCGAAGCCAACAGGAAGACGCGGTTGCGGCCAAAGAACGTATCGTTGCGCAGGGCAAAGCGATAGAGCAGCCAGTAGGCCCACAGACAGGCCGAACTAAGAAGTAGGTGTTTGAGGATCAGGATCATCGTCGTTTGGTTGGGGATGAGTGGGATCGTTCTCGAGGTATTTCATCAGTTCTTCAAATTCTTTGAGGTTGACATCGTTCTTTTTGACAAAAAAGGAGACCATTTTCTCGAAGGAACCACCAAAATAATTGCCCAAAAACTGGTTCAGGAACTTATTGCTGTAATCGTCCTTGCTGACCAGCGGGTAGTATTCGTGGGTCTTGCCATACGCTTTGTGCCCCACAAAACCCTTGAACTCCAAGATCCGCACGATGGTGGATACGGTGTTGTAGGCTGGTTTCGGTTCGGGCAGCCGCTCAATGATTTCCTTGACCATGGCCTTCTGGAGGTGCCAAAGCTCCTGCATGATTTCTTCCTCGGCGCGGGTGAGTTGTTGCATATAGGTGTGAGTGAGTGAAGAAGTGAATAAACCAACTATTCAACTAACTGCACCAAATATACAACTAATCTTTTAGTTTTACTAATTTCCAAGAAAATTTTTCGTGGCGGCCCTGAATTACCGGGCCAGCCACTGATTAATACCCAAAAGAGAAAAAGGTTTTCTAGGACTGGCCAAACAGCCCTTGGGCAAAGACCCGCAGATCGGCCAGCCCGCGCACTTCGTGGGCAAAAAGCGGGGCCAAGGCAAGATCTAGGTCGGGAAACTTGGCCTGCGCCAGAGCCAAGTAAGGTGCTTGGCCTTGGCGTACTTGGCGGCAAAAATCGTTGGATTGATCCATCATGACTTGGTTCATCACCAAATGGCCAACGCGGATGTGGTGCTCGGCCAACGAAGCCAGTAAGCGTTCGGTTTCGGCCAGCACCATCGCCTCGGGCTTGGCCACCACCACAAACTCGCAGCGCAGCGGGTCGGTGAGCAGGGCGCGGAGGCGGCCCACTGTCTTTTTCAGTTCCAGCAGCAGGTCGTCGGCATCGTCGGGCGCATATTTGCCCTTGAAGGTTTGCTGAATGGTGCGGTACTTCCAGCGCATTTGGGCCAGGGTCTTCACCCATTGGTCCAGCAGTTCGGGCAGGGAGAGCAGGCGCAGAGCGTGGCCCGTGGGCGCCGTGTCCACCACGTAGCAATCAAACTGGCCCTGGGCCATCAGATCGGTGATCACCTTGAAGCCCATCACCTCGTCAATGCCCGGGATGGGCAGGGCCAGCACGGCGTCCAGGTCATCGCCGTCCAGGTAAGTGGAGGTGTCAAACAGTTTTTCCAGCTCGGCGCGGTGGCGGGCCTTGAACTCGGCCAGGGCCAGCTCGGCGTTGATCTCCATCGCAAACAGGCCGGGCGCACCCTCCACGGCCACCACTTGGTTGGTTCCCGGCCCCCCGCCCGCGAGGGACTGGCCCAAGCTGTCGCCCAGCGAGTGGGCCGGGTCGGTGGAAATGACCAGCGTTCGGCGGGTCTGGGAGAGCCACAGGGCCAAACTGGCCGCGAAGGTGGTTTTGCCCACCCCGCCCTTGCCCCCGGAGAGGATGAGTTGGCGCGGCGGTAGGCCCAAGTCGGAGAGTGGCATGGTGAGGATGGTTAGCGGTGTGGCGATTGAAGCATGAAAACGATGATCTGGTGGGGGCACGTACCTGCCCCGCCGGTTTATGGATCTTCTTGGCTGGGTGAACCAGGCGCTTATTGCTGTATTACGGGCCTTTTTGCCCCATTATTGTCCTATTCTTGCCTTTTTTGCCCCATTATTTGGTGGGTGATCCCGGGCTGGGCCCAAAGTCTGTCGCTTTTAGGTAGTGGGAAGTTTCAACGTTTTCTGTCCCGCCCATACAAAGGTAAGTTGGGATGGCCAATTTCCAAGGCCGATCCAGCCGCAACGGAACACTAGCGCCAAAGGGCTGGATCGCCCCATTTTGGCACCGCCCGATCGCGGTTGGCTTCATTTCAGGTTGACCAAAAGCCGCGATTTCGTTTCTTGACCCTGATCAATGAACCGGGAAAACCCGACCGCTATCTTTGGGGCATGAAACCACCCGTAACCGGAATGAAGATAAAAGCGGTCACCTACACGCAATACGGTGCGCCCGGGGTACTCCAGCTCAACGAAGTGGACAGACCCGCCCCCAAGCCAATGAAAATAACGGATAATCTGACGTTATTTTCATTATTATTGACAAACTTTCATTTGCCAACAGCCTCCAAGCTTTGAAAAAACGGGGAACGCTGCTCTTGGGCTCAGCCGGACTTGCCCAGACGATCCAGAGGGCGTGGATGTCGATGACCAGTGGCCAAAAAGCGGTTGCGGGAGTGATAGGTGAAACCGCCGATGGCCTCCTTTTTTTGAAAGACTTCGTGGAGAGTGGAAAATACAGAGCTGTCATTGACCGAACTTATCCACTGGCCCAAATGGCCGAGGCCCACCAATAGGTGGAGTTGGGCCACAAGAGCGGAAATGTGGCGATCGCAGTTGGCTAATCGGCCCGGTTCTTCAAAAAAATCCTTTTTCTGATCTGGCTCAAAGATTCCGGTTTTACGCCAATGTAACTGGCAATTTGGTACTGTGGCAATCGTTGGAACAGATCGGGCCGGGTTGCCAGTAGTTTCAGGTAGCATTGTTCGGGCGTGTCGATGAAGTAAGCCCCCATCAGTTCCTGTTGTTCGGCAAATACTTTTTCCATTACCTTTCGGGAAACGGTTTCAAGCTTGGGGAATTGCTTGTACAGGGCTTCTTCCCGTTGTCGATTGCCAACCACCAACATCGAATCTTCGCAACAATCAAGGTAGCGGTTGGCGGGCATCTGTTGGCCAAAACTTTGCAGGGCAATCACCCATTGCTCTTCGGTAAAAAATTGCTCGTTTTTTCTTCCCCACCAATAAGGTAATACTGCCGCACACAGCCTGCCAAAACAAAGTACGCTTCGGTGGAAATTTGCCCTTCTTTAGCAGAACCGTCCCCTTTTTGTAGGGTTTTATGTGCATTGTTGCGGCAATGGCCTTGACCTCCTCCTCCGAAAGAGGCACGATCTTGTTAAAATAGTTGATTATTTTATTTTCCAAGTTAGTTATTTACAGTAAATTTAACAGTGATTGGTGCGGTCAATTGAAAATATATTTCATTGATTTTCAATTAAACGTACTCAATTGGTCAATATACCTACCATCCGCAAGGGCATGGCCGCCAAGTGTCAAGGTCAGCCCCGCTGGGGTGTGGCAAAAGTATTGGGCTGCGAAACCCGACCCACCTTCCCAGCTTGGTGAATGGGCGCAAAAATGGCCCGCTGATCACACGACCATGTTCAACAGCAGGACCCCGATCAGCCCGATGACCGACACGATGGTCTCCATCACCGTCCAAGTCTCGAGCGTTTGGCGGATGGTGAGGTTGAAATATTCCTTGAACAGCCAAAACCCGGCATCGTTCAAGTGGGAAAACATCAGGCTGCCCGCCCCGATGGAGAGCACCATCAGTTCGGGCTTGATCGGGCTTTGCTGGATCAGTGGGGCCAAAATGCCCACGGTGGTGAGCCCGGCCACGGTGGCCGACCCAACCGCCACCCGGATGGCCCCCGCAATGCCCCACCCGAGGACGAGTGGCGAAATGGGGATGTACTGCAACTGTTCGCCGATGTACCGACTGATCTGGCTGTCGTTCAAGATTTGTTTCAGTGCCCCCGCACCCGCCACGATGAGCAAGATGGAGGCCGTGGCCTTGAATGCTTCCTCCAGTTTTTTCATCACGCCCTTCATCGTTTCGCCCTGCCGCAGGCCCAACAGGTAGATGGCCAGCAGCACCGACAGCAGCATCCCGATGTAGGGCTCGGCCAACAGTTGCAAAATGGGGTGCTCCACTTTTAGCCCCTTGATGGCCACCGTGGCCGAAAACAGCAACAGCGGCAGCAGGGTAGTGCCCAAACTCACGCCCAAGCTGGGCAGTTGGTCTGCCGGGATCGTGGTGACCTGGAACGGCGAGTCGCCGGGCTGGTAGGTATAGCGGCGCAGAGTCTTGCCAAACAGCGGCCCCGCCACCACAATGGCCGGGATGGCAATGACGATCCCGTACAGGAGTGTGAGGCCCATGTCGGCCCCAAGCTGGGCCGAGATGGCCACCGGTGAGGGGTGCGGCGGCAGGTAGCCGTGGGCCACCGACAGGGCCGAGCACATGGGAATGGCCACGTACAAAATGGGCAGTTTGGCGGAAGTGGCCACCGCGAAGATCAACGGCACCACGATGATGAACCCGGCATTGTAAAACAGCGGCAGGCCAATGATGAACCCGGCCAAAGCCAAGCCCCATTGTACGTGTTTGACCCCAAAAACGGCAATAATGGCTTGGGTGATGCGTTGGGCCGCCCCGCTATCAGCCACCAGTTTGCCCAGCATGGCCCCAAAGCCAATGATGAGGATCAGGTCACCCAGGGTGCTGCCGATCCCGATCTGGATCGCTTTGCCAATGGCGGGCACGGGCATCCCGGTGACCAGCCCCAGCCCCAAAGCCACCAAGATAAAAGAAATGAAGGTATCCAGCTTGACGACGGTGATCAGCAAGATCAGCGCAAGGATTCCACAAATGGCAAAAATGATCGGCATGGCAACATTGGGTTAGGTATCGCTTCTCGGTGACTTATTGGGTAGCATTTATTGACCACTTGGTTGGGGATCCACCAAAAAAAACAACTCCCGGCCAATCAGTCTGGCCAATGCCCCAAATGACCTCGGTTTTAATCCCAGTCAAAATCAGTCGTTCAAGGGGAAATGGATCGGCCAAAGGTAACCGAATTTGGCAATTGCCCCCTATTTGATCGCCGCCACGATATCCTTGACCAACCGCGACCGGTCAAAATCATCGTTGGGGGTGCAGCCCAAGCGCACCACCACCAGTTCCCTGCTGGGGACGATGGTGATCGACTGCGCCTCAAAACCCAGCGCCATCAACGCATTCTGCGGGAAAGATTTGTCGGCGTGATCCACCCAGAAATGGGCCGCGTACTGGCCGCCGGAGCGCGGGGTTTCAGTGGCCGAATAGCGCACCCAGCCCTCGGGCAATAGCCGCTCGCCCTGCCAAACCCCGTCTTGGAGGTACAACTGGCCAAACTTGGCCCAGTCGAGCGCGGTGGCGTACATGAACGAAGAGCCAACATACGTGCCCGAAGCGTCGGGTTCCATCACGGCCCGGCGCATTCCGATTTTGCGGAACAATTGCTGGTGGGGAAAAGCCAGGTAATCAGCCGGTCGGGCAAACTGGCGGCGGACGATTTCTTGCAGGATGTTGGTCGTGCCGCTGGAGTAGTACCATTCGCCGTCGGGCGGTGTGCGGGGCAGGCTCAGCAGCGCGTAAGCCCCCGCGCCCGGCTGGCGGAAGAGCATCCGGGTGGCATCGCTGGGGGCCCCGTAGTTTTCCTCGAAGGCCAGGCCACTGCTCATCCGCAGCAATTGATCGAGGGTAATTAGCCGGCGTTCATCGTTTTTCCACTCCGGCAACGGGGCCGGCTGGCTGATATTGAGCTTGCCCGATTGCACCAGCAGCCCAATCATGGCATTGGTCACGCTTTTGGTCATGGACCAGCCCAACAGGGGCATTTCCCGGTCTATCCCCGCGCCGTAGCGCTCCGCGATCAAGCGGCCCCGGTACAGCACCACCACCGCCCGCGTGCGCAGGATCTGCTTGGGGCCGGGTTCGGCAAAAGCCCAGTCCAATACTCGGTACAGGGCCAGCGAATCCACATTGGCGGGCAGCGGGGCCAGGGCCACCGTGTCGGGCGGGAGCGCGGGCAGGAGCGGGCTTGCCTGCTGGCGGATCTCGGCGGCGGCCAGCCCATTGACCAGCGTGCAGCCCAGTCCGGGCCGGTAAATGGCCGTGGCTTGAGCAAACCCATACACATTGGCCGTGACCAATTGCTGGGCCGAATCGATGTGGGTGGTGGCAAACGGCACGGCGTACAGATCCTCGGCCTGCACCGACTGGATGCCGCGCCCCGACACAAACACGCAGGAACAAACCGTTTTGGCCGCGTAGGAAGAGGCGATGTTGGCGTATTGCAGGCCAAAATTGCCCGCGTAGATCAGCGGGATGAGTGACAAAGCAAGGAAGAGGTAAGCAATTTTACGGGTTTTGGTCATCAGAAGTATCGTTTGGGATTGGCCCGGCAAGATGCAGGAAATTTGGGGGATTTCCCAATGGCAGGGTTGGCCACTTCATTTCTGCGGGGCAGATCCGGAAACGGACTCCCTCGCCCCAAGGGAAAAATGGCGATCACTTTGTCCCCGACAAGAAAGTGCCGGTACCGGTCTTGGTAAATGAGCAAGCAAGATAAAAGCAAAAAGCTACTTGGATGAAAGGCCCGCTTCAACGGTGGGCTAGGAAAAACCTGCGCCCCCGGTTGTGCGCAATTGCGCACAAAACCCGTCCCTGGCGATCATGCCACCCGGAACGCGCCGCGCAACTGATCCCGCTCGGCCCGCGGAATTCCGATTTGGGTGGCCACTTCCTCCCATTGCCCGACGGCGGCAAAAACTTCGGCCACGATTTGCCCCATTGCTTGGGGGGTCAGTTGAAAATAATCTCCCACACTTTTGGCCAACTCAATGCTCAGGGCATTGTCGCTGGTATCGATCAGCAACGCCAGCCCAGCTTTGTCGATCGATGGGTTCAGATCATAGGCCGGGGACAGCACCCATCCCTTGGGCTGAAGGATGAAACCGTGGTTGCGCAAATGATCATCGGTATTGGAAATGGCGATATTGAAGATGATCCTGCGCCATAGTTGATGTAGGTCTTTTTGGCTCTGCGCCCCGTGGGACTGGATAAATTCGGCCAACTCGAGGTAACTGGGTGCATTGTCACTGCTGCGCAAAGTGTATTCACTGTGTCCGGTCATGGTCATGGCCGAGGCAAAATGAACCCGATCGCCATTTACCCGATCGAAACGCTTGGTGAAAAATGTATGGTGATGGCCCATCACTTTCTCGACTAGCGATTCGGACATTTCGATACCAGCCCGGATCGCCAGTCGATAGGCCAAAAACTCCCAAGCGGCTTTGTCAAGACTGTCATTGTTGGTGGGGAACTTGGCAATCCACCAGTTGCCTTTTTCATCCATTAGGTTTGCCTTCGGGCGGGCCCCGCCCAGCGATGAACCGGGGGCCATCAAAATGGCCAACCATTGGCGAACCTCCGCGCTCTCCGGATCCATTTCGAGGGCCCGGGCAGCAAATTGGAGTTCCCGCACCGATGACCAGGGCGGTATTGGGTGCGCTTGGTCATTGCCCAGAAACGGGCCATCGCGATCCAACTTGAACCTTAGTGCGCCCATTCGGCAGTCGTCTTGAACTCCCAGCAAAAAATCAATTTCAGTCAAAGGGGCTGCCCGTTGACCAAGATCATGAGCCAAATAGTTCGCTCGTCGCTTCATGAGTGTCCGCCCCCATGTATCTGGCATGGAATCAAGAAAAACACCAAAATTCTCTTTCCCGTCCGACGGAAACTGGGGACCTGAAAACCAACCAATGTCGGGATCCAGCAATCGCTGGGGCCCAGAGTCAATCCATTCTTTGGCGTACGCGAAACTAAATGTCCGCTTGCCTTTGCCTTGTTGGGCAGTTAGCCTTCCTATACACAGGGGGGCGGACATCCCCTGCCAATGGGCATATACCCATATATCGGCCCGCGCCACATTCATAAGGCTTGGTTGGTGAGCAGGCTGAGATCTTGCAGCTTTCGGCCCAGCACATCATCGGCGGCGATCTTCAGAAAATCGTCTTGCAGGCCCAGCACCCGGAGTACGTTCAGATAAGCGCCCATGGACACACTGCCGCTGCCCTTCTCGATCTCGTACAAAGTGGTGCGGTTGATCCCGGCCCGCTCGGCTACTTGCAGGGTGGTCAATTTGCGCCGCTTGCGGGCCAGTTTGTAATTTTCTCCCAGTTGATCCATGATCTTTTGCTGCCTCGGGAACAGGATCGTCTTTTTGCAGTTCATCTTTTTGTTGGTTATTATCCCCAATATTACTAATTCTGGTGATAATAACCAACACTCACGTTTTTACCGTTGCTGGTGCGCTTCGCCAACACCACCAACGGAGAAAAATTACACCATTCAAGGTTTGTTCTGGCAAAAAAACCGGCCGCTAAATCAGCATAGGAATCGGTGTTTTTTTGCCCGGTAAACTCAGCTAAATTGCCGTGGGGAAAGTATTTTACTCCCTCCCAAGGCCAAAGCTTTGCCTCCGGTAAGTGAAACCCGACATTATACGCCAAGGCTATGAAACGAACCCGTTTGACAGGGGGGTATTGCTTGATTTGCGGGTATTTGTGGTGAAGAATGCGATGAAAGCATTTGAGGTAAATCAACTGCCAGCGTGGCTGCCCAAGCCGAACCAACCGCGCTGATCTTACCTTGATCGAGTCGGTCCAGGGGTAGGCCAATAGCTCCGCCAATTCGTCCTTGGGCAGCGCGGCCCGATAACAACCCTCGATCCGCTCGGCAAAAGAAGGCTTCATCTGGAACAAGCCCATTGAGAAATCGGTGCGCACTCCCCAAGGTTGTGGAGCGCATACAGCCGGCGGTTTACCTCAACTTCTATCACATCTTGGGCGGGCGAATAGCGCAACAGCTCGGGATAAACAACTGCCATCACTTCTTGCTGCTGATAGTGCGCATTGGGCAGCAACTCGCAAACCAAAGGGGCCAAGCTGCGCGCAAGCGAGTCGGCCACCGCGCGCTTGGCCGTTAGTCCACCAAACTGTGTGGACACCAGCCAGCCCGTTGCCAAAAGCAAGAACGCCCCCACCAACCCCCTGCCAGCCAATCTGGCCAGTGTCAATGAGCTTCCCATGCGTACTTGCCCGGCTTAGTACGTTCACGGAGTTGGGCGGGCTGCTTGAACGGGCGAGGGGCCGTGCGCTTGGCCGCATTGGGGTGCTGCTGAAGGGAGATGACCTTGCCATCCCATACTTTTGACCTGACTTCGATGTGTGGGTAGATGCGGCGCGGTTCAAAACAGGCCGATGGAAACAGGGTGGCCACTATCGAGGTAGCCACTGAATGGACAGCGTTGTTGAGGTCGTGCCCGGATAGGCCGCCAAAGGCCCAACACTCTAGTGGCAGGCCCCCCAATTTGCCATATTCATCAGTTAGGTTGGGCAACTGGTCAGTATAGAAAACCAGCACAGTATATTCGCGCGGCGGGGTGTAGTAGGTGTCCCGCGTTTTGACCAAGGCTAGCCGGCAAGGAAAGCCCAAGATGATCTTGGTACTGTCCATCGGCACGATATCCACCATGCGCCTGGCCTCACGTACCCGCTCAATGGAATCTGTGAAAATGATCTCGTTGGCAGATTGCCGGCCAGGTGCCTTGCCCAATTGCTCGGCATGGGCAAATGTAAACCGCCGGACCCGCCGTTCATACACTGTAAAACGAGTTCGTTCAACCGTCTTTAGAAAGTCATGATAACCAGATTGGTAATGAACGGTGCTAATGCTTGAGCTTTTGCGTGCCGCTCTGTCCCCAGCAATGAACAGGGTATCCCACATTTTTGAAGTACTCATTTTAGCCTTGCTATCTATGAGTTGGTAGCTCACCCAACCCTCAAAGAACGACGTCGGGATTTGGGCCGGGGCCGGGATGGGGCCAGCCCAACCCAGCACAGCTACTAGGATGGGCAGCAATAAGTTACGATGTAGCATAAACAGGTGATTTAAATCCAAGATAAGGATATTTTGCCAAAAAAAGGCGTTTCGGCAAGGACAAAAGGGGTTAATCGCACCCGTTGGCACAATTAAGGTCATCCATTCAACAGTCAAACCCGTAGCCCGCCTCATAAAAGGACCGACAATAGCTTGGGTTGCCAGCTTCACTAGGGGGGATATCTTGCCCTCCTGTCTCACGGTCTGCAATTAATCCTTCCATTTCATCATCACATTCATTGAATGCGCTGTTGCAACCTTCCAAGCAGGCACATATCGCCGGGGTGGTGTGACAATGATCCTCCTGCTCATTGCCTTCTGCCCGCACTACTTGAAGCGCGGGGGGTAAAGTACGGGCTTGAGTGGCCACAAACCCAAGCAATGCTGCTCTATTACTGAGCAGTATTGCCATTTCCTGGGGCAATAATCGGCCCTTCCATTTAGTAAATGCAACTGTATGGGCAGTTCTGAATTGAATTATATCTTCTTTGGTATAAAAAACAAGTTGAAGGTCACGAAACTTTTGATGAGGTTTTCGCCTGTCGTTTTGAAAGTCCGCAATAATTTTCCTTAAAGTAGGCTTGTTCATCTTACTTATACGGGCAAAACGCTGGTTGCGGTGGGCAGTTGATAGTCGGACCATTTGCAGGAAATCCGGGTCGGCCAACAATTTTGCGCTTAGTACCTTTTCGGCCGAGCTAAGGTTGTTCATTTCCAGCCTTGGCCGGCTTAGGTTAGGCACCTGCTCATCAAGCATTGTGTCGTTTTCACCAAAATAACTGGTACAAGAATACACAATCATTAAACACCCAGTAAATGCCACCAGTAGCACGAGTGCTTTGGCTGACTTGCGAAATTATTGTTTCATAAGACTCCCAAAGTATAAAAGTTGAATTCAAGTGCTTTAACATCTGGCACACCACAAAGGAAAAACTTGTTTCTGGCTTTATAGTAGTACATTTTTCCTATTTTTATAGTCAAAAAGTACTATTTTATTTGACTTTTGAGTTCCACTGCCAATTTCAATAGTTCTTCGCAGGTGGTCAAGCCAAACTTGGCTTTGAGATGTTCTTTGTGGTTTTTTGCCGTGTGCGGGCTGATGTTGAGCTGTTTCCCGATGGAAACATTTCGGCTTGTCCCTTCACCCATGAGGGAAAGGATTTTTTTCTCTTGGGGAGTGAGTTCGGGGGGAGCGGTTTCATCTAGGATATTGTTTGGTCTGTCGCAAATTTACACACACACACATCTTCAATGTTAATTTATTGTTACTTTTTTTCGTTATTTCCCCGTTACCGTTATTGGCGGAGCGCACCAACAACGGGGAAAATTTGCCCAAAGAACACCAACGGATTGATTCTTTGCCTACCTTTCTTCTTTGCAAAACAAATCTTGTCCGCCGATGAAACACTTTATCTTCTTGCTTTACTGGTGCGCTTGCGCCAGCCTCCCGGTCTTGGCCCAACTGCCCAGCCCCAAACCGTTTGAACAATTGAAATACCGGTTCATTGGCCCGGAGGGCAACCGCGCCATTGCCATTGCCGGGGAACCGGGCAACAACAATGTGGCCTACATCGGGGCAGCCTCGGGCGGCCTTTGGAAAACCGAGGACGCGGGGATCAACTGGAAACCCATTTTTGATGACCAAGACGTTTCTTCCATTGGAGCCTTGGCCCTGGCCCCCTCCGACCCGAACCAGGTCTGGGCCGGAACGGGCGAAACTTTCCTGATCCGCCCCGCCCACTCGATCGGCAACGGTATCTACAAATCGACCGATGCGGGCAAAACTTGGAAAAATATGGGGCTGGAAAAAACGGCCCGCATTGGCCGCATCATCGTTCACCCCACCAATCCCGACATTGTCTATGTGGCCGCGCTGGGGCACACGTATTCGCCCCAACCGGAACGCGGGGTCTATCGGACCAAAGATGGGGGCAAATCTTGGGAACGGATTTTTTTCTTGAACGAAAACACGGGCTGTGCCGATCTGGCCCTGGATCCCCAAAATCCCGAGATATTGTACGCCGGGATGTGGCAGATCGCCATCTCCACCTGGGGCCTGAACAGCGGCGGCCCCAGCAGTGGGCTGTACCGATCCAAAGATGGCGGCAATTCATGGGAAGCCCTGAACAACAAGGGGTTGCCGTTTGGCAAGGCCAGCCCCGTGGGGAAAGTGGCCGTTGCCCTGTGCCACAGCCAGCCCAACGTGGTCTATACCCTGTTTGAAGGCAGCAGCCCCGCCCTCTACCGCTCCACCGATAAAGGCGAATCGTGGACATTGGTCAGCAACGACCACAGCATGGCCGAGCGGGCACCTTACTACACCCGGATCGCGGTTGCGCCCGACAACCCGGACGAGATCTACACCGTCTGCGTAAAAATCCTCCGGTCGTATGATGGCGGAAAAACTTTTGACAAAGGGTTCGCTTACCAAGGCGGCGGCGACAACCACGACCTGTGGTTTGATGTCAAAAACCCCAACCGCTACATGGTCGCGCACGATGGCTGCGCCAGCATCACGCTCAACCGGGGCAAATCGTTCCAGTCCGTAGTGTTGCCCATTGCCCAGATGTACCACGTTTCGGTGGACAACCGCGTGCCGTACTTTGTCTATGGCAACCGGCAGGACGGGTGGTCGTACCGGGGGCCGAGCAACAGCAAAGACGGGGGATCCATCCCGCTGGGGCTGTGGCAAGGGGTGGGCGGCTGCGAAAGTGGCTTTGCCAAGCCTGATCCGTTTGACGAAAACATTGTGTGGTCGGGCTGCTACGACGGCGGGCTGGAACGCTACGACCTGCGCACCAACCAAGCCCGGGATGTGCGCGTGTTCCCCGAAGCCGGCTACGGCTGGAACGCCGCCGACATGCGCTTCCGCTGGCACTGGAACTTCCCCCTGAGCTTCTCGCCCCACACCCGCCACCGCGTGTACGTGGGCAGCCAGTTTGTCCACAAAACCGACGACGGCGGACAGTCGTGGCAAATCATCAGCCCCGACCTGACCACCAACGACAAGACCCACCAACAGCGCTCGGGCGGTGTGGCCACCGACAACCTGATGACCTTCGACGGCTGCACCCTGTTTGCCATTGAAGAATCTCCCCGCCAAAAAGACTTGATCTGGGTGGGCAGCAACGACGGGCAACTGCACCTGACCAAAGATGGAGGCAAGTCTTGGCAAAACCTGACGGCCAACCTCAACATGCCCAAATGGGGGACCATTGCCAACATTGAACCCTCCCGCTATGACGCGGGCACGGCCTACATCAGCGTTGATTTTCACCAATTGGGCAATTTTGACCCGTATATTTTCAAAACCACCGACTACGGCAAAACCTGGGCAATGATCAGCCTGGGCATCCCCAAGTCGATCCTGAGCTTCGTCCACGTGGTGCGCGAGGATCCCAAAATGCCGGGAATGCTCTACGCCGGGACCGACAATGGGGTTTACCTCTCGCCCGATGATGGCAAAAATTGGCACCGCCTGCAAAACAACCTGCCGCCCGCACCGGTGTATTGGCTCACCATCCAAGAAAACTTTGACGATTTGGTGGTGAGCACCTATGGCCGGGGCTACTTCATTCTGGATGATGTCTCGGCGGTGCGCAATTATTACAAAAGCAATGCCGCCCACACCGACAACGCCCTGTTTCCGCTCCGCAAAGCTTACCGTTTCCATGACGTGGAGGGCATCAAAGAAGACTTCCGCAGCCTGAACGTGGGCCGCAATCCGCCTTATGGGGCCAGTATCAATTTTATGCTGGCCGACACTAGTGCCGCGATCAAAATCCAAGTATCCAAGGGCAATGAAGTGGTGCGAACCTTGACCCCCAAAAAAGGACTGGGGCTCAACCGGGCGTGGTGGGATCTGCGCCATGAGCCGGTCCACACGCCCCAGCTCCGCACCCAGCCGCCCGACAAGCCTTGGGTGGAACTGGGCAAAGAAGGTTGGCGGCCACTGATCACTTGGGACCTCGACCTGGACGCGGGCAAGCTTGGCCCCAAAGTGGCCCCGGGCAGCTACACCATCAAGCTGTTGGTGGGAGATTTGGAATATGTCCAAACGCTGGAAGTGCTCAAAGACCCCGCCGCTGAGGGCACGCCCGCCGAGATCGAGGAGCAAGTGAAGTTTTGCCTCGAGCTGCGCGACGCCACCAACACGGCAGTGGGCATGATCAACCGCCTAGAGTGGATCCGGATGGAACTCAAAATGATGATCAAAGATCTGAAAGACAAGCCAGTGTTGGCCGCCGCCCAAACCTTGGAGACCAAAGCGACCAACTTGGCTGCCCAGCTCTACGACATCCACCTGACGGGCGCCCGTGAGGATGCCTTCCGCAACCCGGTCCAACTCTACGAACGGCTGCTTTCGCTGGCCAGTGACATAGGAGGCAGTGGCCTGGATTTCAAACCAACCAACCAGCAACAGGAAGCCTACGCGGGGTTCAGTGGTAAGCTGAAAAACGTGCAGACCGAGTTCAAAACCATGCTGGAACAGGACATCCCGACCTTCAACAACCGCTTGAAAAAAATCAACAAACCATTGAAGATCAACATCGAGCGGCCCGAAAAAGAGCAAGAATAACCCTCGGTTTTTGTGCGCAATTGCGCACAAAAACCAACAGCAAAGCCGCCCAATGTTGCGGTGGGCGGCTATGCTGTTGATTGTCAACAATAAGTTGACAGGATTTAAACAATCGGGGTTTCTAGTTGCACTCGCAGGTTCACTTTGGCGTGCAAGGCTTGGAATACGCGCAAAATGGATTCCCCAATAACGGCCATATTGAGATCAAACTCAAATATGTCGCGCTTGGGTGTGCCTTTGGGGCCAATTTGTTGGTTGATGACTTGATCGATCGGGTGAAATTCCATGTTACGTTTCAATTACAAAATGGTATGACCAGTACTCAATAGCCAAAAAGTTATCCAAATTCCAAACTGAGCGAGCGGGCAAAACCTAAACTGGCCAATATACCCTTGAGTTTAAAAAAAATGTGCGCAATTGCGCACAAAAACCAAAAAACAAAGCCGCCCAATGTGGCGTTGGGCGGCTTTGTTTTTGGTTGATTTATCCAGTCGACTATTCGTGGTAGTTGAGTACGCTGTGACCACCCTTGAGCAGGTATTTGTCACGGCGGAACAGCTCCACATCGGCCCAGATCATGTCTTTGACCAACGCAGCCAAGTCGTGTTTGGGTTTCCAGCCGGTGCGGGCCATGAACTTGGAAGGGTCACCGATGAGCAGTTCCACCTCGGTGGGGCGGTAGTAGCGCGGGTCGATGGCGATCACTTCCTTGCCCATCGCAATTTGGTAATCGGGATTCGAGCAGTGCACCACGCGGGCCACTTCGGCGGCGCCTTCGCCCTCAAACGCCAGCTCGATGCCCAGTTCGGCAAACGTCATCCGCACAAACTCGCGGATGCGGGTGGTCACACCGGTGGCCAGCACGTAGTCATCGGCCTCGGGCAGTTGGAGCATCATCCACATGGCCTCCACATAATCTTTGGCGTGGCCCCAATCCCGTTGCGCGTCCAAGTTGCCCAAGAAGATTTTGTCCTGCATGCCCAGGGCGATCCGGGCCGCACCGCGCGTAATCTTACGGGTGACGAAGGTTTCGCCCCGGAGCGGACTTTCGTGGTTGAACAAAATGCCGTTGCAAGCATACATTTGGTAGGCTTCCCGGTAGTTGACCGTGATCCAATACCCGTACAATTTGGCCACGCCGTAGGGCGAGCGGGGGTAAAACGGCGTAGTCTCGCGCTGGGGCACTTCTTGCACCAAGCCGTAGAGTTCCGAAGTGGAGGCTTGGTAGATCCGGGTCTTGCCGATCATGCCCAATATGCGCACGGCTTCTAGGATGCGGAGCGTGCCCAGTGCGTCCACGTTGGCCACATACTCGGGACTGTCGAAGCTCACGCGCACGTGGCTCATGGCCCCGAGGTTATAAATTTCGTCGGGCTGAACTTCCTGAATGATCCGGATGATGTTGGTCGAGTCGCTCAGGTCGCCATAGTGCAAGATGAGCCGGGGGCTGTTTTCGTGCGGATCTTGGTACAAGTGATCGATCCGCTGGGTGTTGAACAGCGAGCTGCGGCGTTTGATCCCGTGGACCTCATATCCTTTTGACAACAATAGATCGGCCAGATAGGCGCCATCTTGGCCGGTAATCCCAGTGATAAGAGCTTTCTTCATATAACAATTTTGCGGTTTTTCTTGGCTATCAAAACGCAAATTTATGACAAATAACGAGATTGGGCCTAAACAAGACTTTGGCCGGCCAACAAAAATAGCACAAGGGGCCAAAAAGCAGTTTAGGCCAGCACAATGGCCAAGACCTCGCGCAGATCGGCCACCAAATGGGTGTGCGGCTCATTTATCAATGCTTCCCGGGTGAAGGCCCCGGTCGTCACGCCGATCACGTAGCGGCACTGGGCCGCCGTGCCTTCTTGCAAGTCGGAGGAGGTGTCGCCCACTTTGGCCACAGCTTGGCTATCGGTGACTCCGGCCAGTTGCATGGCCCGGAAAATCAGGTCGGGGTGGGGCCGCCCTCGGGGCACTTCATCGCTGGCAACGGACAGGTCGATGAGCCCATCCCGATCCCAACCCAAACGTTGGATGACGGCATCGACGATGTCGCGGGAAAAACCGGTATCCAAGGCCACCTTGATCCCGGCCGCTTTCAGATCCCGAAAAACCTCGGTGGCAAACGGTTTCTCGGCCACTTCGGGGGACGTTCGGTAAAAATGTAGCATCTCGGCCACGAAATGCGCGTGGATTTCTTGGACGAACTCCTCATCCTCCAGCAAGTGCTGGGTGGCAGGGCGCTGCTCGAGCAAATACCGGATGGCCAATGGCTTGGGAATGCCCATGTAAGGATTGATTTCGGCCACCGAAAACTCAAACCCACCCTTTTGCAGGGCCGTTTGCAGGGCTTGGTGGACATTGTTGGCATCCCGGACGGTAGTGCCCGCCATGTCAAAAACGACTAGTTGAATGTCCATTGTTAAGTGGTTTGAAGATTGGACGCGTTTTGCAATTGATTGGCTTGGACAAGCTTATACTTGTGCAAATAATACAAAATGGCGGCCACGGCCATGAACAAGCCCACCGAGGCCACACCATAACTACTGTTGATCGTGAACTGGAGCCAGCTCAAGTCGGCCACAAACAGGTTTTTGTAGAACAGCGTGGCCACACTGCCCAAGTAGCCGAAAGAATCGGCCAAATACATGAAAAAACCCGCATTTCCCGCCACCCGAAAGGCAGCAATGGTGCGTTCAAACAGGAAACAATTGAAGGGAATATAGCCCAGATAGGTTCCCGTGCCGATCAGGATCACCCAATTGACCCCCGAAATCAACCCTTGCTCAAAGGCCAAAGTGCCCAACCCGATCATGAGCAAACCCAAGACTATGATGCCCTGAATGGCCAATAATGCTTGGATGTGGCCCTTGACCAAATACAACAGGCCCATCACCACCAATATGGTCAGGGTCATGGGCAGTGTGGTGGTGAGGTAGATCAATGGCACTTCGGCAAACCCCAACGCCAACCAAATGTTGGAGGCAAAGTTGCTCTGCAAGTCCCGGTAAGCAGTCAGGAGCATATAATTGACAATGAGCAGCACCAAGCCCGAGGCCAATTGTTTAAATCCTAGCCAGCGGCTTTGGGCGTTCATGGGCACGCGCTTGACCCGCAGCCGCTCGTCCTCGGGAGTGGGCAGCGAGATTTGATCCAACAAAAAGACGCTCAGCCAGAGCGGCAGGGCAAAGATCAGCCCCACAATGTAGGGCATGGCAAACTCCGAAATACCCGACTGGATCAATGCTTGGGCAATGGTCTTGGAAATATTGTTGGCCACAATAAAGCTCAGGGTAAGAATGGCCCCCAAAATTTCGGTCGTCTTGCGGCCTTCCAAATAACTGAACACCAGCCCCCAGATCATGCCCAGCGGCAGGCCGTTCAAAAACAGGCACCCGAGGTTGTAAGGGGCCGGGACATGGGCAAAAGCCACCAAGGCCAGCTCCGCGCACCCGATGAGCAACAGAATGGCCCACCGCCGCCGACTGGCCTGCATCTCGGAAATCACCTTGATGCCCACAAACTTGGAGGCCATGTAGCCCAGTACTTGGGCAATGATGAGCAGGCTTTTGTAATCGATGCCCCAGTAGGCCATATCGGCAAAAATCCCCACCGAAAATGACTTGCGATACGCATACATGCACGAGTAGGTGGAAAAAGCCGCCAAGCCCGCATATAGTACAAATAGATAGGACGGTGATTTTTGCAGGAAATGCTGAATGGATTTCAATGGGTGGAAAAAAGTAAGGCCAAAGTTGACCTTGGTTACAAACGGCCAAAAGTACAAAAGTGAGCTGAACCAATGTTGAACAAATAGTGGTTTCTGGATGAATTTTTGGGGCCAATATAAACTTTCCATTAAATCGATCAAACCAAGGCCCCAACCCGACCATTGGCCGGGCCGCATCCACTAATTTTGGTCACAATACAAAGCGATGCAACGCCAAAAATACGATTTAATCATTGTTGGGGGCGGGGCCTTGGGCACTTTCCACGCTTACCATGCCCTCCAGCGGGGCCTGTCGGTGCTATTGGTCGAAAAAGACAACACGCCCTCCCAAGCCACCGTCCGCAATTTTGGGCAAGTGGTGCCTTCGGGCCAAGCCGAGCAATGGTGGGAATATGGCCAAGCTGGGCTGGCGATCTACCGCGAAATCCAGCAAAAGACCGACATCACCGTCCGGGAAAACGGTTCGGTTTACCTTGCCTCCGATGAAGGGGAATGGCAACTGCTCAACGAGCTGCACCAAATTTACCAAGCCAAGGGGTATGCCAGCGTTTTGCTGGACCAAGCACGCTGTTTGGCCAAAGTGGATCGGCTCAAGGCCAGTTATTGTATCGGCGGGCTGCATTTTGCGCAGGAGCTCACCGTGGAGCCGAGGCTAATGATCCAAAAAGTGATCGGCTACCTGATCCAAGCCCACCAGTTGGCCTATCTGCCCACCACCCTAGTGCAACATTGTGAAGTGACCAATGGCCAGTGTGAGGTGACAACGGCCAGCGGCCAACGTTTTCACGCCGACAAAGTGATCATTTGCAGTGGGGGCGAATTCAAAGTGCTGTTCCCCGAGTTGTTTGCCCAGAGCGGCATCCGGCTGTGTAAGTTGCAAATGATGCGCACCGTGCCCCAGCCTCAGGTACAATTGAACGGGGCCATTTTGACCGGCCTGACCATCCGCCGCTACGAAGCCTTCCACGCCTGCCCGTCTTATGCCTTGGTGTATGCCCAAAATCCAAAACCAACCCTGCAAAAATGGGGTATTCACTTGTTGTTCAAACAGGGGACGGATGGCTCGATCATCATCGGGGATTCGCACGAATACGCGCCAGTGAGCCAAACCGAAAGCTTGGATTTTGGGATCAATCCCACCCTCAATGAACTGATGCTCGATGAGGCCAAGCTGATCCTCGATCTCCCCACTTGGCAAATGGAAAGCTACTGGGCGGGCTACTACGCCACTTATGGACCTGGGGTTTTTGAGCACCAGATTGACAACAAAATTTATATCACCACCGGGATTGGTGGCAAAGGGATGACCACCAGTGCGGGCTATGCCGCCGCCCACCTGAAAACTATTTACGGCCAATAACTTAGCGGTTTATCCGCCTTATCCTCAACCTGATTGGTGGTGCGGTGGTCTTTCTGTGCGGAATGCAGGGGCTGGCTAATGCCTTGAAAGAAATGGTTGGGGATCAAATGCGCAAGGTATTGGCCCGGTTTGCGACCAACGTGGTCAACGCCCAAATCTGTTTTCGGTGTTGATCGGCTTGATGCTGATCCACCCTTTCACTGATTTCATCGTTTGGCTATCGGGACAAGCCCCAGTGGGCCGCCAAATTGCCAATGCCCATGCCTGGTTCAATGTGCTCGGTGTACTGCTATTTGCGGGTCTAACCCCCTGGATCGCCCAGTTCTTGGAGTACCTCATCCCCGATGCCAAGGCAAAACTGGGTACCGGCCTTGGGGAATCTGTGGGGGAGCCGAGCGGCCGGGCCACCTAAAACTGCCACCGGGTGGTGAGCCAAAAATGCCGGCCGTAACCATCCACCCCAGAGCCGTGAACGCGGTAAAGTTCATTGAAAATGTTGCCCACGCCCCCGGTGATGCGCAGTTGGCGGTAGGTATAGCCGAGGCTGAGATTGACCACCTGCCAGCTGGGAGTGCCACCTTTGGCTATGCGGTTGTCGTCTTTGTCGCCCTGGGCCAAGCGATCCTGCTCGCTCGCAAAGAGGGCTTCAGCCTGAAGGTAAAAAGCTTGGTGGGTATAAAAAGCGGCCAACTTCCCGTGCAGGGGCGGGATCCGGCGCATCGGCTCATTGTTGGTCTGGTTTTGCCCGTACAAGTACGCCAAGTTGCCCAGGACCGTAAACCGGGGCGAAAATTGATAGGCCAGTTCGGCTTCGGCCCCCCGGATGAAAGCTTGGGCCGTATTTTCTTTCCGGTACACCTGATAGCCCTGCACCGAGTCCCGGCCCTGCCTGACCCGGCTGATCAACCCGCGCAAACGGTTATGGAACACGCTCACACTGGCCGAAAACCGGTCGGTTTTGGCTTTCCAGGTCAGTTGGGTATTTAGGGATTTTTCGGGGGCCAGATCATTGGTGGGCACTTCGTAGCGAAAGTCCACAATGCCCAGCGTGCCCAGATCATCGATATTGGGGCTGCGGAAAGCGGTGTTGGCCGAGGCGATGACCTTGTGCTGGGGGTGGAACTGATAGGCCACCGACACATCGCCCACCAGGGCCGAGGGATTGATGTTGGCCCCGCCAATGGCCGCCTCGGGCACGTTCAACTGGATGGCGTTGTAGCGCAACCCGGAGGCAAGGCCCAACTTGCCAAATTGGAATTGGTGGAGGGTAAAAAAAGCCAAATTGCCCATGGTGGCCCCGTCAGGGTACAGCCCGCGCCGGGCAGTCTGCGTGCCAAGCGGTACGTTGGTGTCCACCCGCGAGCTGCTCACGCGATCATGATAAAATTCGGCCCCTGACTGAATGGTCCAGAACGGGGCCGGGGCCGAGAAGACCTGAAAAATCAGGGAATTGGTGCGCACTCGATCATTTTCAAACGAGCGGACGGGATTGCCATTGCGCTGGTTGGTCCGGCCTTCGTTGGTCTGTTGCTGGGCCAGGGTCAACTCAATTTTTTGCCACAGCTTTTGGCGGTAAAAACCACTCAACCGCCCGTAGAATAGTTGTCGTTTTTGGGGATCAAAAACCGAAACGGCAAAGTTTTCCAATTGGATGCGGTGGAACAGCGGCACATCGCGCTGGGTCAATTGCTGGTAGGCAAAAGTCAACAAATGGTTGTGGTTCAGCCGGATCCGGGCCTTTCCATCAAAAGCAGCTTCGCGGTAGGCCGTGGGCGAGAGCTTGCCCCGATCGCCACCAGCCACCATGTCCCCAAAATTGCGGTAAGAGAACCCACCTTGCACGGCCACCGCCCGGCTACTTAGCTGCACTTGGGCGCGGCCGCTCTGTTCCATTCCGGCACTCATCCACTTGCCATACAGCGCGCCACTTAGTTTCACTTGATCGCTAAAATCGGGGTTTTGGGTCAGCACTTGCACCAAGCCTCCAATGGCATCACTGCCATACTGCACCGAACCAGCCCCGCGCATGATTTCCACGCGCTCCAGGCTCAGGGGATCTACCGTGTTGAGGTACTGGTTGGGCCCGCTGCGAAAGGTGGCATTGTTCAGCCGGATGCCATCCACCATGAGCAGGATTTGCTGGCCGGTCAATCCCCGGATAAAGGGCGATCCACCACCATGGTTGGTTTTTTGCACGAACACGCCCGTTTCGCCCATGAGGATCTCGGGGGTGGAGCGCAAGGTGTTCTGGGCCAGTTGGGTGGCCGACAGCACGGCCCCCGCGACGTTGGTCTGAAACTGGTTGGTTTCGTAGCGGCCCGCACTCACCATCACTTCCCGGTTGAGGGCAATGACGGAAGCCTTGAGGCCCACGCTGAGCGACTGGGCCGAATCGGCGGGGACAGCCTGCTGGATCGATTCGTACCCGATGCAACTGATGGAGAGCATGGGCCGGTTGACGGGGAGCAACAGGCTAAATGTCCCATCTTTGCCGCTCACGGTTCCAATCGGCGCGTTGGCCATGGCAATGTGCACGCCGGGCAAAAGTTCGCCGGTTTGACGATCGTAGACCTTGCCCTTCACGGCGGTGGATTGCGCCCATGCCAGGCCGGCCACCAGCATACAACCCAAAAAAAGTAGCTTTTTTTTCATCGCACCTCAAGTTGATAAGGAAAGGATTTTAGACAGATGGTTCAATGGCCAAGTGTTGGTGGGCCAAGGCTTTAAAATCGGCCAGATCAGGCAGTGGCACGTTGGTTTCTTTGGCCAATTCATCCCAAGTCCGCATTTTGATGGACAGTGCAAACCAAGGATCGTTTTCAAAGGAACTGGCTTCGGTCTCGGTCATTTTACCGCCCTGGTGCTCGAGGGTCTTCCTGCTGGCCTCCGACAGCGCGGCGAAATACGCGGGCTGGCTGAAAGTGAGGTAGCGCTTGGCCTGCACATGGTTCTCGACCAGCTTGGCTATTTTCTCGGAAAACCCTTTGTTGCGCAAAAAATCGGCCCCGATCTGTTCGTGGCGTTTCACCCCGTAGCCCGCCATGTTTTCGTAATGGCCCAAATGGGCGCACAGGTGGCCGATGTCATGAAAAAAGGCGGCCAAGATTACCTCAGGACCATGCCCCTCGCGCTGGGCCAGTTGGGCAGATTGGCACATGTGCTCCACTTGGGAGACGGGTTCACCGATGTAGTCATCGGCACCGAACTGGTCATACAGGGCAAAAACTTCTTGGATGGTTTGTTCAATCGGGGTCGGCATGGTCGTAGAGCGGGCCATCAGCTTTGGCGATACAAACATAAAACACCTCCGCCAGTCGACCACTGACCGAGGTGTTAAGTTATGGTGAAATTATGGACCAACCCTTACTCCCGCCGCAGGTAAAGATTCCCGCTGATGCTCTCCAGCTTGATCAACGGCCCGCCACCGGCTATTTTGCCCCGGATATTGTACCCCACGCCTTCATTTTTGCGCTGCCCGGCAGCAATGTCCACGTCCATGTCCGAATATGCCTCGCCCGAAATGGTTTTTAGACTCACCTCCGCGCCCCGGCCAGCGGGCAGGGCCAGATCCACAAACCCGCTGATGGACTTGGCCAGCAAACGACCTTCCCACTGGCGGATTACGATATTGCCCGAAATCGTTTCCAATTTCACCTCGGCCCGGCGCGGCACTTTGATCTCAAAATAAATGTCGGCACACACACTGTTGCCCCCATTGCTCCACACTTGGCCGTCCTTGTCCACACTTTGGCTCCCACTGAAGTTGTTCCTCGTCCCGGGGCAATCTTCGGGACGGCTTTCTTTGATCAGTTCTTTGTCAAAATTGGTGTCCACGGCCAGTCCGGTGGTGGTGCGGTTGATGTCCATTTTGAAGGCCTCGTTCAACTGGTTGTTGTTGATCGTCACCACCACGCGGATGGAGACTTCGTTTTTGTCCCAAGCGATCACCCGGATGCTGTCCGCAAAGCGCAAATTGAGATCCAGCCGTTCACCGGCGGCGAGGGGCAAGTTTTGTTGGACTATTTTCTGGCCGATCAGGGTACAGGCCCGGCAACAGAGCAGGGCAAGGAGCAAGTATTTTTTCATGACGATGAGTAAAAAAGGTGGGGAAGATTTATTTCTTTTTGCGGATGTACACATTGCCACTAATGGACTCGATGCGGAGATCGGCCCCGCCGCCATTGAGATCAAACACGGTGTCCCAACTCCCGCCCACCCGCTTGAGGTCTTTCTCTTTGCTGGGCTGGCTGACCTCAAAATCGGTGTAGATCTCACCAGTGATGGTCTTGGCCCGCAGATGGGCCTTGGTATCGGCAGGCATGGTAATGTCCAGTTCGCCGCTGATCAGGCTGATGGCGCACGGCTGATCTTGGTTGAGCTTACTGAACACGACCTCAAAGTTGCCACTGGTGGAATTGCCCACCACTGGGCCAGTCACATTGCGGATTTCCACATCGGAGGTGGTGGTCTTGACTTCGATCTCGCCCTCCAAATCGGAGATTACGTAGTCTTTGCCACCCCAAAAAGCCGTTTCGGTGATTTTTAGGGCCGTATTTTTGGGAATTTTGATCCGATAATCGTGATCTTGTTTGGTCGTCTTGGTCAGTTTGATGGTGCCACCTTCCACCGACATGGCCATGCCCACGCCCGTATTGTCCGCCCCGGCCCCCGAGAGCGGTTTGAGCCCCTTGGCGCGTTCGGGCAGCGGATTCATGCCGTCCACTTCCACGATCAGTTCGTCGCCGCTGTAGCCCGTTACGGTCAGGCTGCTGTTCACCAAGTTGACTTCCAAGCGGCGCTCGCTGGCTGCGCCGCCAAATTTGGCTCGGTACACCCCGTTTGTAGTGCCCCGGACTGAACCGCCACGGACTGAACCGCCACGGACTGAACCGCCACCAATGATGTTTTGGGCTTGCAACTGGCCAGCCCAAAGGCAGCCAGCCAGCAAAATGATTTTTGATTTCATGGTAAATTTTGATTGTAAACTGATTACCGGGGGCCAAGGCAAAGGTTACACGGCAGAAAAAATAGTTGGGGCAATGGCCGTTTGTGGCTGGGGAGGCTATTGGCCAAATTTACTAATCGTATCAAATACCGAAAACCGGCAGTCACAGAAGCACCGGCAAGAGGTAAAAACCAGTGCAGTGAACCAATCAAAGAGGGTGGGATAAATCGTCGTCAACTGGTATCCAGATCAAACCGAACAACAAGACCGATTTTATTGGTCGTATTGACTTTCAATAATTTACATTGTTGATCATTGAAAAATCAATTGGGTTTGGGTATAAAACCAAGGCAGCAGTGACTTTGCAGATTAGGCTCGATGTGGCAGAAAACCAACGAACTGAATTACCAAGGGTGGATGGCGGGGATGAAGCAAAAAATAGTGTGGGGAATGGTCCGCGTGGCTGCATTTTCGGTTGTGCCCGAGGTGGCTCATCGCCTGGCTCAACCCATTTGCTGCAATTTGGTCTCGATCAAGCTGAGGCGCTCGCGGAGCAGGCGGTTTTCTTCTTCCAACAAGAGTTGTTTTTGGCTATTGGCCGACAGGTAGGGATCGGTCTGCCACCAGTTGATGCCCAGCTCTTTGGCCTTGTCCACCGAGCAGATCACGAGGCGGATCTTGATGGAGAGCAGTTCAATGTCGGCGATGTTTACTTTGATGTCCCCCGCGATCACAATGCCCTTATCCAACACCCGTTCCAGGATGTCGGCCAAGTTGGTCGTTTGGTTGGAATGTGTTATTTGATTGGCCATAAAGGGTAGGTCAGATTTACCAGTGGCAAAGTAAGCACAAAAAGCGGGAGCGCAACTGATTGGCTCCCAAATCTGCCCGGCAATGCCCGGTCAAGGTTCAATACCGCAGTTTCTTGGTCTTAAATTCGCCTTGGCTGGTGATCGTGGTGGTTTCGGTGAGGTTGGTCCGGCCAAAGTTTTCTTGCACGATGGTATTGATTTCGCCTTGCCAGTTGGTCAGGGTTTGGGCAATTTCACCATCGATCCGGATCATGCGCTCGCGCAAGAATGCCTCCCGCTTTTGCATTCGCAGCAGTTCTTTTTCATGGCGCTCTTTTTCCTTGCGCAGCAGGTTGACGGCGATCTGCGAAGAACGCTGGCGGGCGGGGATCGAGCGGGGCTTGCTGCCCGTGCCGGAGGAGATAATGGCCTCCAAACCTTTGGTTTTCATGGCGCTGTAATTAAATGGCAAACTGGTTTCAATTATTTTTGGTAGCACCGTGGCCGTGCTTTGAGACCGCCTCCCGCCCAACGTTGTTGGTTCTCAGCCAATATTGGGTTGAGAATCTTCCATCGTCTGGATTGGATCGTTGTCCCTTTGCGGGGCCGCTGATGGCTATCCCGCCTTGACAAATGACTTTACCAGCACCTTTTTCTCACCGATCAAATGCAGACGGAACTGGTGGTCGATCAGTTCGCGGATGGTAGCTTTGATCTTGCGCTGCCGCTCACCTGTGCCCACCCGGGAAGCTTCGGAGCCGAGTACGTCCTCGCAGATCACCGTGAACCGATCGCGGTGCTCGGTAGGGTTCAGTTGCAGCACTTGCATGGCTTTGGCCGTCATGATGCACCCGCGCACCGTGGGCGAAAACTCGCACACGCCCGACTCGCGCAGCCCGCGCACGATCTGGACGATCAGTTCGGCATCGGCCCGGGTACAGCCCGATTTGGCGGTGGTGATGCCCACTTCGGTCTCATAGTCAAAATAGTCCAGATCGATGGTCACCATCCGGTCGCGGAGCGCGTCCTGGGTTTTGTGGATCCCGGCATATTCCTCGGGATTGCTGGTAAAAATGGCCGTAAAATCTGGGTGGACGTGGATGTACGGATCTTCGCCGGGCCGTGAAGTGGGCAGGGTGAGCATCCGGTCTTCAAGCACGGAAAGCAGCACGTTGTTGGCTTCGGGCCGCGAGCGCGTAAACTCGTCGTAAAGTAGGGTGAATCCGTGGCGGCAAGCCACAGTGAGTCGGTTATCGACCCAATATTTGACCATTTCTTTTTCCTTTTTGAGGACGGAGGAAATGAAATTGTCTATTACTTCCTTGCTGCGATAACCGTACTCGCCCCCCGTCAGGCTGCTCGAATTGAACTCGTCGTCGCCTTGGAGCAGTACCATTGGGCGGCCCAGTTGCGCGGCCACGTGCTTGGCAATGGTAGTTTTGCCAGTGCCGGCTGGGCCGCGAAAATGGACCGCATAACCAGCGGCAATGTAGGTCAGGGCGCGGAAAGTGATTTCGCGGACGTATTCGGTCTCCACGAAATTGGGCATGGCCTCGGGTTGTAGTACGGTACGGTCGTCGCGCATGGCGTTGTTGGTTAGAAATGGGGGTCGCAATGGCTGCCCCGGTTGAATATTGGTTAAGGGCCTAGAACGTGCGCAAGTTGCGGAACCCGGCCAATAGCTGGCTGGTTTCATGGCGCAGTTGCTGGGCAAAATTTTCCCGGTCACGGCGCGAACTGTCCGATTCTTGGGTGAAGTTGCGCACAAAGGCATCCAAGCTTTGATGGGTGGCGGTTTGCAGGTTATCCACAAATTGGGCCCGTCCTTGGCGATCTTGGGCGGCCGTTTGGTCAAATGCCCGGCGGTAATTGTCCAATAAGTTGTTCACCCCGTTTTGCAGATCCAGTACTTCGCGTTGGCGGGCTTGGGCTTCGTTGGCGCTGTCAGTTTCGTGCTTTTCCCGGAAATCAGCCAGCAGTTCATCGGTTTGGCGTTGCATATTGCCCACAAAGGCACTGCGCTCCTCACTTTCGGCTTTGGCCGAAGCGGCGGATGATTGGCGGAACTCTTCCAGCATCCGGGCGGTGCCCAGTTGCAGATCGGCCACAAAACGGGCAATGTTCACCCCACCAACTGGCGCAGCAGTTGCTCTGCGGCTCGGGTTGATGGCAGATTGAACCGGCTTTTTGGCTACTTTGGCTTTGGGCTTTTCAATGGCCGCCCCAAATACGGGAAGCACGGTGGGCAGCGTGTTTATTACTTGGCCCACGGGCTCATCCGCTTTGATTGCGGGGCGTGCCGGGCTTTGGATGCCTTGCATTTCTTGTTTGGTATTTTCTAGATCCTTGCGGAGTTTCTCGATCAATCTTTCCGGGGAAGAAGCGTTTTCTTCCGTGGATTGGGCGGTTCGGTTCTTGGCCATGCTTTTTTGCGGTGCTAAAGTAAGGTGGATACAGGTTGCTTACACGCAATTTCCCTTGGTTCGCCCTCCCCATGATGGAGAGGGCGAAGGGAAAGTTTCACTTAAGCAATGCGGGAAGTTAGGCCAATGGCTTCGGCATATTTCAGGTAGGTCTCTACCGAGGCAATGACCACGCGGGCCTCAATTGCCACCAGCTCAATGCCGACGAGTGATACACGGACATACGCATCGATTACGATACCTTTGTCAAGAATACGGTCAATTACCTCTACGAGGCTAGATGAACCAACACTTTTCTCTACTGCCATTGTCGTGGGACGATTTAGGGTTATAAGAAATGATTTATGGCTTAAAGGTAATATAAACAAAATGACAATACATTACAACTACCTAAAAATCAGTGCAAAATGTGGGTTTGTTCCTAGTTCCATAAGTACATATACTCATTGGTAAGCTATTGGCCGGACACGGTTTGTTAAACAATAATGTGTTTAAATTGCTTTTAAAACTTACATTGCATTATTGCCTCATCAATGGAAACTAGTATAAAAAATATACCGAACATGCAACTTCATAATCAGGCAGAAACCGTCCGGCAACGGCTTAATGAACTGGGTCGGGCCGGGGTTCCTTTCCTGTTTTTAGCTGATTTCGAACTCAAAAAGCCCGAAATCTTACTGCCAACAGAAATAGACCCGTTAACAACATTGTTCCAAATTGGTCGTTTTTCAAACTTGCACCAAGCTGAACTTGCGGAGGTGGCCCAAACCGGTCAAAAAGTCCGTTCACAGCCGCTTTATTTCTCGATAAATGCCCCCAGTTTTGCTCAATACCAGAATCGCTTTGATAAAGTGATTGACCAAATCAATTATGGTAACAGTTATCTTTGCAACTTGACCGGCCAAACGGAAGTGAAAACGAATTTGAGCCTGCGGGAAATTTTTTTCTCGGCCCAAGCCCGGTACAAAGTATGGCACCGGGATGAGTTTGTCGTGTTTTCTCCCGAGTGTTTTGTCCGAATCGTGGGGAACCAGATTTCTACCTACCCCATGAAGGGGACTATTCAGGCGGCGCTGCCCGGTGCGGAGGCGACTATTCTCGCGGATCGGAAAGAATACGCGGAGCACGCAACCATCGTTGACTTGCTGCGCAACGATCTGGGCATGGTGGCGGATCAGGTGCAGGTGAAGCGATTTCGCTACGTGGAGCGGGTGGGCACCCACACGGGCGAGGAATTGCTGCAGGTGAGCTCGGAGATCGTGGGCCAGCTCTCGCCCAGCTACCGGGCCAACTTGGGCGATTTGCTGTTTCGGTTGTTGCCAGCGGGCAGCATTTGTGGGGCCCCCAAACCGAAGACGCTTTCCATTATTGCTGAAGCCGAGGGCGGTGACCGGGGTTGGTACACCGGGGTCTGCGCTTTTTTTGATGGGCAGGAACTGGACAGCGGGGTGATGATCCGTTATATCGAGCCGCAGGATGCCATGCAATCCATCACTGATGGACTGCACCATTACCAGTTTCGGAGTGGCGGCGGCCTCACGCACCTGAGCAATGTTACCGCCGAGTACGAAGAATTATTGGCCAAGGTTTATCTACCGATCCGCCCCGATGTATTTCATTGAATCAATTAAATGCCTCAACGGGCAATTGCAGCACTTGGCCCTGCACCAAGCACGACTGGCCCACACCCGCTTGCAGGTGCTCGGCTTGGTGGATCCGATTGATTTGGCCACCGCTTTGAAGGTCCCCAGTTTTGCTCAGGTCGGGCTGTGGAAGTGCCGGGTGATTTATGCGCACCAAATTGAGACGATCGAATTTGAGCCTTACCAAATGAAGGCAATTAAGCAACTGGTCTTGGTGGAGGACGATCAGATCGATTACCAATTCAAGTACTTGGATCGAGCACGGTTGCAGGCCCACGTTTCCGCACTGGCCCCAAGTGCGGAAACTGATATATTGATTGTTAAAAATGGCTTGATCACCGATTCTTCCTACGCCAATGTGCTGTTTTATGATGGCTGTCGCTGGGTCACTCCCGCCACTCCGTTATTAGCGGGGGTCAAAAGGGCCTATTACCTGCAAAAACGACTGGTCATGGAAGCAGACATCGCCCCGCTGGATCTTCGGCGGTACAAGAAAGTAGCCTTGATCAATGCCCTACGCGATTTGGACAGCCTTTATTTGTTGGACATTAAACAAATTTTGGGTCATTAAACCGTTTATTGGCCATTAATTACTACCTTCCGAACCACTGATTGTGGTACTTTTCATCACCTACCTTATGAAATAGTAACTGTTTAGGTGCTCTAATTATTCATAACTAATTGAAAATAAATTAGTTATGAATAATTGGCTTGATTTTAAATAAATTACTTATTTCTATAATTATTTGATTATCAGTAATTTAAGTTAATTTGCATACCCGTTTAA
>JBBQXF010000038.1:0-39284 GCA_038209965.1 Cytophagales bacterium | reverse complement strand
GTAGTACCATGCCCAGTTTTGATCGTAGTCATTGAGCAGGTGGCGGATGCAGTCGGCCCGATCGAAGCTGGGTACGCCGCAATCTTCCCAGTAGAGCGGTTCCACCCGGTAGTGCAACTGTTGTTTCTGGCCATTGATGGTCACGTCGATCTCGATATCATGCTTGCCCGGCAGATTGGGCAGCGGCACCGCAATGTAGGCCATAAGACGCACGGTTTAAATTCGGGTCGCAATAGTCTATTCAAAGCAAGCACCCAATATATACTTTTGACAATCAAATAATTAAATTTTTTATCTTGATAATTACTGACCGCCACCGGTTAAAACTGTCCATTATTGAACAGTTTGCCCACGATCCAATAGCACGGTATCAGCCGCAAAAAAATCGCGCTCGGGCCATTGGGTCACTTGGGCCAGTGCCTGGTTCATCATTTCCCAAACATCATTGCTGAAATTGGGGCCGCGCCACGCACTCGTATTGCTCACCCACACCCAAGTAAGGCCATTGGCTTGCCGGGCCAGTAGCGCGTGAGTACCGCCAAAACTGCCCGTGCGGAGCCAAGTCTGCGCCCCACAATAGCGCCAGCCAATTTCTGGGTTGTTCAGGCTGTCGATCTGGTTTTGGTTAGTCATCAGGTCAATGGTTCGGGGCTGGAGCAAGTCCGGGAGCGTGTTCAGGCCATCCACAGCCAGCACAAAGCGGAGCAACTCGATCGGGGAGGCCACCCAGCCGCCAGCCGGGCCGAGGATCTCGATGTTCATCCCTTCGTAGGCGCGGCTCACCATATCGCCGGTGCCATAGCAAGAAAGTTTGGGTTTGGCCCCCGGGTAGTCATAATAGCGCACTTCGTTGGGGGCTTTGTCGGTGTAGCGGTTGCAGGCCAGCCGCATCTGCCCGATGCCCAGCGGGTGGAGCAGCATTTGGCGCACATAGTTTTCGTAGGTGAGGCCGCTCACTTGTTCCACCACCTTGCCCAGTAGGCAGTAACCAAAATTGGAATAGTCGAAAAAAGTGCCCGGGCTGGCCAACATTTCTTGTTTGAACATGTATTGCGTAATGGCTGCCAAACTGGCCGGTGGCGGGGTGTTGGTAGCGGCCGCGATCTCGAGCGGGACAAACATGGGATCGGCCCGGAGCCGGTTGCGCCACCCGCCGGTGTGGCGGAGCAGGTGTTGCACTTCTATGTCATACACCCGGGGGTCGCGAGCGGCCGAATAGACGCTGTCGCGCAGGATCCCGCCCGGCCCAAATACTTTGTCGGTCAGGCGGAGCCGGCCGGCTTCCACGAGTTGCATGATGGCCACTGCCGTGACCAGTTTTGATACGCTGGCCACCCGGAATTGGTGCTGGGGCGTGGTAGCTACACCCGTTTCGGCATCGGCCAAGCCAAATCCCTTGGCGTAGACCAGCCTGCCCTCGTGCGCAATGGCCACCGACACCCCGTTGAGCTGCCACTGCGCCCGGAAATGTTCCATCACCCTGTCCAGTTGGGCGGTTCCAGCAAAGCCGACCGGGAAATTGGCGATCGGGAGTTTGGGCGGCACTTTGACGATCAAGGTGTCCCAAACTGGGCCCGGCTTTTGGGAGTTGGCCACGTCGCAAGCCACCAGGCCCCCCAAACTGAGGAGCACCACTGCTCGAAAACCCGCAAAAAGCAACGAAATGATTGAGGCCGACGGGCCAATATTTAAAAAAAGCATAGAAAAAAAGAGGATCAAATTTTTTTCTTTATATTTAAGCTGAAAATGACTTCCAACTAACGCCCACCACTACCCACCTGTAAATAAATCTCCTCCAACCAATGTCGGTTGGGGCTTTTAATCACACAACGTTTTAGAGACCAACTTAGTCTTTTCTATGCCCAAAACCACAATAACCTTGGTATAAACTCGCTTTTTATTACTTTAATCTAGGTTTCGCCATGCTCAACAAAAACGAGGTGACCGAAAAAAACCTTTCTCGCTGCGCAAATTGCTACAAGATTGCTGAAAATGAATTTATGCCGCTCCTCTGTAACCGTTGTTATGAGGAACCAGCACACGGAAATGGTGTTTTGTTGCCCTCACACATCGCAAAGGGAAACAATAAGTACATCGAGGTGGATTTTTTTCAACCAATCGCGGACAGTTTCAAACACAACTTCATCCTATTGCTCTGGTTGACCTACGAAACCCATGAAAACCACTTGGCCACTTGGCAGGGTGTGCTTTCCGTGACCCGTAGCCGCCCCGGCGAAACCTTGCTCGATAAGTTTGACAGTTATGCCAAATCGCTCGTGCCGGCCTACAAAACGGTGTTTGACGTGATTTGTTGCAAGGTGGAAAAGCAAGCGGCGGGTTGACAATTTGGCCAAAAACCCCCAATTTGCCCCCATGCAAACTGAATGGTACATATTTCCCCTACTGATCGCCTCGGGTGCTTTGGCGGGGTTTGTCAACACGCTCACGGGTAGCGGTTCGCTGGTTTCATTGGCCATGTTGGTGTTTGCGGGCCTACCCGCCAACGTGGCCAACGGAACCAATCGTTTGGGCGTTTTGGTGCAAAGCCTCGTTGGGGTGGGGACGTTTGCCCGCCAAAGCAAAATGCACGTGCCCGGCTCAGAATGGTTTATTGTTCCAGCCATTGCCGGATCCATTTTGGGGGCCATTGTTGCCACCGATCTCAATAAAGAGGTGATGGAAAAAGTGCTGGGCACAGTGATGGTGGTCATGCTGGGAGTTATCATCTACAAACCCAAAAAATGGCAGCGGGCCGTGAGTGAAGCCGCCCAGAACAAGACAGTGCTCAATTTGGCCATTTTTTTTGCCGTGGGGTTTTATGGTGGGTTCATTCAGGCAGGGATCGGGATTTTCCTGATGGTGGCCCTCGTATTGGGGGCCCGCTTTAATACCCAAGAGGCCACGGTGCTCAAAATGACGATTGTGTTGTTCCTCACCATTCCGGCCTTGGTTATTTTCATCTGGTACAACCAAGTCCACTGGCTGTACGGTGGGGTCATGGCCATTGGCCAAAGCTTGGGCGCATGGGTGGCGGCCCGTTTTGCGCTTACCAGCCCTCATGCCGCCACCTGGACCCACCGGCTCTTAGTGGCCGTGGTGGTGGTTTCCATTGGGAGTTTGTTCGGGGTATTTGCTTGGTTGGGCACTTTTTTTGGCTAAGGGCACCGCCGGAAGTTAGGTAAATAGCTTGATCAAACTTTTGAGGAACCAGTTTTTGTCCGAGTTGATCACCTTGGTGAGCAGGGTATCCACACTGCCGGAAAATTGTTGGATACTCTTGACCGTGTCAATGAAGGCAGCGTAATTTTTGTCCTTGGGATCCCCAGTAACCTCGGCCAATTGATCGATCGCCTTTTTCATCTGATCGAGTTCGCGCCGTTTACGCTCCCGGGCAATGCACTTGGCCACTTCCCAAATGTCTTTTTCGGCCGAAAAAAACTCTTTGCGCTCACCAGTTTTAATTACTTTTTGGACTAGCCCCCAGTTGATCAGGTCGCGGAGGGTCATGTTGGCATTGCCCCGCGAAATGTGCAGCTTGTCCATCACCTCTTCCGTGCTGAGCGGATCGGGCGACATGAGCAACAGGGCATGAATCTGGGCCATCGTCCGGCTGATGCCCCAATTGGTGCCCAATGTGCCCCAAGTTTGCACAAAATGATCTTTGGCCGCTTCTAGTTCCATCGGAAGTTTCAATAAGTTTTGACAAATATAGAAATTCTTTGATACTATTTAGCACCGGTATCCCTGTCCCGCAAAAAAATCAAAATGGTTGGCGGGCCCGACTTAAGTAGCATGCGTTGGTTCCAACCAATGCCCGCCTTGCCCTGCGCATTTGCCCATCAATTCCTACCTTTGTGCCATGCTATTTCTATTCAACCATCGGTTTTCGCGGGCGCGCTTGCTGTCCAATTGGGCCATTTTCCTAGTTTGGGCCCTCCTTTGCGCTGGTTGCGACCCAGCGGCTCGGCAGGCGACCGATCAAAATGCGCAGTGGTCAGCCCAGGATCCATCCGCCCCCCGATATGCCAAACGCTTTGCGATATCGCTACAAAATGGCTATGCTTTGTTGACAGTCAAGCAGGCATGGGCTGGCAAATCGTCGGCCTTTATTTATGCGCTCGTTCCGCGAGGAGCGGCCACGCCCACCGATCTGCCGCCGGGGGCAGTGCTGATCACCACACCGGTGCAGCGCTTGGTGTGCACCTCCACCACCCACGCGCCCATGCTCGAGCACATTGGGGCGGCGGGCAGCATCGTGGGGTTTTCGCAAACCAAATACTTGTGCAGCCCCCAAGTACGCCAATTGGTGGCCAACGGTCGCATTCGGGAAGTTGGCACCGAAAATGGCGGTCTCAACCCTGAAGCGGTGTTGGGCCTAGGGCCAGATTTGGTGATGGCTTATGGCATGGATGGCAGCAGTCCCGTTTATGATCGGCTGGCCCAACTGGGGATCAAGGCCCTGATCAATGCCGATTATATGGAAGAAACCCCCTTGGGCCGGGCCGAGTGGGTCAAAGTGGCAGGATTGCTCACGGGCAGAACGCACCAAGCCGACAGCCTGTTTGGTTTGATTGAACAAAATTACTTGGCCCTCGTGGCCAAAGTGCAAACGGTGAGCAAGCGGCCCACCGTTTTTGCCAGTGCCCCGTATCAAGATATTTGGTACATGCCCGGCGGCCGGAGTTTCCCCGCGCAGCTTATCCGCGATGCTGGCGGCGACTACCTGTGGCAAACCGATACGACATTGGGCAGCCAAAGACTGGGCTTGGAAGCCGTATTTGCCAAGGCCAAGGCGGGGCAAATTTGGATCAACATCAACCCCGGCAATTATCCCACGGTTGCTTCGCTGGTGGCGGCAGATCAGCGCTTTGCCAATTTTGCGGCGGTGCAAACCCAACAATTGTTCAACAATGACCAGCAGATCCTGCCCACTGGGGGCAATGTTTATTGGGAACTGGGGGTGTTGCGCCCGGATCTGGTCCTGCAAGACTTGGTAAAGATTTTTCACCCGTCGCTGTTGCCCCGGCATGAGCTATATTTTTATCGCCAACTCCCGGCCAAATAGGGCGCGCAACCCTTTGTTTGGTTATTGCTGGCCAAAATAGTAATTTTACTGAAAAGTATACCCATGAAAATCGTCATAGCCATTGCTTGCTTGGGCCTGCTGCTCGCTTCCTGTGGAGACAAACGGCCAGCGGCAGCCACGCCCCGGGAGCGGCCCGGTCAACTTTCCCGCACCCCCAAGATTCAAGAACAGCGGCACATCGGGGTGGTGCACTCGTCGTTTGGGCGCAAGTTTTTCAACACGGATCAGGGCTGCCCCTGCCGGAAGATCTTGACGAAATAGCTTTTGCTCGGCGAATAGGCCCTGAATCTGCCAACCTGCACCAAACCAACGTCTTTGATCGGGTGCTAGGTCTTATCGGGAACCCTTTTTGGGCCCGCCCAGCGGTTCCTCCGGGAACTGGCAAAAATGCAAATGTGCCACCAAATTAATGGGTTGGGTGGAAAATCAAATTCATCACGCTGTGTCTGCCATTTTAGGCGCATCAATCATATTATCGGCTGGGATTGGGGGTTAAAAAAAGGTTCGGGTCGTTCTTGGCTGATTTTACTGCGTTTTCAAAGTTCCACTGGGCTTTGAACATAGCCTTCGGATCCAGAATGCCCAGCTCGGGGAAACCGGGTTTGGCGGCCCGAATTTTTTGCTACACCCCGGCGGGCCGCACCTGCTGTGGAGCAGGGATGTCACCCCTTCGGGACTGACCTTGGCACTTGGCGACCCGGCCCCTGCCCTGGCAGATATATTGCTGGGATCAATGCTTTTGCAAACCTTGTCTCAAAATATCTCATCGGTCACTATCATTGTTAAATGCCACAAAGATGACCAGAGTTTCTAAATATAGAAACATACATTGCCCGCATTCAACAAAACCAATGCCACTTGCCCCTACCCAGCAAAGTGAGTGGCCATAAAACCACTGGCTTCCAACGTGGAAAAATCACATTTTTGCAATAGATCGTTGATCATCCCTTGTAGCCCCATTTGCCGGCCATCATCGGGCGAATAGATCCGGGCGATGCCGTAAGCGTGCAGCTCGGCAACCTCGGTGGGCAGGATGGTGCCCCCGCCGCCACCAAATAGGCGGATGTGGCCACTCCCGCGCTCATGGAGCAAATCATACATATACTTGAAATATTCTAAGTGCCCGCCTTGGTAGGAGGTGACTGCAATTCCCTGCACATCTTCTTGAATGGCGCATTCCACTACTTCTTGGGCCGAGCGGTTGTGGCCCAAATGGATCACCTCTGCCCCCGAGGACTGGAGGATCCGGCGCATGAGGTTGATGGCAGCATCGTGGCCGTCGAAGAGTGCGGCGGCGGTCACCAGCCGGATCTTGTGCCGGGGCTGGTAGGATAGGGTGGCTTGCATGGATTTGACTGGTAAAGTGTGGCCCCTTGGGTTGCGCCGGCAAATTACACCCGAATTTCCCGAAAGAGTAAACCGGGCATCATTTGCTTTTCCGTCAATGATTCCTTAACTTTAATGGCTACAATAATTAAAACACATCTACTTATGGAATCGAACACAATCAATACTGAAGCCTTGGCTTCTATGTCATCCGTGGCCCAATGGGCCATTTATGCCGTGGGCACAGTAGTGCTGGTAACCAGCACGTTGTTTGTTGCTCATGTACTGGTCACGGCAAAAGAAGAGGGAAAGAGGGCAACGATTTAGCTTGGCCATCCATCTTGTTTTGAGCGCTGCCCCGCCCAAGCGGGGCAGCTTTGTTATGAGGCTGATTGCGGTAATTTTCTGCCTATTCTAATGATCCAGCCCCGAAATCAACCCAAAAAAAGCATATTTGCGGCTCAAACGGCCAATCATGCACGATTCCATCCAGCCCTCCCGCGCGCCCGAGCCAGTGGGTGCTTACCCTTATACACGACGGGTGGGCAACCTGTTGTTTCTCTCCGGCGTGGGGCCACGCGAAAGGGGCAACCCCCAAATCCCCGGCAATGTGGTTGACGAACAGGGCCGGTTGGTTGCCCATGACATAGCGGCGCAGTGCCACGCGGTGTTCCGCAACGTGCGCCTTATCCTGGAAGAAGCAGGCAGCAGTTGGGCCAACTTGGTGGATGTGACGGTATTTTTGACCGATATGAAACAGGATTTTGCCACCTACAACCGCATTTACGCCGACTATTTTGCGGACAACCAGCCCTGCCGCACCACAGTAGAGGTCAACGCCCTGCCAACGCCCATTGCCATCGAACTAAAGTGCATTGCCACCATCGATCTGCCATGAACCCCCAAGTCCTTATCATTGATGAGATGCACCCTTCGCTCCCCCAGATGCTGGTCAGCATTGGTTGCCAACCCGACTATCGGCCGGCCATCACCAAGGCTGAATTTCTGGCCATTGTGGGGCAGTATGACGGATTGGTGGTGCGGAGCAAAATCAATTTCGATAAAACCGTTTTGGATCAAGCAACGCGGCTGCGTTTTATTGCCCGGGCCGGGGCCGGCACCGACCAGATCGATACAACGGAGACCGATCGGCGGGGCATCGCCATTCTCAATGCCCCCGAGGGCAACCGCGACGCCGTGGGGGAGCATACAGTGGGCTTATTGTTGGCCCTGCTCAACCGGCTGCACATGGCCGATCGCGAAGTGCGCCACCGCGACTGGCAGCGCGAGCGCAACCGGGGCCGGGAGCTGGGCAGCCTCACGGTCGGATTGATCGGCTACGGCAACATGGGCCGGGCATTTGCCCAGCGTTTGTCGGGGTTTCGGTGCCCGGTGCTCGCCTATGATAAATACCACGTCGGCTGGGAACGCGATCAATATGCCCAAGAAGTGGGCCTCGAGCAGCTTTTCGCCCAAGCCGACGTGCTCAGCCTGCACATACCACTTACGGCCGAAACCCGGGGAATGGCCAATACGGCCTTCTTTTGCCAGTTTGCCAACGATATTTACCTGCTCAACACATCGCGGGGGGAGATTGCCCTGCTGGCGGACTTGGCCCAAGGGATCGCCAGTGGCAAACTGCTGGGCGCGGGGCTTGATGTGCTGGAAAACGAAAAGCTCAGCACCCTGTCGGGGCCGCAGGCCGAAGCTTTTGCCTATCTGGCCGACTCCGAAAAAGTCATTTTTTCGCCCCACGTGGCCGGCTGGACCCATGAGTCGTATCACCGGATCAATGAAGTACTGACCCAAAAAATTGCCCATTTTTTGCAAAAATCACTACTTTTGCCCTCCCCCTAGTGCTCAAGCACCACTTAGCCCGCTTTTCCCAGCAAAAAACCGACCTAGCGCCTCATGGCACAACCCAAAAGACGGAGACCCATTGCCGTAGCTGACTACTCACCCATTGTGCTGGCCGGCGACTATTTTTTGCGCTGGGGTTCACTGGGCCTGTACCGATTGCTTTTTGGCCGGGAGAGCCACTCGTGGGTATTTATCAGCCTGCAACTCTTGATCACACTCTTTACAGTTGCATTTGCCCTCTATCGCGAGTATAAATACCGGGCTTCTATCGAGAAAGCCCGCCTGAATGAGGCCAACTTTGGCGAAGTGTGGCAATACATCACCAAAGGGTTTGCCCAGCCAGCCCCCTACGAACTGATCGGGTCTTCGTTCTCGGTTGTTTTCCGGGTCTTTTTTGTGCTCACTTTTAGCTACATGGTCATCAGTGTGTTTGCCGATTTGGATCAAATCGATTGGGGCAGTTCGCGCAGCAGCAGCATGCGGACTGGCATTAGTGTCGCTTTTACCATCACGGCATTTGTCTATGGGGCCTTTGTGCTTTTCATCTCCTCGATCAGCACGCCCACAGTGCGCAACAGGGCGGCCAGCTTGACCGAACAATTGGAAAAAGGCACCGTGATCATGCCGGATACTGCCAGCAAGGTCACCCAAGAGAACGTAGCAGCCAACTTGATGGGCAGAGAAGTCAGCGAGAAGCCAGCTTTGGGGGCGGCCTCGCGCGTGGATGTCAACGACAGTGCCATTATTGAACTCGAGGGAGAGTTAAAAAACCTGAGCAACCGGGTAGAAGCGTATATTTTGGAGAGTGTGATGTTTGGGGCCTTGACTTTTTCGGGTTTTCTCACCCTGTTGGCTTCTGATGACAGCCGCCTAAACTATGCCGATATGCAGGCATTTGGGATGATTTTCAAAAAGTTACTGCGGGATTTGTTGGTGCTGGAACTGGATTTCAACCAAGCCTATGATATTTTTACCACGGTGCAATTTTTGGTTATTTGGATTATGTTCTTGACGCTGTTCAGTTCCATGTTCTTCTTGTTTGTGATCGCTTCGCGCATCAAATTTACCAGCGTAATCGAGAAGGTGGACAATTCCATCCGGCTGGCCCGTGCTTTCAACACCAAGGAGGAGGAAGTATATGTGCTCCACCTCCAGTTCGAGAATATTCCCCGGTTCAAACAACGGTTGGAACAGCTTTCTCAACGCATAGACCAGCAGATTAAGGTGGCCAATGCCCTCATTGCCGAGGTAAAGCCGGTGGTCTATTACATGGGCCTGTTCCGCAATGTGGGCGTATTTTTGTTTCTGGTCATCATCATCATCAGTTTGTTGTTCTTTAGTAATGAGATTGCCCTATTTGCTGCCGCGATGGTGTTCATTGTCTATATCTACAAACGGTTTGACGACTGGTACCGCAAGCGGCGCTTGGCCCAGATTTTGGCCCGCGACTGAGTAGTGTTTGGATTGATAAACAGCCGCATCGTTCGTCGTGCATATGCTCGCTTCTTGGGGAATCAGCAGAAAATGAACTTGACAAGGTTACTGATTGACCAAAACAATGTTTGAGCCATTGATTGCCAAAGCATTAAAGCGCCAGTGATGGGTGGCTATGGTGGGGACTAAAAAACTCTTTCTCAAGGGAAGCGTACTTGGGCTAAATAAAAAGGTCGGGCAATGGTTGCCGGGCAGTTAACCAGCCAACAACCATTGCCCGACCTTTCCTAAACTGGTTTAGGAAAGGTAATTGCTTTCTTTGCCGAATTTTTTGACCAGTAATGCGTAGAAGATTGCCCGGTATTTATTCCGGTTGCTACTACCAAACTGGGCCACTACTTCTTTGACGGCTGCATCAAGGGCTGGGCCATCGGTTAGCCCCAGTTTTTTGATCAAAAAATTGTTTTTGACCCGATCCAATTCCGACTGGTCAGAGGCAGAAACCCGCGAGGCATCATTGTTGTAGATAGAGGGGCCTAAACCTTTGGCAACCGCAGTCAATAAGGCATCATCAATTGAAATGCCTGATTTTTGCATTTCTTCCTTATACGTTACAATAGCTTCATCAAATTTGCTCATGTTCGTGTTTTTTTGGTTGGTATTGCCCGAATTTACAATTTTAAAAACCACACTTCCAAATTTTGCAGAACAATTCGCCGCTTTTTTTCAAAAACAATCTTTTTAGTGGCCATTATGTGCTTGGAGGCCGTTCATTGGGCGATTTGGGGATCGGGTGGATGCCAATGAAGGGCGCGCAGCAACACGGCACAATCACACATAAACCCAATGAAATGACTATCTGCTTGGTTTGAGTTGGGCCAAAATGGCGGCTACTCGAACCTGCCACAAAACCTTGGGCTAGGCCCGATGCGGCCAAGGTGGAAGCCTAAATCGCTGATGAAACACCGGTGGCAAGGGGCTCTCTGCTTGTTTGGTTATTTTACCACAAAAACCTCGTCGGCAATGGGCTGGTTGACCGCGAACCGGCGCCAACGGATGTCCATCCATTTGACTCCCTCAAAATAGAGCCGTACCCGGGTGGGTTGTAAGAAGTTGACCTGCTTGGCTTTCTTGAAGTCCGAATACACGCGGTGGTGGTGCCCCACTTCGGTATGGAAAGCCACCATGCGGATGTAGAATTTCCGCTGGTCGATGCCAAAAACGGTCACGTTTTGCTTCGGATCCATGATCTGTAAAAAATAGCAGGCGTGGCCCTCCACCTCGTCGTCGGCCAAGCGCTCGAGCAGGAAGCCGGGCGCATTGGCAAAACGGATAATGCCAAAGCCAAAATTATTGCTCAGCGAAAAATGCTTTTCGTAGGGTTTGGCCCGTTCGGCCAGAAAAGTCTGGGGACTTTTTCCATTAAAGGCCAGCCGGAAAAACACCGAATCGCCCCAAGTGGCATCAAAGCGGACTTTGCCATTGGCTTTGTGGGCTTCGTCGTTCTCAGTAGGGTACACCCGCGACATGGCATACCCATCCAAGTGGAGGTGGCCAGTGGTTTTGCCATAAGGGTAGAAATCAGCTTCCCCTTGGAGGGTGAGCGTTTGGGGCTTTTGCCAAGTGTCGCCCCCGGCGGCGGCAACGGCCCGCTGCAAGATCTCGGCCGGGCTGAGTGCGTTTTGGGCCAAGGAGGGCCCAGCGAGCCAGCCGCAAAGCACCAGTGAAACAAAAAGTATCCGCATGTACATGGGTGGGTAGATGTGCGGCGAAGATAAGCTAAATGGGTGGAAAGTTGACTGAATCATCGCGGCCACCCCAATAACAGTCCAGCCGTTCGGTCAGACGGGAAAAGGAGCGCAGGACGTTTGATCCAAGGCGGCTTATCAACCAGGTGCAGCACTTTTGCCCTGATCAGGGCTTGGCCCAGCTATTTTGCTGTTCAATATTCCACTCCATCTTCCACTTCCAACCGATCTAAAACGGCGGCCATTTCATCAAAGTCCTTCCAGCCGGGCCTGCTTTCTTGGCCACCTTGCAGGGCCAGTCCCAGCGGCCGGATCGATTCCAGCAGTTCGAGCACATTGTCGCCAATCCCAATGCCCAATAGGATGGGAAACCGGCTGGCCAACGACGCAAGGGTCTGGTGCACCGATCCGGCCAGCTCGATCGAACCGTGTAGCAGAAAGCCGGTGACTTGATCACTGAGCTGTTGCATGGTGCTCTCGGCCAAGGCCAGATCGGCGGCTAAGGTCACATCGATGGCATACCAAACAGGCAAGCCACTTGTCTGCACCGCGCCTAGGGCGGTTTCGTTGTCCACTTGCAGGGCCGCTAGCGGATAGTCGGCCCATGCTGGTACCGCAGGTCCAGTTATTTCGCCCACAATGCTGGCCCCGGCCAGCCAGCCAGCTATTTCACGTGCTTTTTCGGGCAACAGGAAATTGGGGGATCCCGGAGTCAGATCAAACCCGATCAAGGCCACGCCCATGCCCGCGCAGTAACGCGCATCGCTCAGGTTGTTGACCCCACTTACTTTGACAGTTGTTTTTAAAGCCATTGGTAGGTTGATTTTTGCTCAATATTCAAATATATGACAGTATCGATTTGTTGACCTCGCGATAGCCGATGCTCCTGAAATCTTAGGGGTCATCATGGAGCCGAACCAGTCAAATAAGGTGGCAAATAAACCCTGCCCAATCCTACATGCCCAAGTCGGCGGGCAAGGTGGGGCGGGTGGCCAATCCTTGGGCAATGATCCCAGCAATTTGTACCCGCTCCTCGCCCACGAGCGGGAGGCGCGGGGCACGGACGTGCTCCGTGCCCAAGCCGGCCATTTGCTCGGCCAGTTTGATGTACTGGACCAGTTTGGGGTGGATGTCCAGTTCCAGCAAAGGCATGAACCAGCGGTAGATCGCCCGGGCCTCGGCCAACCGGCCCGCTTGCACCAAGCGGTAAATGGCCACCGTTTCGCGGGGGAACGCGCACCCCAGCCCGGCCACCCAACCCTCGGCCCCCATCACCAGTTCTTCCATGGCCAGGGTGTCCACCCCGCACAGAACCTTCAGGCGATCGCCAAACGCCGATTTGAGCCGGGTCACATTGGACACGTCCCGGGTCGACTCTTTCACAGCCTGCACATTGGGACAATCGCGCAGCAGTTCGTCGAACCCCGCCAAATTGACCTCAGTTTTGTAGTCCACCGGGTTGTTGTATATCATGATCGGCAGGCTGGTCGACTGGGCCACGGCTTTAAAATAAGTCACGGTTTCGCGGTCGTCGGTGCGGTAGCGCATGGGGGGCAACAGCATCAGGCCAGCCAGGCCGTGGTGCTCAGCCGCTTGGGCCAAGGAAATTGCCCGGCGGGTGGCTCCCTCGGCAATATTGAGGATCACCGGCACCCGCCCGGCCACTTGGGCCAAGGCTGCCTGCACCAAAGTGTCTTTTTCTGGGTCGGTCAGGGTACTGGCCTCGCCCAGCGAGCCGCCCAGGATAATGCCCGAAACGCCCGCCGCCAACTGGGCCGTCAGGTTGTGCCCGAAAGTGGCCAAGTCCAATTCATCAGTTGGGGTAAATTTGGTGGTAAGGGCTGGATAAACGCCCTGCCATGCGATATGGATCATGGGGAAATGGGTTAGCGTTGATAGTTTGTTGATTTTACCAGTAATATTGTGGCGTGGTGAGCCGCTGTTGAATGTCGGCTATTCCAAACGTTCGATCTCCCGATCAAGATCGGCAATGAGTTGGCGCAACGTTTTATCAAAAAAACGATATTGCTGCTCCTTAAAACCATCAAAATTATACATTTGATAAAGCACCACTTTAAAATCGGTATTGCGAAAAAGGTTGGTGAAGCGCTCCGGCCTACCCGTTTTTTCTTCGTGCAATAGCATGACTTCCTTGGCAAATTCTGCTACTTTGTTGAACACATATTCGCCCCGGAGAGTCTCATTCTTTTCTTGGATCTTGTAGTCATATTCGTATAAATTGATGATTTTCAAGCGGAGGGAATCATTGGAAATCAAATGGAGGCCGAGCGATTTGAGGCTTTCAAAGGAGCCGCGGTTCACCACCAAATAAATATCAGTATAAAGGACACGGTTCAAGTGCTGGTGCAAGGAATCATCATAACCCTTCTGCTCACTTTTGATGATGATTTCTTTGCTCTTTATCATTTGTCCGAGGCCGCTCAAGTTCCCTTCAATGTCGCGCAGATCATTGGTGAGGCTGGCCTTCAGTTCCTTCAACATTTTTACCTCATTGTTGCGCTGCTTTCTCTCATCGTTCCAGTTGTTGATGGCAAAGGCGATCAAGATGCCCGCCACGATCAGGATGAGTTCGCGCAAGGCGGCCCCCGGATCAAACGCCTCAAGCTTTGATTTCCATATCATACGTTTGGCGTTCAGCCAATAGTGAAGTTTTTTCATTGCATTACCCTTCATTTAGCACTGTTCACCCCAAGGTTAAACGAATTGTTTAAGGTTGCTTTTTATTTGCAAAGACTTTTTGGGTCGCTGGCCGCCAACTCAATCAATAGGTGCTTTTTGTCCGATCTGGGCCAAGTTGCGCCAATTTGAGGAATCCAAGCGTTTTTTGTGCAATCAAATTTGCGGTTTGGTCAAGTGAAAATGCCACAACACGATGCCGATGCTCACCGAGATATTGAAGGAGTGCTTGGTGCCAAACTGGGGGATTTCAAGGGCGGCATCGCAGGCCGCAATGGCCTCTTCGCTCACCCCAAAAGCTTCATTGCCAAATACCAGGGCATACTTGATGCTGGGGCTGGGCCGAAAATCAGCTAGGGAGGTACTGGCATCGGTTTGCTCTAGGGCCACCACTCGGTAGCCCTCGGCCCGGAGCTGGTGTAGCAGCGCGGCAGTATCGGGCGCGTGCCCCCAAGCCACCGACTGCTCGGCCCCTAGGGCAGTTTTGTGGATCTCGCGGTGCGGGGGAGTGGCCGTAATGCCACAGAGGTAGAGCTTGGCCAAGCCGAACGCATCAGCAGTGCGGAACGCCGACCCCACGTTGTGCATACTGCGCACGTTGTCCAGCACGAGCACGATAGTCGTTTGGGCGTTGGCGGCATAGTCGCTGGCCGCATAACGGCCCAGTTCATCCATTGTCAGTTTGCGCATGGGGCAAAAGTGGGGAAAATCGGTAGTTTTACAAAAAATCATTTTGTCCCGCAGCCCATGTCCGTTCATCTCCGCCCCGCTGCCTTGGCCGATTTGCCATCGCTAGTGGCCCTTGACCAAGCCGAATTTGGGGGCTTGGCCTATCCGTTGTTTGTCTTTCGCCAGTTTTGGGACATTTCGGCGCCGCTTTTTTGGGTGGCCGAAATCCCCGGCGGGGCCTTGGTGGGGTATGTGCTGGGGGCCGTTGCCCCGGTTGATCGCTCGGCATGGTGCCTGTCGCTGGCGGTGGCCCAAACCCACCAGGGCCAGGGCCTTGGCAAAAAGTTGATGCACACTCTGCTAACTGCCTGTCACTCTTTTCTTTGCCCAGCCATGTACTTGAGCGTGGCCCCGGACAACGCACCCGCGATCGCCCTGTATGAACGCCTTGGATTCGTGACCGTGGGCGAAAACGCACTGTACTTTGGCGAAGGCAATGCCCGGCTCAAAATGCGTTTGGAATTGGGTGAATAAGCCGAAAATGGAAGTTTTTCGCGCATTGCTTCCATAGTGCCATAAGATCGGGAAATAACCGATCCAGCAAATATATTTGTGGGCTGCTCCAAGCAAGGGGCAAAGCGGATTGCTTGGATTTACAAACTAGCCCGCACCAATTTCGCCCCGTCGCACATTGCTTTGAGCTTGAGGCGGGTGGCCCAGCGCGCGGTCTGGCTCATCCCACAATCGGGGGCCACAGCCAGTTTCTCGGCGGGCACGTAGGGCAGGCAACGGCGGATGCGCTCGGCCACGTCTTGGGCGGTTTCAATGTAATAGCTCTTAACATCGATCACCCCGACGGCCACGTCCATCTTTTCGGCAAAACGCTCCAGCAAGTGGACTTCAGAAAAGTTGAGGATCGTCATTTCGGAGTGCAGTTCGTCCACGTGCATGTCCAGAAAATCGGGCAACATGGGGGCGATGGTCTTTTTGCCCACTGATCGGCCTTTGAAATTGCCAAAACAAAGGTGCATCGAGAGCCGGGCCTTGCCCACCGCCGGGGCCACCGTCCGATTGAAAATATCGACAAACCGCTTGGTGTCCTCTTTGTAGGCATAACAACTCATGGATGGCTCATCCACACAGATTTCGGTGCAGCCCGCCGCCACCAGATCGGCGATTTCCTGACGTACCAAGGGCAGCAGGGCCTCGGTCACCTCCCAGCGGTCGCGGTAGAGCGTACCGGGCAGCATCCGGCCCGAGAGTGTATAGGGGCCGGGCAAAGATGCCTTGAGGATATGCCCCGCCGGGGCCAGCCGCTGGAGCCGCTTAAACTCGGCCACTACTCCCAAGCCACGCGGGGCGGTGAGCGGGGCCACGAGGTTGTGCTTTCCCCGCTGGTCATGGGCGGGCGGGCCAAATTTGCGGGTTTCGGCCTCATTGGCCTCGATCCCTTGCAAATACCCATAAAAGGATAGGTTGAAATCCAAGCGGGTCTGCTCCCCGTCGGTGATCACGTCCAGTCCGGCGGCCACTTGATCCTGGATGGCCGCCGTGACCGCGTCCTCGATCATTTCTTCCACGTCGGCCGGGCCAAAAGTGGATAAGTGTTGGCTACCAAATTCTAGCCAGCCGGGGAAGGGGAGAGAGCCAACTACGGTTGTTTTGATGGGAATGGGTTGCATCGCAGATCATATTTATGGATGACATTCAAAAAATCCTTTCCATGCGCACATACTCAGTGCCATGTTGCCAAAATGACCCAGAAACTGTGACAAATCCAAATTTTTCGTAAAGAAATGTCGCACTGGTGCGGGCATTGCACCAAAGCAGTTGAACGCCCATTTGTTGAGCGGCTTCCACCAAATGGCCCAACAAACGGGAGCCGTGGCCTTTGCCCTGTTCGGTGGGCTCAACGGCGAACTTGCGGGACTGGGCGGTGGGGCCTTGGCCGAAAAGCGAGATGACCGACACCAATTGCCCATCGGCCAACAGGCCATAATGTTGCCTGTCTGGATCCTCGACCAGTTTTTACGTGATCCAGGTGCTGGTCGGGCCACATGGCCCGGTGGTGGAGTGGCCAAGTATCGGCCGCTGCAATGGAACGGACTTCGATCATGGGGATAACCGTTGGCGGGAACAATGGGAACAACAAAGCAACATCGTAGAACTATTTCACCTGAAATAGTAAAGCCCCGAAACTGGCGGACGCAATCGGAACAACAAGTCAAACCATTGGCCTACTGATTGCCTTCCACGGCCCGTTTGGCGAAGAAAGCGGTTGTTAGCCCCAGTGCAATCACCAGCGTGAGCGACAAGCGGAGGCTGGTCAGGTCGGCCCCCCAACCAATAATGGGCGGCCCGATCAAGAAGCCCGCGTAGCTCACCGTGGACACCGCCGCAATGGCCATGCCCGCGTGCATGGTTTTGGATCTGCCCGCTGCGCTGTACACCATCGGAACCACCGTGGCCAGCCCCGCCCCGGCCAAAGCAAAGCCCAAAATGACCACGGCCGGATGGCTGAAACCCAAGGCCAGGGCCAGTCCCGAGGCCGACAATGCCCCACTGCCGCGCAGCATCCGCAGGGTGCCAAACCGCTGGATGAGGTAATCGCCACTGAACCGGCCGAGGGTCATGGCCAAGGAGAAGGCCGTGTAACCTGCGGTGGTCAGCCCACCCGTGGCCTGAAAGGTTTGGACGAAATAGACTGAACTCCAATCAACCATGGCCCCTTCGGCCAGCATGGCACAAAACCCGATGAGGCCCAGCCACCACATGGCCGACTCTGGCATGGCAAACAGCGGCTGCCGGGCATCGCGGGGTAGGTCGTGCTTGAACAGGGCCGGGTAAAAAACGAGGGCCAGCCCAATGCCAATGACGGCCGTCAACCCAAAGTGGGCCAGTGGCGAAACCAGCAACTGGGCCATGATCCCACCCGCCGCCGCGCTGACCAGACTGCCCAAACTGAACAGCCCGTGGAACAACGACATGATGGGCTTGCCGTGGGCCGCTTCCACGGCTACGGCTTGGGTGTTGGCCGCAATGTTGAGCGTGTCGGACATTCCACCAAAAAAGAACAAGGCAATGGCCAACTGCCAAGGGGTATTGGCCAGGGCAATGGTGGGCAACAACAGGCTAAAGCCCAAGGCCGCCAATAGATTGAGGTGCCGGCTGCCAAAGCGGGCCACTAGCCAACCGGCCAACGGAAGTGAGAAAATGGAGCCAAGCGGCTGGCTCAAGAGCACCGTGCCCAGTTCGCCCACCGACAGTTCGAACTTGGCTTGAATGGCGGGAATGCGCGAAGCCCAAGCCGCGAAGCCAAAACCGAGGATAAAAAACATCACTCCCACGGCTATTCGGGCGGGTAGGGTACTGGGTTGGGTGGACATAGGAGGAAACAACGGTTGAACAACTTATAGAAACAACGCAGCTACCTCTTGCCAATCATTTACCCGGGTGTAGTTGGTGAGGTGGATGTTGTGCGGGGCACTGAAAACGATGGATTTTCCTTCAAAGCTCACCAGGTTTTTTTCGTGATCATCAATCAGGTAGTCGGCTTTGATAATATACTTGTGCCCGCAGAGTACGATGTGTTTCCAATTGATGAAAGGAAAATGCTCCTCGATCCACTCCACTTTTTCGCGCAGCGATTGCGGAAACTCAATGGCGGCCGACACAATGAACACATCGTATTTCTCGGCCAATGCCCTGACCACCGCCTGGCTGTCGGTCATGGGCTTCATTCCCCGAAAGAAGCCGTCCTCGTAGAGCCACGAACGGATGTCAGCGTAAGGGATGCCCACTTTTTCGGCCAATTTATCGCGGAGTTCGTGCCGCCCCACCGTTTTGCCGTGCCGATCCTGGACATACTCAATAAACCGGCCAGTGGCATCGGCCATTACATCGTCCATGTCAATGGCCATTCGCTGTTTAGTCATATCAATTGCTGTTTAAGTTAGGTGGGCGGTGTTAATGTTCAACAAAATTTCAGGCCACCAATTCCAGCCGGTTGCCGTCCGGGTCAAGTACCACGCTTTCGTAATACCCATCGCCGGTGGTGCGCGGGTCCGATGCCACCGCAAAGCCGTCGGACCGCAAGCGCTCGGTTAGGGCATCCACTTTGGCGGGGCTGCCCACCGCAAGGGCAAAATGGGTCAAACCGACCAATTCAGTGCCTGCCGGGTGGTCAGGATTGGGCACATCGGCCCGTTGCATGAGTTCCAGCCTTGCCCCGCCATCGCCAAAAGTCAAAAAATAAGAGGCAAAGCCCTTGGCCGAATTGAGGTACTTGGCGTTGGCTTGGCCCCCAAAATAGGTTTGGTAAAACGCTTTCAGGCGCTCCAGATCGTGGGTCCAGATGGCCAGATGTTCAATTTTCATTTTGAGACAGATCAAATACAAAAAGTTGGGCTGACCCAAACTGTAAGACCTCAGCCAACTTGCTGATAAATATTGTTGCCAATGGAGCACCACTTGTTCAGCCAAACCCATCTCGGGCGTGGTTTGATCTATTTCAAAATCCCCCTTGAGATCACGATCTTCTGGATTTCGGAAGTCCCTTCATAAATCTGGGTAATCTTGGCATCGCGCATGAGCCGCTCCACATGAAATTCTTTAACGAACCCGTAGCCGCCGTGGATCTGGACAGCTTCCACCGTCACTTCCATGGCCACTTGGGAAGCAAACAATTTGGCCATTGCGCTGGCGTGGGCAAAATCCTTATGGGCATCTTTGAGGTAAGCTGCTTGGAGGCAAAGCAAACGGGCCGCCTCGATCTTGGTGGCCATGTCGGCCAGTTTGAAGGCAATGGCTTGATGCCGACTGATTTCTTTACCAAATGCTTTGCGTTCTTTGGAATATTGCAGGGCGAGTTCGTAGGCCCCCGAAGCAATGCCCAGTGCTTGGGCCGCGATCCCGATCCGGCCACCGTTGAGGGTGTTCATCGCAAAATTGAACCCGAACCCGTCTTCGCCGATGCGGTTTTCTTTGGGCACTTTCACGTCGGTAAACATGAGTGAGTGCGTATCCGACCCCCGAATGCCCAGTTTGTTCTCCTTTTTGCCCACTATAAACCCGGGCATACCGCGCTCCACGATCAGGCAGTTGATCCCTTTGTGCTTTTTCTCGGGATGGGTTTGGGCAATGACCAAATACACCGAAGCACTGCTGCCGTTGGTGATCCAATTTTTGGTGCCATTGATCAAGTAGTGATCGCCCATGTCTTGAGCGGTGGTCTGCTGGCTGGTGGCATCGCTGCCCGCCTCAGGCTCGGAGAGGCAAAACGCCCCGATGATTTCGCCCTTGGCCAGCCGGATCAAGTATTTTTGTTTTTGGGCTTCATTGCCATACATCTCCAACCCCCAACAGACCAGCGAGTTATTGACCGACATGGCCACTGAGGCGGAGGCATCGATCTTGGACAACTCTTCCATGGCGAGTACATAAGAAACGGCATCCATGCCGCTGCCGCCATACTGCTGCTCCACCATCATGCCCATAAAACCCAGCTCGCCCATCTTTTTCACTTGCTCGGTGGGAAAAGTCTGGGTTTCGTCCCGGTCAATAACGCCGGGCAGTAGTTCAGTCTGGGCAAATTCGCGGGCCGCTTTTTGTACGGCCAAATGTTCTTCGGTAAGTTCAAAATTCATGGTATTGGGTCTATTGGTTTAGGTGGCGGTGCAACCACCATCAATGGCACAAAATTAACGCTTTGCCCAAAGAAATGGCGTAGACAGTCCAATGTTTTTGTCCCAACTTTCTTGGCGATGTTGTGCATTTTGGGAAAAAATAGCCGAATTTAGCGGTCGACACCCAATAGCCCCCTCTTTTGTGAATCTTTATACCATCAACACCGGTTTTTTTAAACTCGACGGCGGGGCCATGTTCGGGGTAGTGCCCCAAAGCCTGTGGAAAAACCTCAACCCGCCCGATGCCAATAACATGTGCACTTGGGCCATGCGCTGCCTGCTGATCGAGGACAATGGGCGCACTGTCTTGATCGACAATGGGATTGGGGACAAGCAGGGCGAAAAGTTTTTCCGGCATTATTACCTGCACGGGGACGACTCCCTGATGGGTTCGCTCCGGGCCACGGGCATCGGCCCGGGCGAGATCACCGATATGTTCCTCACCCACTTGCACTTCGATCATTGCGGGGGCGGAGTCCGCCGGGCGGGTGAGGGCTACGAACTGGTGTTTCCCAAGGCCCAGTATTGGACCAATGCGGCCCATTGGCAGTGGGCCACTGCGCCAAACCCCCGCGAGCGGGCCAGTTTCTTGGTCGAAAACCTCGCCCCGGTGCACGACAGCGGGCAACTTTTGCACGTGCCCCTGCCCACGGGAGGCCAAGCCAGCACCAGCGTGCCTTTCTTGCCGCAAGTGGAGCTGATGGTCGTCGATGGCCACACCGAGCAGCAAATGTTGCCACTCATCCATTTTAAGGGCCACAAGATCCTGTTCTGCGGGGATCTGTTCCCCTCGGCGGGCCATTTGCCCATCGCCTACGTGATGGCCTATGACGTGCGCCCGCTCCAAGCCATGCACGAGAAGGAAGCGATCCTCCAGCGGGCTGCCGCCGAAGACTGGTTGTTGTTCTTTGAGCACGATCCCATCCACGAATGCTGCTCCCTCCAAAGCACCGAGCGGGGGATCCGGCCCAAGGAATTTCTTCGGCTGGCCGATCTCAGTTGAGCGGCGGCTGGCCAACGCGGCCCAATGCTTTTTTCTTTTGCCAATCATCATTATCTTTGACCAGTACAACGCTCCAATGCTTATGAACTACCTGACCGACCTCTTCAAATCTGCCCAAGAACACCAGCAGATCGCCATCTTTATCGGCTTGGCCACCGTAATGCTGCTCCTGCTTGTCTATATGTTCGTCAAAAGTATGTTCAGCAACCCAGCCAGTGCCCGATCCATGACGGCCAAAACTCTCGGCGTTCCCGTTCCCGTGGCCAAAGCCCTCGATAAACTACAAGTGGCCGCTCAAGAAGGGAGTGCGGTATTCCAGCAATTGCACGATGCCATGGCCGAAAAAGATCTGCTCATTGCCGAAAAACAGTTGTACATTGAGAAACTGGCCAAACAAGAGGCCGATTTACAGGCCCAGCTCAAGCAAGGGTTCAGTCCGGCCGAGGCGGTGGAAAAACAGTACCGGGGTCAAGTCAGCGTCCTGCAAGCCCAACTTGCCCGGGTCGGGCAAGGCCGGTTTTGGAGCGGCCTGTTCACCGGCTTTCTGCTTACTGCCCTGTTAGTGGCGGCTTATGTGGCCTATCTCAAAATTGGCAAAGGCATAGACTTGGACAATCTATTGGTTTTTTGAAATTTTTTAACGTATCCCCTTGTAAATCAGTTCGAGTTCCCTAATTTTGCACTCCGATTTCAAACGGGCGTAGTTCAAGGGTAGAACAGTGGTCTCCAAAACCATCGATGCGGGTTCGAATCCTGCCGCCCGTGCACAGATTAGCTAAAAAAAAATGAACAAGGTAATTGAATTTTTGAAGGAGTCGCGGATCGAGATGCTGGAAAACGTGACGTGGACGAAATACGCAGAGTTGCAAAACAACTCAATATTGGTGTTGATCGCTTCACTCATTTTTGCCATGCTCATCGGTGTGGTCGACTTCGCCCTAGATAGAGGGCTGAATGTATTTTATCAGCTCTTTAAATAATTTAAAAAGTGGAGCAGCTAATTTATTGCAACCTTCTCCAGTGCTTCCTTCAGTAAGTTAGCAAGCGAAACTTTTTATGTAAACCACGTTATCACCATGAGCGAATTGAAATGGTACTTGGTTCGAGCTGTCAGCGGGCAGGAAAAAAAGGTAAAAGCTTACCTTGAGAAAGAAATTTCTATCCATAAGCTCAGCGAAAACATCGATCAAGTACTTGCCCCGGCAGAAAAAGTGTACCAGATCCGTAAAATGAAAGACGGTAAGAGTAAGAAAGTAGCCGTCGAGAAAATTTTGTACCCCGGTTATATTTTTGTTTACGCCAACCTTAGTAATGGTGAAATCATCCATACTATCAAAAGCGTACCCGGTGTCATCAATTTCTTGGATGTGGACGGCGCCAACATCAACGCCGCCCCCAAGCCGATGCGCGAATCTGAGATTACCCGTCTGCTGGGCAAAGTAGCCGATGCCGACGAACAGGAAGTAAAGCACAATGTTTCTTTCATTGCGGGCGAGGCAGTCAAAGTAATGGACGGCCCGTTCAACGGCTTTATTGGTACTGTGGAAGAGGTGTTTGAGGAAAAGAAGAAGCTCAACGTTATGGTGAAAATTTTTGGCAGGAACACCCCTGTCGAATTGAACTACATCCAAGTTGTTAAAGAACAATAATCATGGCAAAAGAAATAGTAACCTTTGTTAAGTTACAGGTGAAGGGTGGGCAGGCCAACCCAGCTCCCCCCATTGGCCCGGCACTCGGGAGCAAGGGCTTGAACATTATGGAATTCTGTAAACAGTTCAATGCCCGCACCCAAGACCGGATGGGCCAAGTAGTGCCTGTACGGATTACGGTTTATTCCGACAAGTCTTTCGATTTCATAATCAAAACCTCCCCCTCAGCCATTCTGTTGATGGAAGCCTCGAAAGCAAAAAAGGGTTCAGCAGAGCCAAATAGGGCCAAGATTGGTTCGGTTACTTGGGATCAAATCCATACCATTGCCGAAATCAAAATGCCCGACCTGAACTGTTTCACCATCGAATCAGCCATGAAAATGGTGGCCGGAACAGCCCGCAGCATGGGTTTGACCGTAGCCGGCTCCCCTCCTTGGGCAGCGTAGCGCAAACGAGTGTAATTTTCAGTATCGTTTTTGAAGACACCAACAATGGGAAAGTTAACTAAAAAGCAAAAAGAAGCACTTGCCAAATACAACCCCCAGAATGAGTACTCCCTTGAAGACGCTTCTGCGCTGGTAAAAGAGATCAATTATGCCAAGTTTGATGCATCGGTGGATATCGATGTCCGCTTGGGAGTTGACCCGCGCAAAGCCGATCAAATGGTGAGGGGCGTTGTAGCCTTGCCGCACGGCACAGGTAAGCAAGTACGGGTTTTGGTGCTGTGCACCCCCGAAAAAGAGGCAGAAGCGAGAGAAGCAGGCGCTGAACACGTAGGACTTGACGACTTTATTTCTCAGATTGAGAAAGGGTGGACCGATGTTGACGTAATCATCACGATGCCGACCGTAATGGCCAAAGTAGGTAAATTGGGCCGGATCCTGGGTCCACGTGGCTTGATGCCCAACCCCAAGTCCGGTACGGTAACCATGGACGTGGGCAAAGCGGTGAGAGAGGTAAAGCAAGGCAAAATCGATTTTAAAGTCGATAAAACTGGCATTATCCACACCAGCATTGGAAAAGTTTCATTTGCGCCGGATCAAATTCGGGAAAACGCTCGGGAGCTTATCAATACCATTGTCAAGTTGAAACCATCAACTGCCAAAGGTACCTATGTGAGGAGCGTAACGCTCTCCAGTACCATGAGCCCCGGTATCACTATTGACAAAACGTCCGTGCCAGGACTGTAAAATGGAGAAACGATGACAAGGGAAGAAAAAGAAGTAATCATCAATGAACTTACCGAAAAGTTTGCCGATTGTGCAAATTTTTACATTACCGATGCATCAGGCATGACGGTCGCCAAGACCAACATCTTTCGCCGTACCTGCTATGAGAAAGGGATTGAGTATCGGGTAATCAAAAACTCTCTCATCAGAAAGGCGCTTGAGCGTACAGGAAAAGGCGACTTTTCATCTTTTGATGATACAGTGTTCAGAGGTTTCTCGGGGGTGATGTTCTCTCCCGAAAACCCCAAACTTCCGGCAACTCTGATAAAGGATTTCCGCAAGAAAAATTCCAAAAAAGGTAATCCAAGGCCGCTGTTGAAGGGTGCTTCCATCAACTACGATCTCTTCATCGGCGACAACCAATTGGATACGTTGGAAACCCTCAAGTCCAAAGAAGATTTATTGGGCGAAATTATCGGACTGTTGCAGTCTCCCATGCAAAACGTGCTTGGCGCGTTGCAAAGTGGTGGCAACATCATTCATGGGGTACTCAAGACATTGGGAGAGCGTAGCGAGTAGGTTGCGCCCACTGTGCAGTTGTGTTACGGGCTGTATGGTTCCCAGTTATTTACGTTTATTTTTTATTTTTATTATCGACAATCCAAAAACTTAATACTACAATGGCTGACTTGAAAGCGTTTGCAGAACAATTGGTAAATTTGACCGTAAAGGAAGTTAACGAACTGGCTCAAATCCTCGAGAACGATTACGGCATTAAGCCTGCTGCTGCGGCTGCCGTTGCGGTAGCTGCCCCAGCCGCTGCTGCCGAAGCTGCTCCCGAAAAAACATCTTTTGATGTGATTTTGAAAGCCGCTGGTGCTCAAAAACTGGGCGTGGTGAAATTGGTGAAAGATTTGACTGGCCTTGGCCTGAAAGAAGCCAAGGATTTGGTGGACAACGCTCCCAAGCCGGTTAAAGAAGGAATCAGCAAAGCCGAAGCCGATGATTTGGCCAAGAAGCTGCAGGAAGCTGGCGCTGAAATCGAGATCAAATAGTTTTGTTTCTTCATTTGGTACAAAGCCCGGCTGCATTTGCAACCGGGCTTTGTATTTTTAAGCCCGAAACTACTTGTGTCATTTCACATTAACCCAGTATGGCAGCACCGCGCACTTCCCTAGACAAAATTGTTCGGGCATTTTGGCTAACCGCGAATTCTTTTTTTGCAAGTGCCACGGTGATGTCTCTGCTCTGTTACACGTACTCGACGGTGCAGGGCTTGGCCATGAAAGCCTTGGGCTTTCGCGCCATTCTGTTTTTTGGCCAATTGGAAATGTTTCACAATCCCTTGGCAAGTTGGGACCGACAATTCATCTTTCTGGTTTACTCCTCCCCAATCGTTTTCATGGGGGTCATTGCGATGCTCAGCTCCTCGCTCCTCCAGCGCAACCGTCGGAGCAACAGTCTATTACGTCTTTATCTTACTTGGGGCTACATTTTGAGTTTCGCCCTGTTTCTTGGCAGTTTTCTGCAAGGCGTTTTTACCTATCATGGCTTGGCCGTTATTTTTGTTTGGTTTAAAATCCCCAAAGTTACCAACCAGGTGTTGGGAATTCTTTTTGGGGCGGTCTTGTTGGCGAGCGGCTTTTTACACCGTAATATATGGCTCAAACTGGCCCCTTCCATCGACTGGCAGGTGGAGCAGCACCCAAAGCAGTTCATTGTCCGGGTCGGATTCATCCCGGCCATCCTCACTTTCCTGTTGATCGGGGTTTTGGCCTTTAAGGTGAAGAGTATTCAGTATTTGGTATTGTTGGCTTCGCCCCTCCTATTTCTGGCTGGTATTTTGGCCTTTTCGCTTCCTCTGGGGGGCAAAATGACGCTGGTCAGAAATTTCCCCATTGACAAATTCTCGCCCAAAGTACTTGTTGTATTTATAGGTGCCATGCTTGCCATGTTGTATTTGGCTGGGCACGGATTGCGCATTGGTTTTTGAGGGGTTTACGGGTGGGCAGCCACCCACACTTGGCCGTCTTCATAAAATTCCTTTTTCCAGATTGGCACCCGCTCTTTCACGGTATCGATTACGTACTGGCAAGCCTCAAAGGTGGCTTGGCGATGTGGGGCCGACACAGCGATAACCACCGCCACCTCGCCGATTTGAAGCATCCCGGTGCGGTGCACTATGGCGCAGCCGATCAACTGCCAGCGGGCGCGCGCTTCTTCGGCAATCTCCCGCATGGTTTTTTCGGCCATGGATCCATAGGCTTCGTATTCTAGGCGCAGCACCTTGCGGGCGCCCGCGTGGTTGCGCACGGTACCGATAAACACATTGATGCCCCCGGCTAAATCACTTTGCACGCGCTGGGTCACATGTTCTACAACTATCGGCTGGTCTGTAATTGCGATCATATTGTCATTGAGCTAAAAGAAAACGTACCCCGAATGCGGGCAGTTGGCGGATTCTATAATTTATCCCTTGATTTTCAATACTTCAACTGGTTGGGGACAAACCAGTTTTGGTTGCGCATAAATAAAAGCTGTTTTGGGGCAACTGATTTTTCAGCATGATCAAAGTCATTGTTTTTGGCCAGTAGGTATTGTTCCTTTGGGCCAAGCCGATCACGAACGACCTTGTAAGATTGGCAATTTCTCACTAATGTACCTAAAAACCATTTTTATGGAAGCAAAGAAAGTTCATTATAGCGACCTTCACTTTGACCACCAACGGTGGACCAATCAGTTGACCTTTTATAAGCAAGAGCTGGTGATTTTTCAGGAACGGCTCGAGGAAGTAGCCGTTCGCAATAACCGCCCCGAGTTTCAGCAGCATTTGAGCCACTTCCAGAACCAGCTCATCATCCAAAACGAACAGATCGATATTGCCCAGCATGACCTCAAAGTGCACGAGGAGGCCCTGGCCAAAGACGCCGCCCACAACCCCCAAAACATCCAACACCAGTTATACCCAGACCATACCACGGAGCGCGAGCGCATGGAGGTTTTTTTCAAGCTATATGACGAAATGAAGCATGAACTAATGCGCTTCTTGGCCACTTGGTTTTAATTTCTGATCTAGTTGAGTTTTGTATTTTGTCAACAGACCACATTTAATAAGTTCATTTTCTGCTTATTCTTCACGAAAAGTGAACATTCTCGATGAATGATGCCGCTGTTTATCAATGCAACGAGTTGAAAAAATAGATAACTTGTTGATTTTCAATCAATATAAACAAGGGTTAGTATAGTAATAGCAGCCGGTTTCAGTAATAGAACAAGACTAATATTCGCTTACCTATAAAATTTTCTAAATTGCGTCAAAGTGTAGTATTTTTTCTAAATTATCTATATCTATGCCTAAAATATGTATTATTACTGGGGCGGCTGGCGGGTTGGGCCGGCAGGTGACCCAAAAATTTTTGGCGGAGGGCTATCAGGTGGTGGCAACGTTGGCCCCCCACGAATCATTGGCGGTAGCCGAGCGGCTCAGCTCCCAAGTGGTGGACGTGACGGACGAGGCAGCTTGTGCCCAATTGGTAGCCGACACAGTGGAGCAACATGGCCAAGTTGCGGTCGCGGTGATGTTGGTCGGTGGTTTTGCCATGGGTGGGGTGATCGAAACGGACGGCCCATTGGTGGAAAAAATGATGAAGCTCAACTTTGAATCGGCGTATTTCATGGCCCGCCCCCTATTTGCACAAATGGCCCAGCAGCCTACCGGCGGCCACCTGATTTTTGTCGGGGCCAAGCCAGCCTTGTCCCCGGGGGTTGGCAAAAACATGTTGGCTTATAGCTTGAGCAAATCACTGGTTTTTCGGTTGGCCGAGCACTTGAACGAGGCGGGCAAAGCTTGCCAAGTCCGGGCATCGGTCATTGTGCCCAGCACGATTGACACCCCGGCCAACCGTGTGGCCATGCCCGAAGCCAACTTTGCTGACTGGGTCAGTGGGGAGGACATTGCCGATTTAATGGCCTTTGTCTGCTCTCCCATGGGCGGGTCGCTGCGCGAAACTGTTTTGAAAATGTATGGCAATGCCTAAAATGCTGTCCAGTGGACAATACGTGCCCACGTGCCATCCATCTGAGCGACAATTAGAACCGTTTGGACCAAATGAATCCGCCGGACAATTACCAAACACGAACAAGCCTGCACTTTGGGAAGAAAAAAGGTTTCAAACTTGGCAAAAGTTTGAAACCTTTTTAGCAGTACCCTCAGCGGTTTACTCGGCCTCCGAAAAGTTTCCAGTAGCACCGACTACTTTGGGTTTGCCTTTGTAGGTGACCTCGCTGGCCCCCGAGGAACTGATCTCAATCTGCTTGGAGGCAAAGACATGGGCAGCACCTTTGTCACTGGCGGTCACATTGACCTGTTGGGCCTTGAAATTGACAGTATTGGCATCGGCCGCCCCACTCACCACCAGTTGAAGCTGCTTGCCCCGGCCCTCAAGGTGCAATTCAGCCTTTTCGGACAGGGTAATGGCCAAGTCTTCGGCCGATAAATTGGCTTCACAATCGGCAGTGCCCGACATCACGATCTCGGTTCGTTCACCCTCAAAGCCCTCGATGTTGGTGTGGGTGCTACCCGCCAAGGCTAAATACTTAAGCGAGGGCAGGGCAATGTGGATGTGCAAATCTTCCTTTCCGACTGCGTTGCCTTTGTATAAAATCTTGAGGTCTTGGCCGTCTTGCACCACCGTTACATTGGCCACTTCTTGCTCATCGCCTTCTACCAGTACTTCAAACTGGCTGCTCTGCCGCAATTCAACACGGAAATGATCGCTGACCGAAATCCGGGCAAAGTCCTTGTTGTCAAACTCCTTTACATATCCCTCCATGTTTTCGCGGTCAAAAGAACGGGCGGTTTCATCCTTCGGTCTAGTTGGGCACGAGAGGCATTTCAGCCCGTTTTCATCAAATATCCAGCGGGTTGTATCGCTCAGTTCGCTGCCTTCGTAGCCAAATGGATAAAGGGTATGGCGCAATACTTTCCGCAGGCTCTTTTTCATGATAAATTCCTTTCCGTAGGGAACGTAGAGTTCGACCCGTACCTGCTGGGCGCGGAAAATGCTGTTGGGCTTGTAAGTGGCCATTCCATCAAGGGCAAGCAGGTTGGCTTCTTGCCGCACTTGGTGCTCGAGCATCTTGGCGTTGACCACGGCCTCTTCGCGGTCGGTGCCGTGTGCTTCCACCACTTTGACCAGTTTGACTTCCGGGCCGTCGTAGCCACGCACGGTTAGTTCCACCCGGTCGCCATTTTCTTTCGTATTATCGGCTAGGCCGATGATGAAAAGCTGGCCGGTGTTGGCCAGCACCATTTCGGTGCGGTAGTCGGCCTCCGTTTGCCAGGATTGGATAAAGCTGGGCAAGGTGATGGCCGAGCCCACCATCCCGATGAGCCATACCCCAAACAGGGTGAGGGCCGTGGCTTTGGCCACCATGCGCCGCCCTGCCAACAAGGAGGTTCCCACCATGCCCAATGACAAGAAGGGGATCAGCAATGCAACCAACCCAAAAGCAAACCCTCCGGCCGGAAAACTACGCCGAACAACATCGGCGGGAACGTTGCCAAATTGTAGCCAATCTTGACCGGTAAAGCCAAACAGGGCCATTATGCCAATCAATAGGGCCGAAACCACCGCGAAGGAAAGAAAGATCATGAAACCACCCGCCACCACTTTGAGCAACTGGCCCACAAAGCCGCCCATTGGCTGCATGACACCGCCCAAAAAGTCGATCAGCATGGCAATGACCCGGAAAGGGAAGAGTAAAATTTTGGTCAGCAAGTTTTCTTGATCATCTTCGTCCAGGTTGAGGCTTTCTTTGATTTTTTTCTCAATATTGGCCAAAGTAACGGGTTCGCCTTCCATTTGCATCCGGTCGGTCAAGGTTTTGGCCTCTGGGGCAATGAACCAGAAAATAAAATAGACAATGAGCCCAGTGCCGCCCAGAAAAATGCCAAACACGAACAATAAGCGGATCACGGTGGCATCCACCCCAAAGTAAGCCGCCAAGCCAGCGCCCACTCCACCCAGTACCCGGTTCTCGGGATCACGGAACAGGCGTTTGTAACGGGCCTCCTCGGCTAAATCATAAGCGCCCGGGGTGATGGCCCACAAAATGATGTAGCCAATAACGGCAATACCACTGACAGACACGAAAAAGAAGATGTCAAAAAAGGTAGCCAAAAAGATCAGTCGGATCCACAGGGGGTCAATGGCCAAGTAATGGGCAATGCCCGATGCTACCCCGCCCAAGATCTTGCGGTTCAGGTCGCGGTACAATTTCTTTACCGACGGCGCAGCCGTGTCAGCACTGGCGGATTCCCCTTCCCGTTGCTGCCGCTTTTGCCCTTTGGGCTCGGTATGGAGTTCGCTATACTGATCATAAGTGGTTTTCTCGGCATATTGCTCCTCGGCAGCCTCAAAATCGGAAACAGTACCCATCGTGGTGATCAAGTCTTCTACATCATCGAGCGTAATGACTTGTTTGTTTTCGCCAAGCCGGGCAAGGAAAATTTCAGCAATTCGGCTTTCAATGTCCGCAATGATTTCGGCACTATCTTCATACGTGGCAAAATAACGGTTGATGCTCATCAAATAATGTTTGAGCTTTTCGTAGCCGTCCTCCTCGATGTGGAATATAATGCCACTAATGTTGATGCTTATATTTTTTTTCATTTGATTGCAGGTTTGGGTGGTTCTGGGTGCGCAGTTTTAGAGGTTAATGGCCCGCTAGACTTTATCGGGCACCCACAATGGCAGTGGTCGAAAACACCAACTCGTTCCAAGTTTGGCGCAGGTTGGTCAAAAACTGCAATCCCTTGGGCGTGAGCGTGTAATACTTGCGGGGTGGGCCAAAAGCCGATTCCACCCATTTGTAATCTACCAGATCGGCTTTTCGCAGCCGGGTGAGCAGTGGGTAGAGCGTACCTTCCACCACCATGATTTTCGCACTGGTCAGTTCGGTCAGCATATCGGAGGCATATACCTCGTCCCGGGCAATGATGCTCAGGATGCAGAACTCCAACACGCCTTTGCGCATCTGCACTTGGGTGTTTTCTAGGTTCATAGGCTCTTTGGGTTGAAAATTGGGCTTTCCTGGGCCAGTATTGCCCGATAAGTTCCGTAGGCCGCGCTCTTCCCCCGACCGCACCACGATGGGCATCCGCCGGAGCGGCGCGGGGCACGGCCATTGGAAAAAGGGAAGGCTACGCCCTCCAAGTCTGAAGTCAGGTTCATGAAAAGATAAAGTTTAAGTTTTGTACGATGACTAAAGTGACATTTGGGTTGCCCCATATACAATTAGTTGATTTTGAGCAGTTTGAATTGTTGACGTGGCGAACACCTGCTTCATTTTGGGAAGTGGGCAGGCGGCCGGCCCGAGCGGTGTGCTGCTTTTTGTAATTGGCAGCAGGGCCACTTTCTCCCTCAACGCAACAAATGTATAAAAGTTACCTTGCAATACCAAGTACCTTAGGGATTTTATTTTGCCTTCGCCCCAACCATTGGGTGATTCCGACATAATCAATTGATAGTCAATTTATTGAATTCCCCTTGCAACCAATCGCCTACTTATGGGTATTATGCTTAATTTTGGGGCACGAACTACTTTTTCGATCATGCAAAAGAAAATTGCCGCCGCGCTCGTGTCCGTCTATGACAAGGATCAGCTCGGGCCGATCATCCAACTGCTGGGCCAGCTCGGGGTCAAGTTTTATTCAACAGGCGGTACTCAATCCTTTATCGAGGCGCAGGGCCAGCCCGTAACGGCAGTGGAAGACCTGACTTCCTATCCTTCCATCTTTGGGGGCCGGGTCAAAACGCTGCACCCCAAGGTATTTGGGGGGATTTTGCACCGCCGCGATCACCCCGGCGACTTGGCCCAGGCCCTCGAGTATGCCATTCCGCCCATCGACTTGGTCATTGTCGATCTTTACCCATTTGAAGCTACCGTGGCAGCGGGCGCAAGTGAGGAAGACATTATAGAGAAGATCGATATTGGCGGTATTTCGCTCCTCCGGGCTGCCGCCAAAAATTTTCAGGATGTCCTGGTCATTTCTTCGCGCAGTCAATATCCGGCCCTTTTGGCCCTGCTCCAAGCCAAGAACGGGGCAACTGACCTCAGCGATCGCTGGCACTTTGCCCGCCAAGCGTTTGACATGACCTCCCACTACGACACGGCGATCCACCAATATTTTAACCAAACTGACCCTGAACCGACTTTCAAACAGAGCATCCGCACCAGTCGGAACCTCCGCTACGGGGAAAATCCCCACCAAAAAGGGGTGTTCTATGGCGATTTGGGTGCCATGTTTGACCAACTGCACGGCAAAGAGCTATCTTACAACAACTTGGTCGATGTTGATGCGGCCGTTAAATTGATGGCCGAGTTCAAAGAAACCGCTTTTGCCATCCTCAAGCACACCAATGCTTGCGGCGCCGCCACGGCCCACTCGGTGAAGGAAGCGTACCTGAAAGCGCTAGAGGCCGATCCGGTTTCAGCTTTTGGGGGCGTGCTGATCACCAACCGCCCGATCGATTTGGCCACGGCCAAAGAACTGGACAGCTTATTTTTTGAGGTGCTGATCGCCCCGATGTTCTACGAGTCGGCGCTGACGGTGCTCAAGACCAAGAAAAATCGGATCCTATTGGTCCAGAAAGAGGCCCAACTCCCCCAAATCCAGTTCAAGACTTTGCTCAACGGGGTCATCGCCCAAGATCGGGACACCAATACCGAAACGGCCGCTGAGCTACGTACCGTTACCCAGCGAGCCCCGACTGAAACTGAGACTGAGGCATTGCTCTTTGCCAATAAACTGGTGAAACACACCAAGTCCAACACGATTATCTTGGCCAACGACGGCCAACTGTTTGCCAGTGGCGTGGGCCAAACTTCGCGGGTGGACGCGCTCCGGCAGGCCATTGAAAAGGCCAAAAGCTTTGGGTTCAACCTGTCAGAAGCGGTCATGGCCTCCGATGCGTTCTTCCCTTTCCCCGACTGTGTGGAGATCGCCCACCAAGCCGGGATCAAAGCGGTGATCCAGCCCGGTGGCTCGGTCAAGGACAAAGACTCCATTGCCTATTGCGATGCCAACGGCGTGGCGATGGTATTCACCGGGGTGCGCCATTTCTTACATTAAACACCAGTCATTTTGGCCAAGTGCTGCCCGATCGCCCTGCGCGTGGACGGTACTTGGCCTGATCGGCGAATCACTTGTTGATCCCCACTGCTTTGAGCAAAAAGTGGCGTTTTTGTGGTCATTCGTCCTTGCTACCAAATGTTCAAGCCCAAGGCATTTCTTATGGGCTTTTACTCTGCTGCTTGCAGACTTATTGGAACTCTTTAACTGGGTGAAGAAATAGTCAGTCATATTTAACAATCGTTGTAATCATGACCAATCAAATCAGCCCTTTTGAGTACATTAACATTTTAGAGTATGTTTTGTAATTTTAAATAATTGATGTTCAATGTATTGTATTGATTTTTATATTTTTACTCTTTTCTTGGTTGAACTAGATTGGTGCTAAATTTTAAAGTTTTCAGCCATTCAATTGTAGAAGTAAGGTTTTAAAAGTTAACAATTTAACTCAATAATTTGATTATTAAATAGTTGCTAATCCAAAACATACTCTTAGTTTCAATTATATTGGGACTTGGTATTGCTCAGATTTTATCCGCTTTTACTGATTTATTTTGTAATTACAAGAAAGTTGAATTTTATTGGCCGCATACACTTTGGATCATCTTTATCTTGTTTTTACAAATTCAAGATTGGTTTATTCTTTACCAATTAGGAAGCTGGAAAGTATGGATTTTGCCGATAGTGATCTTTATTCTTGCTTATCCAGTAATTTTATTTATGTGCTCAAAAATGCTTTTATCGACCAATAATTTGGAGGAAAGGGGAGATATGAAACTTTTTTATCTTGACCAATTTCCAATCACTTTTATTATCCTGTCCACAGGCACCATTTTATCCATTACTTTTGATGTTCTTCTGTCAAAAAGGTCATTTTATGAACAATCCGTATTATTTCTTTTTTGTTTGTAGTGCTATATTTGTCAATAGAGAAAATAAAAAACGAAACTGTTCACAAAATTCTTTCAATAGTAATCATTGCCGGGTCATTAACCGCGCTAATTCTTGAAAAAAATTACTGGATTATAAAATAAGTTTATTCTACCTTTTTGAAAGTAATAGACCGCGAACGGCCTTGTGCTTAACTTGCTGCCAGTATCTGTGCCCGGCGTTAGCGGTTCGAGGTTGGCGGTGGCCAAGTGCAAACAAATCAGGGTCAAGTCAGGATGTGGGCTGCTTTTTACCACAGCGCAACATCGCAGTAAGTGGCGACCCAAGCCTGTTTCAAAACGCCCGCATCGCAAAATATTTTCAGGAAGCTGAGGTTGCTACTGTCCGACGATGCTTCCCGGCCGGGCCAGCCAGTCTTTAAGCCCACCATGGACAAAATAACGGCCCGACATTTCCTTGGTTTGCTTTTCCGGGGTTTGTTTGCCAAATTTGCGGGTCAAACCGAAACGAGGGCTTTTCTTAGCTGGTCAGTTCCCGCCAAAAGCACCCTTTAACCATTTCCATTTCATTTGATTAGGATGATCCACAGATGCCAAAACCAGTAGAGGAATTAAAGGCCGCATTGGGCACCCCGCGCCGCATTGTTATTGTTCCGCACCAAAAGCCCGATGCTGATGCACTCGGTTCTTCGTTGGGTTTGGCTGGCTGGTTGCAGAAAAATGGGCACACCGTTCATGTAGTGTCCCCGACCGATTATCCGCACTTTTTGGCTTGGTTGCCGGGCAATGATGGGGTAGTGGTCTATGACCTCAAGCGGGGCGATGCCGAATACACGCCCCTTTTTGCCCAAGCGGAGTACATTTTTTGCTTGGATTTCAACGATCTCAAACGGGTAGAGCCGCTTGACCAACTGATCAGGCAGTCACCCGCCCAATTGGTGTTGATCGACCACCATGAAGCCAAAACCGACTTTGCCGACTATGAGTACTGGCGCGTGAGCGCCGCCGCCACGGCCGAGCTGATCTACGAGTTTATCTGTTTGATGGGGGGCCAGGCCCAGATTGATCAAGCCATTGCCCAGTGCCTTTACGCAGGCATCATGACCGACACCGGATCGTTTAAGTACCCGGCCACCTCGAGCCACATCCACCGGATCGTGGCCGATCTGCTCGACATTGGCATCGACCACACCACCATCCACCGCCGGATCTACGATACCAACACTGAAAACAGCCTCAAACTATTGGGCTTTGCCCTCGCCAACCGCCTATATGTGATGCGAGACCACAAAACGGCCTACATCGCCCTGAGCAAGGAAGATTTGAAGAAATATCACCACAAAACCGGTGACACGGAGGGCATGGTGAACTATGCGCTGTCGATCGAGGGGATTGTGCTGGCCGCCCTTTTCAAAGAGGAAGAAGGCTGTGTGAAGATCTCGTTTAGATCCGTGGGCGACTTTTCGGTCAATGAATTTGCCAAAGCGGGCTTTAATGGCGGCGGCCACAAAAACGCAGCGGGAGGCAAGGTGCTCACCAATTTGGAAGCTGCCGTCAAGCAGTTCCAACAGGCAGTGGGCTTGCTCCAAGCGTTAAAAGCTTGATTTTAGCACTCGTTTTTTGTTCAGAACAAACAATATCCCCTATTTTACATTTATCATTTTAAATTTCTTACTTACATAAATCATGTTCAAACAATTAGTAAAACTGACGCTGGTCGCCACTATTGTAGCTGGTGCGGTAGCATGCAAAAAAGGCGGACAGGTGAAAGCCTTAAAAGGCGGGATGACCCTCACCATCCACGAGAAAAAGAGCAAGGACACCGCCATGGTGGGCTTGGTAATGAGTTTCCACTCGATCACCAAGGCGATATCCAACAAGAAAGACACCGTATTGAGCGACACCTACAAGGCCGATAACCCCTCGGTCATCCAGATCGGCGACCCGAGCTTGGGCAATTTTGCTGATGCTTTTCGGATGTTGAGCGTTGGTGACAGTGCTACTATCACCGTCATTGCCGACTCGCTGGGCCAACGCCCGGAGTTTATCGATAAAGGATCCAAGTTCACGATCTCCATCAAGGTACTCAAGCTCCAGACCCAGCAGCAGTTCGAGAAAGAAATGCAGGAAACCTCAAAAGTGAAGTCGGAGAAACAAAAAGGGGTAGATGACAAGACCATTCAAGACTATTTGGCCAAGAACAGCATCAAGGCCGAGAAAAGTGAGACTGGCCTCTACTACCAGATCATTGATCCCGGCACTGGGGGAGCACTCAACGTGGGCGACTCAGCTTCGCTCCATTATACCGGCACATTGCTGGATGGCAACAAATTTGACTCTTCGCGTGACCGTGATCAATTGTTCACCATAGCCGCCGGCACGGGTAGCGTGGTGCCCGGGTTTGATGAAGGCGTGATGAAACTCAGGCAAGGCGGCAAAGCCAAATTGTTCATTCCTTCTGGCTTGGGCTACGGGGCGCAGGGTGGTGGCCCCATTCCACCCAATTCAGTCTTGATCTTTGACATTGAACTGGTAAAGGCAAAAGCCAATAAGCCTCAATAGTCCGACCTCCCAATAACTGGCCCAGCACTAGCTGGTCGCTCGAACAGTGCTACTCAAATTCGCTTCCCAGTCTCGGTACTGGGGAGCGAATTTGTTAAACCCACCTGCCAAATGCTCCCCTCGTTTTTTTTGCGCCGCAACCGCCGCTCATTGGGTCTAATGGCTGGATTGCTGGGTTTTCAATTGTTTTCGGGCTCAGTCGCCACTTATTTCGTGGCCAAGGATCCCATGCTTTTGCCTCCGGGGGGGGCGGGCATGGTGCTATTTTACCTCTCCACCACAGTGCTGCTCAGTTTGGGGCTGGCCTCTTCCACGGTGGTGGCCACTTTGGGCGGGTTGTGGTTTGGCTGGGCATCGGTGGGCTACACCGTGGCCAGCTATTTGGCCGCTTCGTTGGTTGGGTACAAGATCGGCCAAAAAGCGGACAATGGTGCATTTGCCGCCAGTTTGAGCCACAGTGAGCGCTTGAACCGCCTGTTCCACCGCTTGCAAGATCGGCCATTTGTCCTCGTTTTCTTTTGTCGTTTGCTACCTGTCGGGCTGCCGTTTTCCGTAGTGAACGTAGCCTTGGCCATGGCCCAGATCCGGCTCCCGCCCTATTTGATCGGTGGCTTGCTGGGCATGTTGCCCCGTACTTTGCTCTTCGTTTGGGCCAGCACCCAAGCCCAGGCTGTTTTGCTCGGAGAGGGCGCAACGGCCCAAACTTGGACCCTGTTGGGCTGTGGGGCGGTCGGTGTGGTCGGCTTAGCTTGGTTGGCCCGGCGGGTCACTGCTTGAAAGCCAGCAGCGGTACTTGGGCGGTCATCACCAGTTCTTTGGTGTTGCTGGGATCGAACATCCGATCAAACCAGGTGCGGTCCCGGCTGAACATCACCAGCAACGAGGGGGCAAATTGCTTCACAAACAGTTCAATACCGTCTTCCAGTTCATTGTCATCTTCGGTGCGGATCAGTTCAAGGCCGATCTGATCATACCCAAACCGGGCGTTCAGTTCGCTGAGCAGTGCCGCTTTGTCCATCCGGGCCAAGTTCACTTGCTCGGGGAATATTGGATGAACGTGGAATAGGGTGAGTTGGGCCTTGAACTGGCGGGCAAAATCCACAAGTTGTCGAAAATCGTCGGTAACTGTGATCAAGTCAGTGGCATAACCAATTCTTTTGATCGGACTGTAACGAAAGCCGGCGGGCACCGTCAGCACTGGGCAAGCGGCATTTTCAAATACTTCGGCGGCATTGCTGCCCAAAAACCAGCGCTTGAGGCCCGTGGCACCATGCGTGCCCATCACCACCAAATCTATCTGGTGCTCACGGATGGCATCGTGGACTTGGTACAAGAAATCACCTTCCTGAACCACTAATTCCGCCTGCTCGGCCAGGACCTCAATGCCCAGTTCATGATAAACGGCCCGGACATTTTTTTGCAGGTGTGCCCGGTGCTCGGCCAAGTAAGCCTCCCGATACGCTTCAAATTGTTTGTTGTCCGCAACGTGCGGGATGACCCGCCCAGTGGCATGGTAGAAAAAAAGCCTGGCTTTTAAGACTGCTGCCATTTGGATGGCGTAAATCATGGCCCCTTGGGCATTTTCTGAAAAGTCGGTTGGCACTAACAAGTGTTTCATGGTAGGTTAGGCAAGTTTACTGCGCCAATTTAAGACAAAACTGGCAGTTCATTGAGCTTGCACCTTAAAATTAACCTTGGGTTCGCATTCCAATGTGTTTTAGCGTTTACAAGAAATAGTCCATAAATTTACGCCCAAATCAATCCAAGGCTCGCGTCATGTCCGAAGAAAAAGAAATGTCATTTATTGACCATCTGGAAGAGTTGCGCTGGCACGTCATCCGCGCACTGATCGCCGTGGTCGTATTTGCAATCGTTGCCTTTTTGAACGTCAAGTTTGTGTATGGCGTGCTCATCTTGGGCCCATCGAAGGCTGACTTTTGGACTTACCGCATGCTTTGCCGGCTCTCTGAACTTACTTGTGTGGACACCCTGCCCTTCGAGATCCAAAACCGGACGGTGGGTGGGCAGTTTACGATGCACATGTTCATTTCGGCCATCATCGGCCTGATCATGGCCTTTCCCTACGCATTCTGGGAGGTATGGCGGTTCATCAAGCCTGGTTTATACCACGAAGAGCGCTCTGTCACACGGGGCGCCACCTTTTTTGTGACCCTCCTGTTTGCCTTGGGCATCCTGTTTGGCTATTATGTAGTCACGCCGCTGTCGCTCAACTTTTTGGCCAATTACCAGCTCGATGAGTCGATCAAAAACCAATATGACTTGTCGTCCTACATCTCCACCATTGCCACGCTCACGCTGGGCACCGGGGTGCTGTTCCAATTGCCGATGGTAGCCCTGATTTTGGCCAAAG
>JBBQXF010000037.1:0-39515 GCA_038209965.1 Cytophagales bacterium | reverse complement strand
ATAGACTGGGGCAAATTCGGCCGCAGGGGTATTGATGGCATCACAAGCTTGGATCTTGGTGTGCGAATCGGCCTCCAAGATTTCTTTGACCGAGGCCAGGTTCTTTACTTCGGCCCGGGCAAAGCGCAAGTGGTCGGTATTAGTTCCAGCCTTGACGTATTTCTCGAGTTGGGCCCGGGCATCGGCATATTGTTCACTGGCTTTTAGGGCCATGCCGTAGTAAAAATTAAGGTCGTCGTTGTCGATCATGCCGCCATCCAGCGCGGCCTTGTAGAAAGGCGTGGCCATGCGCTGTCGGTTTGACATCCGGTAACATTCTCCAATCCGAAAATTGATTTCGTTCTCTTTGCCAATGCCCGAACTGGTCAATATTTTCTTGTACATTTGGATGGCAGTCTCGTATTTTGCGCTGAGGAAATTGTCTTCCGCTTTTTTCATTGCTGATTTACAGCCCCCCAAAAACAAAATGCTGACCAGTATTAAGCTGTATCTGTTCATAAAATAATGATTGAAAAATCGATAAAAGTACGCGCTGATTAACCCTCCTTCACCAATGTCACCATTTCCAATAATTTGCTTATCGTTTTCTCGATCCCGTCGGCCACTTGGCTGACAGAACTTTCCATCATGTAGCAGGGCGAAGAAATACTATTGTTTACGCCATCCACCAGCACATCGGTGGGGTCGGTCATCACCGCCCCGGTCCCGGCCAAGTTGAGGGCAGTTCTGGTTGCCCGGATGTCATAGGGCGATGGTGCTTCCGTGGTACCAACCGCCAACTTGAGCCGCCGCTGCTCCCCGGTGGGGTGGTTCACCATTTGGGGCTGGGCTACGTCAGGGGCCAAGCAAACTGCCTCGGCCCCCCGCTTGTCCAAAGCTGAGAGAACCAAGACCGACTCAGGGATCTCCGATCCAGCATAAACCCCACAGCCTGAAAGCAATACTCCGATTCGCAACTTTGTGTTCATTGGACTTAAAGTCTTTAAGCTGCCCAAAGATACAGCATGAAAAGAAAACCTGTTTACTTTTTGCCCAAAACCTTGGCGGGACTTGTCAATCGCCAAACGAGATCCCTACCCCCCGGGCAGTTTGAACCAAATAAGAATTGATATCGACCACATTGTAGTTGGCCACGGCCAGTTGGAGGGGCACGGCCACAATCCTGTTGTTTTGATAAGCTACCATCTGGCCAAATTCCCCATTCAGTACCATCTCAAACGCTCGTGCGCCAAATTGGGTTGCGAGCACCCGATCAAAAGCCGTGGGAGTGCCACCCCGCTGCACGTGGCCCAGTACTGTTTCGCGAATATCGGCTAGGCAACCTGCTTCCGTGAGTTGTTGCGACAGCTGATAGGCCACTCCGCCCAGCCGCAGGTTTTCGTAGCCCACCACGCTGCTCTGGCGGGCGGTCACGCCCCCTTCCTTGGGCTTGGCGCCCTCAGCCACCACAATATGGGCAAAGCCTTTGCCGTTGGCATAACGCCCATTGATCCGGTCGAGCACCTTGTCAATATCATAGGGGATTTCTGGGATGAGGCACACTTCGGCCCCGCCCGCAATAGCAGTGTGGAGGGCAATCCAGCCCGCCGAGCGGCCCATCACCTCCATGATCATGACCCGGTAATGGCTCTCGGCAGTGGTCACCAGTTTGTCGAAGCTTTCCGTGGCAATCTGGACGGCCGTTTGAAACCCGAAGGTAAAATCGGTGGCGGCCAGATCGTTATCAATTGTTTTGGGCACTCCGATAATGGGCAGCCCTTTTTCGTGGAGGTGCTGCGAAATGCGCTGGGAGCCGTCGCCCCCGATGCTGATCACCGCTTCCACCCCCAGCGATCGGATGCGATCGATGAGCTGGTCGGTAATGTCCTGGTTGATCACCGAGCCATCGGGCTGGGTCACCGGAAAATTCATGGGATTGCCCCGGTTGGTGGTTTTGAGGATGGTGCCCCCGCGCACGTGGATGCCCGCCACCGCGCGACTGTCGAGCACCATTAGTTCCATCGGATCCCGCAACACTCCGTTGAAAGCCTCAATACTGCCGATTATTTCCCAGTCGGGGGTTTGTTGGGCACGTTTGACAATGGCCCGGATTACTGCATTGAGGCCGGGACAATCGCCCCCTCCAGTAAGGACTAAGACTCTTTTTTTCATTTTCAGACGTTTTTATACACTGCATGATAAGCAAAAAAAGCTGTTATCCTTGTCGCAGGGAAACTAAAATTTTCGGAAATCGCCCCGCTGGGCAACTTTATATTGGAAGATTCGTTTTTTTGCCTTAGTTTTAAAGCGTGTTCAATGCTTTTCCCCAATCAATATCTCAACTAAAAAATTTCAAAGTCAATGAGTCACTTCGCCAAAGTAAAAACGTACCTACAGGAATTAGGCTACGATATTTCCGTGGAAGATGCAGTTGACCACCTTTATGTGGTCAATGCACTCGAGGACGGTATCCAAAACCTGGTCGTCGATTGCAATGATCCGATCTTGGTCATTGAGCAACAATTGTTTTCCGTAAACGCGGAGAGCAATGAGATTTTTAAGCAGTTGTTGCAAAAAAATCGTGACATCGTACATGGTGCGTTCACCCTCGATGAAACTGGTACTAAAGTAATGTTTCGCGACACGCTGCAACTGGAGAACTTGGATCTCAACGAATTGGAAGGTTCGCTCAATTCTTTGAAACTGTTGCTGGCCGAGTACGCCGGGCAAATGTATGATTTCGCGACCGCAACTCCTAAATAAATTTGTCATTAACTCAAAAAATAATACCACAACAATGGGAATCTTTAGCAGAATTTTTAGCATTGGCAAGTCTGAGGCAAACTCCGCACTTGACAAACTCGAGGATCCGATCAAAATGACCGAGCAGGGCATCCGCGATTTGAAGGAAGACCTGAACAAAGGCTTACAGGGGTTGGCCGAAATCAAAGCACTGGCCATCCGGGCGCGCAATGACAATGTTAAGTACACTGCCGATGGTAAAAGCTACGAACAAAAGGCAGTGGCACTGATCCAAAAAGCTGCGGCTGGACAATTGGCCCCCGCTGAGGCGGATCGGTTGGCTGGCGAAATGCTCCGCATGAAAGAAAAGTCGGACAGCGAAGCCTTGCGCACCGCCAAAGAAATGGCCCAGCACGAAAAAAGCGTATCGATGATGGAAGCCAACATTAATACGCTCAAATCGAAAGTCAACACCTACGAGAACGAGCTGCGCACCCTGAAGGCCCGCTCCAAAGTGAGCGAGGCTACGGCCAAGATCAACAAGCAATTGGCGCAGGTCGATTCGGGCAGCACCATGAACATGCTGGAGCGGATGAAGGAAAAAGTGGCCGAACAGGAAGCACTGGCCGAGTCGTACGGGGCCATCGCCCTGGAAAGCAAAACAGTGGACGACGAAGTGGAAAAGGTGCTCGGTCCGGGCAGCGGCTCCTCGTCAGAGGCCCTGCTGGCCCTCAAAGCCAAAATGGGCTTACTCCCGAGCAGCACCGAGAGCAGCAGCACTTCTTCGGATACGCCGCCCGCTGTATAAGCCGGCACATTCCCGTTGCTCATATTAAGACCAATACTCCAAAGGCAACCAGTCTTTGGGGTATTGGTTTTTTTGGTGATTAGATAGTAACGGGGCAACTGGCGCCCAGCACAAGTCAACCACTTTTAGGTTTCCCAGCATTTCGGCTTGGCGTTTCTATAATCGGCCAATTAGCAGATCAAGCCAATCTTGGTATAAATTGCGCCGTAATTCAATATTAATGGGCTACCAGATCGCACTCTTTAGCAAACCTTCCCTTAAAAGTTGCTTGCCCGCATGGGTGTGCTGCTTGGTGTTTGGGATGGTCAGTTCGTGGCCAGTTCTGGTGCCCCGGGCCGAGGGCATTGGGCATTCTCCCTATTATACAGTTTCCTCGCTGGAAAAAGAATGGATGATCTACGACCGAAAAGTGGGCGAATACGTCCCGTTTTTGGCTAAAATCCATTTTGACAAGCGGCAAATCCACTTGTTGGCCGACCCCGACTCCCTACCGGCAAAGTATGTGAGCATTTTGGGGGCCAAAGGGGCCTATCTGTTTATAAACCGCCGGTTGGTTCAAACGTGGCCCAGCGAAACATGGCTCCACCTTAATTTGGATAGCTTAAACCGGCACTACCACGTAAAAGGCCACAATGCCCTCTTGCTCACCTATTACTTGGCAGACAGTCCCATTCGGTCGTCCCCACCAGTTTTCTGCACCAACCGGCAGGACTCGATCCAAGCGCCAGCACCCATTGTTGCGGGAACATTGGTCTCTCCACCCGACCAAGAGCAGCGGTTGGCCGATCCGCGCAAAAGCTTTTTAGGCCTCTTGACCCTATTGATACTGGCCGCCGTGGCCATCTTCTCCCAGATCAACGGGCCATTGTTCTCCATCCAATATTTTGGCAATGCCCTCGCGGTCCTATTTGGCAAGGAACGGGAGTTGGCCAAGCGATTGGAACTGGGCACCTTTGTGCTGTTTATGATCTATTATGGCATCTCCATAGCTTTCATCGCCCTGTTTGCCGATACTTACACGACTTTGATCCGCCTCCCCGAGACCAGTTTCCCTACCGTGACCCTATGGGACTGGCTCGGTTCTTTTTTGTTGATCGCACTGGGTATGTCCCTTGCCGTGACGGCCAAGTATTGGTTGCTACTCATCTTCGCCAATTTATACAACGATCGCAATTTGGCCACTGCCCACATCTACGAATTTATGAACCTCTCGCGGTTTTTTTGCACATTTTTTGTCCTGCTCACCCTACTGCTCAATGCCAGCCCAACGGCCCAGATCCACCGGTTCGCGCCACTTTTGTTTGGTGCATTTGCCATTGGCCTGTTGGCAAAGAGTATCTTGGTGTGTTATCGGGTAAATAAGCTGTCGCCACATCGCAGTTTTTATTTATTTGCATATCTTTGTAGCGTAGAACTGATTCCAGTGTTGGCTTCGCTAAAAATATTTGTAACCATTTAATTTATGACCGAACAGAGACAATCGTCGATCATACAGCATAGAGACAGGCTGAAACAAGTTCAAAATATTCTTATCTCGCAACCACAGCCCGAAACCGACAAAAACCCTTACAGTGAACTCGCGAAGAAATACGATTTAAAAATTGATTTTCGCCCATTCATCCACGTAGAGGCCGCAGGCTTAAAGGAATTCAGGAAGCAGAAAATTAATATTCTGGAGCACACCGCAGTGGTTTTCACCAGCCGCAACTCTGTGGATCACTTCTTCAAGCTATGCGAAGAAAGCAAGTTGGAAATGCCACCCGAAATGAAATATTTTTGCATTTCCGAGCAAACCTCAAACTATTTACAGAAATACATCGTCATCCGCAAGCGAAAAATATTTGTGGGCAAGCGAGTGGCGGCCGATCTTTACGATCTCCTCAAAAAGCACAAGACTGAGAAATACCTCTATCCCTGCTCAGAAATCAAGAAGGACGATATCCCTGCTTTTATGGAGCGGAGTGGGCTAAAATATACAGAGGCCGTGCTCTATCACACGGTATCGAGTGATCTGTCCGCCTTGGATCTGGCCAAGTACGATCTCATCACTTTCTTTAGCCCTTCGGGAGTCACTTCGTTGTTCTCCAACTTTCCCGAATTTAAACAGGGCAGCACATTGTTGGCTGCATTCGGTCCCACCACTGCCAAGGCGGTGCTGGATCATGGGCTGCTATTGGATGTACAGGCCCCGCACCCCGACGCCCCGTCAATGACCGGGGCCATAGAACTGTACATAAAAGAGTCCAACTTATAAGCATCCCATTGTCGTATAAAAAACAAAGCCTGTACTTTGTTAATGTCTGTGCTCGCACAGACATTGTGTTTTTGGGCCACTTAGTAAAAATTAATGCTATTTTGACTTGGCATTATTGATATAGCTTTCGTAAATTGCCAATACTTGCCGTTGGAGTGACCCGAAAACGCGATTTTTGGTTTTGCGCAATCGTCTTCAAGCTGCCACCAATACCATCGTAATTTCGTCCAATACCCAAAGCAAACAAATAACCACCGCATCCATGAAGAAATTTACTATTACACTTTTTCTGATTGTGCTTGGGTTGTCGGCCGAAGCCCAGCAAGACGCGCAATTCAGCCAGTACATGTTCAACCAGTTTTATTTGAACCCCGCTGTGGCTGGCTCAGACCCGCGCTTTGCCCACTTCAACCTCATGTATCGCCGCCAGTGGGTCGGGTACAGCCCTACTTTCGATGACGGGGGCGCACCCAACACCGCCGTGTTTTCCTACACCATGCCACTCAATAACATCAACAGTGGGATTGGCCTATTCGTGGAAAACGACATGATCGGGCCGGGCAGTATCAACCAGTTCAAACTTTCTTACGCTTACCACATTGCGACCAAAAAAGGCCGGTTGTCCCTCGGCCTGAGTGGTGGGTTCTACAACAGTGTGATCGATTTTGGCCGTTTCCGTTTCAACGATACCGGTGATCCGCTGCTGGAAGGCCGCGGGCGCGAGAGTCAATGGGTGCCCGATTTTGGGCTTGGGGTCTACTACACCAGCCAAAAGTTTTTTTTGGGGGTGAGCAACAGCCATTTATTGCAGCCAGTTCTCAACTATGGTACAGAAATTGCCACCAACAGACTTGAAGGGAACTACACTTTGTTAGGCGGGATGAATTTCGATATTTCGCCCAGTTTAACCTTGTCTCCATCGGCCATTGTAAAGAGTAATCTCAGAAATGTTGTGTCGTTGGAAGGCAGCGCCCTCTTGCATTATCAGGACAGTTACTATTTTGGTTTGTCCTTTCGTGATGTCGGCCCCACCAATGATGCCATCGCCATGATTGGGGCCAATGTGCTGAAAGATAAATCATTGGCCATTGGCTATGCCTTTGATCTACGGCTCAACAGCCAAGCAGCACTTGCGGCCACTTCGCACGAGATTCGCCTTGGTTATAGAATCCCGGCTGCCCAGCGGCCAAAGCGCTTTATTATTCGTACGCCAAGGTTCAGGTTTGAATAAAGTTTGGTTTCATTTTTGCAAGAATTATTTGGAGTTAAACCGGGAGTAAGAGGGGTAGCAGACTTGTTTTTTAGTGATTTGAAAGCACTGCCAACGTTTATATATTTTTCATTTAAGGCAAACATTGTATTTGCAAGTTTAAAACAGTCAAAACATGATGAAACCACGTTTTCTGCAAGGCATAAAGAGCGCGCTGATCGTTTTATCGTCCTTTTCGTTGCTACAAGGTTGTATCTTCGGAGGTAAAAAAGGGGACGATGGCCAACTCACTGGCGTAGCGGATCGCGAAGGATGGAAGCAAGATCTGCCCTACGGCATGATTTCTGTCCCGCCCGGCACCTTCCACATGGGGCAGGCCGACGAAGACATTGCCTCGTCCAAGATCAACATGAACAAGCAAATTACCATCAGCGGGTTCTACATGGATGACACTGAGATCACCAACAATGAATATCGGCAGTTTCTGGTTGAAGCACCCGAATATCTCCCATTTGGTGGAGACAGCAGTATCTTCATCCGTTACCAGAAGGTGCTCCCCAAAATTGAGGAGCAACAGGACATCGATGACTTGCTGCGCCCGGACACTACTACTTGGATGCGCGACTTCTCCTATCACATGGGGGATCCAATGACCCAGTATTATTTTGACCACCCAGCTTTCGACGATTATCCCGTGGTGGGCGTTACGTGGAAATCAGCCATTCTATTTTGTGAGTGGCGCACCAAGAAGATTAACCAAGCCCGTGAAGGCGACGGCAAGTTTCCGCTGCCCAACTTCCGCCTACCTTCCGAAGCAGAGTGGGAATATGCTGCCCGCGGTGGTCGTGACATGGCCAAGTATCCTTGGGGCGGCCCTTACACCCGCAATGCCAAAGGCTGTGCCCTGGCCAATTTCAAACCCGGCCGTGGTAATTACTATGATGATGGATTTTCTTACACAGGTCCGGCTGCATCGTATTTTGCAAACGATTATGGCTTGTACGATATGGCCGGCAATGCCGCTGAGTGGGTGGAAGACGCTTACAATCCCGCTAGCGTTCCTTTGGTATGGGACTTGAATCCTACCTATTACGACGCCAATGAGCCCCGCAAAGTGATTCGGGGTGGTTCTTGGAAGGACATTGCTTTCTTGATCGAGACCGGTACCCGGTCGTTTGAGTATGGTGATTCGGCCCGTTCTTTTATCGGCTTCCGTTGCACCATGACTTACCTGGGACGTTCGTCTGGCTTTGAATTTTAAATGGAAAGGTGGGAATTGGCGCAATTACATTCTTTTCTTACACGTCCAACTCCCGGTAGTATTTTTACAAGTATTATAAAGTCAATTATCGGCTGCAATTTTGCAGCAAAGAATGCAAGTAGGGAAGCTGTCAAGTACTAACTCATCCGGTATTTTGCCACCTTTTCTTTTCAAACAAGGCGATCCTCATTCGCAATATAAAACTATTTCTTAACTAAACCTAGGTACAAAATCATGAGCAAAAGACATGAATCAAAAGTTGAGTGGTTCTACCGCGTTGCTGTTCCCAAAATCACGAGTGTTGGTGCAGCAGTAGTAATCATTGGGGCAATGTTTAAAATTCTCCACCTGAAAGGTGCTGGTGAAATGTTGGCGGTCGGTTTGATCACCGAAGCGATCATCTTCTTTATGGGTGCTTTCCAACCCGCGCCTCCTCCCGAAGCTCACTACGAGTGGGAACGTGTGTATCCTGAGCTAGCTTCTGAAGACGAAATCGTTGCCATTGACAAAGGAATGTCCAACAAGTTGGCCAACACCGGAGCATTGGTGGGGTTAGATCAAATGTTGGCCGAGGCCGATCTTTCTACCGAATCTTTCAAGAGCTTCGGCAAAGGGATCAAAACTTTGAATGAATCTGCGCTCAAAATGCGCGACATGAGCGATGCGGCTTCTGCCTCCAATGAGTACGCGGCTGGTTTGAAAACGGCTTCCACTTCGTTGACCACGCTCAACAAAGCCTATGCCTCTACCGTTGACGCAATGTCCTCTATGGCCAATGCTGCCAAAGATGCCAAAGACTACCATGCACAAGTGCAATTGATCACCAAGAACTTGGGCGCATTGAATGCGGTGTATGAAATGGAACTGAAGGATGCCAACAGCCACCTGAAGGCCATGAACAAGTTCTACAGCAATTTGACTATGGCAATGGAAAGCATGGCCGAAGCCAGCAAGGAATCGCAAACGTTCAAAGATCAAATGACCAAACTGACCGGCAATTTGACCTCCCTGAACAAGGTGTACGGCAATATGTTGACCGCCATGAAGGGTTAATTTGCAGCTTTCGGCAAACGTTATTTAAAATCTAATTTCTAACCACCAATTAACTTTATTATTCAATGGCTGGAGGAGCAAAAGAAACCCCACGGCAGCGAATGATAGGTATGATGTACCTTGTGCTTACCGCCCTGCTCGCATTGCAGGTAAGCAACGCTGTTTTGGAAAAGTTTATATTCATTGATGAAAGTTTGCGTTATTCTGTTACAGTAAGTAAAGACGCAACCGATCAGGTGCTCAAGGGCGTGCAAGCGCAGATTGAGAAAGAGGGCAACAACCCCAAGGACTTGGGCATTTTGGCCCAGGCCCAGAAGGCCAAAGATGAGTCTCGGAAGATGCTGGATGACATGGAAGCACTCCGCGAGAGTTTGATCAAAGAGACTGGTGGCCGCGACAAGGAAACTGGTGAGCTGATTGACGGCAAAAACTACGACAATTCAATGAACTATTTGATTGGCGTTGAAGGTGGGGCCAAAGGGAAGGCATACGAGCTCAAAGAAAAATTGAATTCTTTTGCCGCCAGCATGAGCAAATACAGCAAAAATGCCACGATTACGCCTTTGGCGCTGGATGCCAAAGAAATCCCGATGTTTGCCAAAAACAATGATCAGAAAAGCAAGGACTTTGCAAACCTGAACTTTGAGAACACACCTTTGGTGGCGGCATTGGCGGTATTGAGCGAAATGCAAACTAAAGTAGCCCGGGCCGAGAGCCAAGTAGTGGCTGCCTTGACCAAGGACATTGGTCAGGTGCCCATAAAGTTGGACAAAATCTCGGCCATGGTAACGGCTGATTCCCGGGTAGTCGCTGCCGGTACAAAATACCGCGCCAAACTGTTCTTGGGTGCTTCGGCTTCCAACATCACTCCCCGGATGACATCGTCCAAGGGTGGGGTCAAAATGGAAGGCGGCTTTGGAATCATCGAGTTTACCGCGCAAGCTGGGGCTTATGATGCCGAGGGCAACTCTAAGCAAACTTGGGAAGGTTCTATTACCATTCCTTCCTCGAACGGTGACACCACTTTCCGCGTGAAAGAAGAGTACATTGTGGCCAAGCCGGTCATTCAAGTGCAGTCGGCCAGTGTACAGGCCCTGTACCTGAAGTGCGGCAACAAATTGAGCGTACAAGTACCCGCGCTCGGTGTTACCTACGATCCTTCATTCACTGCTACTGGTGCTGAAGTAATCCGTGGTTCCAAAAAAGGCGAAGTGGTCTTGGTTCCCAGCGGCGCCAATGTCGCCATGACTGTATCAAGCGGTGGCAATAACATTGGGGTGGAGAATTTCAAGGTACGTTTGGTTCCCAAGCCTACTTTGAGTGTGGTAGGCCTGAACATTAAGCAAGGCGGGGCCTGCCCAGCTTCACTAACCGTAAAGGCTATCTCGGATGAAAGTTTCAAAACATTCTTGCCCGAGGATGCCCGCTACAAGGTGACCAAAGTAGAAATCATCCATGTACGTGGCCGCCGCCCAGTAGGCGCTCCCAAAAATGGTGGTGAAACTACCAACATCAACGATTTCCGATCCAATGCCCGCGAAGGCGATCGCTTGGTGATTGAGGTGAAGGAAATACAGCGCATGAATTTCAAAGGCCAGACTGAAGTGGTGACTATATCAGGTGACCAATCCATTTTTAGCTACAACATTACCCAATAGTTGGGTTTAAGTAAATTTGACAAAAGTCTGTTCCTTGACGGGAGCAGACTTTTGTATTTTTAAGCCGAGTTGTGCAAATCAGGCATATTTATTGTTAATTTGTTTTAGTATTCGATAAAAACACTGAATTTATGGCTAAGACCGTGAGAAACCTATTGGGACTGGCATTGTTGCTTTTTAGCACCTGTGCAATGGCGCAAGAGCGGGAGGAATTTGGTTACAACATTAATTCGCTCCGCCCGATCCGCAACTCGGATCAGCTTTTCAAGAAAACCCTTTGGTGGCGGATTGACGGCCGCGAAAAACCAAACCGCCCCTTGTTTGCCAAAAACATGGAGATTACCAAGGTAATAATTGAAGCAGTGAGAGCGGGCATTATCCGTCCTTTTGAGAATGATTCGCTCAAAACCCGGATGAGCTTTGAGACTTTTATGCAAAATATGACCATCCCCACTGTTGATGCTGGGTTGACTGAGGAAGAAAAGGCCATGGGTTTTGGCACCGAGGACGATGGTTTCGGTAGCAATGATGGATTTGGCGATGAGACTGGTGGAGCTGCACAAGAGGCCGTCCCCACTGAATGGCTGCCCAAGGAACTTTATATCATGGAAATGAAGGAAGATCTGATCTTCGACAAAAAACGCTCCCGGATCTACCACGATATCCAGTCGCTCACCATTTACTTGCCCGCTGAGAAAAACGTGGCCAAATCAATTGAGCAGCCCATTGCGTCGTTTTCGTACAAAGAATTGGTGGACAATGTGTTCAAGGACAATCCCGATGCGGTTTGGTACAACAATGCCAACCCCAAAGAGCACCGCAACTTGGCCGAATCGTTTGAGTTGCGCTTGTTCACTGCCCACCTGACCAAGTTTTCCAATGGTGATGATTTGACCATTGAGGACATCTACGGGGTTGGCAAGGCCGGCATTGTGGCTTCTATGCAAGTGGAATATGACTTGTTGGACTTTGAGGCCCAACTTTGGGAATATTAATCGGCGGTACCGCTGGCTTTTATTGGCCCTGGAGCAATTGCTCCAGGGCTTTTTTTGGCCATTAAAACCCCGACTGGAGGAGGGTTCGGAAAAAAGGGACTAATTTAAAGCCAAATATCAACTGCATGAAACTACGGATAGTCCACCACACTCACTACAAATATTCAGAAGGGGTGGTTTTAGAGCCCCATATCCTTAGATTTCATCCCCGGACCGACCTAACGCTCAACGTCCTTTCGTTTGAAATGGCCATTGAGCCAAAACCCAGTGGCCAATCCCATAAACTGGGGATAAGCAGTAATCAAGAGCAGGTGATCTGGTTTGATGGATTGGTGGATCACTTGGATTTGCGGGCCACCTCGGTGGTGGAGACTACCAATACCAACCCGCTCAATTTTCTGTTGTATCCATTTACGGCCACTCGATTGCCGATGGTTTATGATTCGGTGTGGCACAACCAGTTGCTCCCCTTTATCCAACCCGTTTCGGAGAACCTGGAGTTTCGGCGGTTTGCCAAAGAGATGATGCTGGAAGCTGATTTTCTGACTGTTCCATTTTTGACCCTCCTGACCGAAACCATCCATAAGCAGTACCAGTATGAACATCGCGAAGCGGGCAATCCCTATTTGCCCGAATATACGATGCTGCTGCGGCGGGGGTCTTGCCGCGATTTGGCTTTTTTGCAAATGGCGCTGTGTCGGGAAGCTGGCTTGGCTGCCCGGTTTGTGAGTGGCTATCATTTTGAACCTGATCCTGACCGGCGAAATGAACTTCATGCATGGGTCGAGGTGTATTTGCCTGGCGCAGGCTGGCGCGGTTTTGATCCAACGATGGGCCTCATGGCCGCCGAAAATCATGTGCCAGTGGCCGCCGCCGCCCAAACGGAGGCTTGTACCCCAGTGACTGGTGCTTACCGCGGTAAGGCCAGCTCCACCCTCAGTTCCACTGTAACCATAGATAGGGGATGAGCAATAAATTAATGTTGCCAAGTTCTGAAAATGGAATGGCTTCATTAATTTTGCGTCTTGGTTTCCGCCGGGCTGGCCCGGTTCCTCTTCACCTAAAAAATTAAGCATGGCAATGGCAAAAGGCGCAATTTCCCAGTTTATCGAAAAAAATTACCGCCACTTCAATGCGGCAGCCTTGGTTGACGCGGCCAAAGGCTACGAAGTCCATTTGGAAAAGGGCGGACTGATGTTCATGACCTTGGCCGGGGCCATGTCCACCGCCGAGTTGGGCATTACCTTGGCCGAGATGATCAGGCAGGGCAAAGTGCACGCCATTACGTGTACGGGCGCGAACCTGGAAGAGGACGTGTTCAACTTGGTGGCCCATGATTTTTATAAACGGATTCCGCGCTACCGCGACCTGACGCCCAACGAGGAATGGGATTTGATGGAAAACGGTTTCAACCGGGTAACCGATACTTGCATTCCTGAAGGAGAGGCCATCCGCCGGATTGAGAAACACATGTATGAACTTTGGAAGGCCGCAGATGAAAACGGCGAGCGTTACTTGCCACATGAATTCTTCTACCAACTGCTGCGCAGCGGCATTTTGGAACAATATTACCAGATCCCTTCCGAGAATAGTTGGCTGTTGGCTGCCTGCCAAAATGACCTCCCCATTTTTGTACCGGGCTGGGAAGATTCCACCTTGGGCAATATTTTTGCCTCTTATTGCTACACCGGCGAGCTCAAAACCTCGACCATGAAATCAGGCATTGAGTATATGTTGAGCTTGGCCAAGTGGTACACCGAAAACCATAAAACTGGCAACGGCATCGGCTTCTTCCAGATTGGGGGCGGCATTGCAGGCGACTTCCCCATCTGTGTGGTGCCTATGCTCAAGCAAGATCTGGAAATGGACGAAGTGGGTTTTTGGGCCTATTTCTGCCAGATTTCTGATTCTACAACCAGCTATGGATCCTACTCGGGGGCCGTACCCAACGAAAAGATCTCTTGGGGAAAGCTCCATGTTACTTCGCCCTCGTATATGATCGAGTCTGATGCGACCATCGTCGCCCCCTTGATTTTTGCTTATTTGTTGGGTCACTAACAGGTGGGCGGATTGAATCGTCATTCATCGCCAAGGCCAATTTGCCTTGGCGATTTTTTGTGGTCAACCTTGGTGCTTTGTATCCACATTTCCTTACATTTGGATAATAGGGCACGCCTTTTTTCGTTATATTAAAACAACCACTTTGGTTGGGTAAACCACAAATATAATCCGGTATGAAAAAGCTCATTTTTATTCTTATCTGCGTGTTTTTAGTGATTGGGCTGGCCCAAGCTCAACCCAAAGCAGCGGCACCAACTGCCAGCGCAGTAGAGCGGGCTGCCATGAAGACCGAACGCTTGGGCGCATTGCTCAAGATTACTGACAACGCCCAGCTTGGCCGCTTTCATGAGGCCGCTGAAGATTTTTACAAGAAGCTGGATGAAGGGTTGGCCATGCCCAACTTGACCGACGAGTTGAAGAAAGTCAAATACTTGCGGGCCAACCAAAACTACGAGTCTCGGATCAAATCGGTTCTTGCGCCCGAGCACCACAACGCGTTCAAGCAATTCATGGACAAAGAGAAGGCCAATGGCAATTAGGTTTAGCTTGACCAGAAATTGTCTGATGAAAGAAAAATAAAAAAACCGTCTTGCGACGGTTTTTTTGCTTTAAGCAAGTAAGGTTGCTTAGAAGATGGAGTAGCCCAAACTGACCAAGAACTGGTTTATCCGTTGGTCGGCTGGGAAAGTGCGATTGGTACCGGGAATGGTCAAACTGTTGCTGAACTTGGAAAGCCCAGTCTCATAGCGGAAATCGAGGCTAAACTTACGGATGTCAATCCCAAAACCCGCTTGTAAGCCAAGCGTGGCCGAATTGAGCTTGTCGTGGACAGAGGTGGAGCCCGTTAGTGAACTGAACACCGGCCCGGCCCCGATCCTCACCACATCGCCCAGCCGAAACCCCACTATAATGGGCACATCGATCCGGTTGAGATTATAGTCTTGGGCATTGCGCACTGCTTGGTTCAAGTTAGTATTTTCAAAAATGGCTTGGCTGCCGATTGAAGTATAATAGACTTCGGGTTGCAGAAAAAAACTACCGATCTGCAGCCGAGTAAAAGCTCCGCCGTGAAAGCTGACCTTGGAGTCGGCCGGTAGAATCGCCGTCCCTTGACTCAAGGTTGTGCCCGATAGGTTGACCTTGGAAATGCCCATTCCCGCTTTCAATCCAAGCTTGAATTTTAGTTGCGCGAAAGCCGCTGAGGGGATTAGCAACAATATGAGAAAAAAAAGTTTTTTGTTCATGTGGCTTGTAAGTTAATTAACTTGTAAATCCATAGACAGAAAACGCGCCAAAAAGGTTGCGTTTCTTACATTCATTTCAATTATATTTCAGTCATGAAACAACCCTCGCATTCTGCACTTTGTAACTCTAATAACAAACCATCCTTTTTATGAAGCATTTTTTCCTTGTTGGGTTTCTCCTTTGGTGTGCCTCGCCTGCTTGGGGGCAAGATTTAGAGGCATTACTGGACAGCACTTCCGAAAAAAAGACAGAGTACACCAAGGCCACTTTTAAATCTTCTCGGGTGGTCAACCTGCATTCAGTGGAAAAAGTAGCCGCTGGCGCGTTGGAATTCCGCATTTCCCACCGTTTTGGTACACTCAATGGCGGCGCTTACCAGCTCTGGGGCTTGGATCAGGCCACTATCCGGCTGGGCCTTGACTATGGGATCTCCGACTGGCTCATGGTGGGCATGGGCCGCAGTACGTACCAAAAGACCTACGATTTCTTCGTAAAGGCCAACCTGCTCCGGCAGTCGACTGGCGCGCGCAGTCGCCCCGTTTCCGTTTTGTACTTTGGTAATATTGCCATCAATACCCTTAGGAACGACGTATTGGGCGCCGAGATGGGCTTCCAAAACCGACTGTCTTATGTCAACCAACTGATCATCGGGCGAAAGTTCAGCGAAAGTTTTTCGTTCCAACTTTCCCCCACTTATGTGCTGCGCAACACCACTCCCATGAGCAATAACCGCACAGACAACTTGCTGGCCTTGGGCATGGCGGGACGGCTGAAATTGAGCAAGCGCGTGGCTTTAAATGTGGAATACATCTACCGGGTGCCGCCCACCGAAACCCGTGCACTGAATGAGTTCAATAATTTTTACAATTCATTCTCCATTGGTTTTGACATCGAGACAGGTGGCCACGTGTTTCAGTTCCACCTTACCAACTCATCGCCCATGATCGACAAGGGCTTCATTGCCGAAACCATTGGCGACTGGGCCAATGGCGGGGTTCACCTGGGGTTCAATATCACCCGAAATTTTCAGTTGGGTAAGAAAAAAGGCGGAGAATTGAAAATGAAATAAGCTGACGGCCTTTTTTATGAGTATTTGTCAAATCTAATAAGCTAAACATTTAAGGTAACATGAAAAAATATTTTGTGCTGATCATCGCATTTTCATTAGTTCTTGGGGCACGCGCTCAGGGGGTGTATATGCTCAATGCTCCCGAGGTAACTTTTTTCTCCTCGGCCCTACTGGAGGATATCAAAGCTACCAACAAAGAAACCAAGGGCGCAGTAGATTTTACCAAGAACGAATTCCTCTTTCGGATCCCCGTCAAGTCCTTCCAGTTTGCCTCGACCCTCATGCAAGAGCATTTCAACGAAAACTATTTGGAAAGTGCCAAGTACCCCACTGCCACCTTCAAGGGAAAGCTGGAGGGCAGTTACGATCTGAAGAAAGATGGCGAGTATGCCGTCAATGCGGTGGGAGATTTGGACATTCACGGAGTTGTGAAAAAACAAAGCATTTCGGCCAATATTACCGTAAAAAATGGCATCGTCTCTTTGTTTAGTAAATTTTTTATCAAACTGGTCGATCACAAGGTGGAAGTGCCCAAGCTCATGTTCCAGAAAATTGCCGAACAAGTGGAAGTGACCATTCAATCCAACCTGCGGGCGGTGGTCAAATAGGGCATTGCTTCGCCAAATCCTTGGCAATGAGCTGTGGCGCTTGGTTTTACACCGCGAATGGCCTTGTACCATACTTTTCGCCAGTACAAGTGCCCGAGGTTGGCAGTCCGACGTTCGTGCTCCGACGTTCGGGAGCGCGGGAAACCATTTTGCGCAATTGGTTCTTTTCTTTTGGGCAAGTAAAAGGAGGCCGCCGCAAGTGCACAGCCAATAACTGATTTAATCAAAGGTAATACATTGGGTGCTAGGGCCGCCTGCGCACTACCGCCCGATCGGGCAGGTAAGGCATTTGCTCGCCCAGGGCTTTGTTCAGCACTGCCCGGAACAGGTTTACGGATGACATGGTGTCGTACAGGGCTTGGTATTGGCGATCGGGGAAATAAAACGCGGTCGTGGTGGTGAATATCTCCTTGGTCCAAGCCTTTCGGTCGGTCAACTCCCGCGATCCGTGATCGCCCGTGATCAGGATGATCGCAGGCCGCCCGTTGGACTGCTCGATCCGGTTGATCAATTTCAGCATCAACTGGTTGATAAACAGCAACTGCTCGCGATAACCCAGCATGGCCGCTGGCCCCAGCCGCCGCACTCGTTGGCCGTTGCGGTCATAGTTGGCCGGACCGTGGGGCAGCATCAGGTGCAGGTAAGCAAACTGGGGCGTGGATCGGGGCCGGCCCACCGATTGGAGCATCCGTTCGTAAGGAACCAACCGCCGATCACTATACCCGCGTTTTTCAATCAAATAAGTGTCAATGGCCCCAAACAAAGTGCGGGTGAACAGCGAATAGTAAAAGCTAGCGTGGGCATACGGATTGGGCGTTCCGGTGGTCAATAGTCCCCCGTGGTAGATATCAAAAATGGAGGCATTGATAAACGAATAACCTCGTTGGGCCAGCACTTGGTTGACGCGGTTGTGGGTAATGCGCAACACCCGCTCCCCTATCTCCAAGTCGGGCACGGCGGGTTTGGGCAAATAGTCCATGTTGAGCATGGCCGACATGCTGCGCACTGTGACGTGGTAATTGCTCTGTGCCCTGGCCACTACGTAAAATCCCTTTTGGCGGAGTGAATCCAGGTAAGGCGTGTTGTCATGTTGAAAATAGTTTTTTAGGCTTTGGGTACTGGTGTAGCCATCGGTCAGGATTAGGTAAATATCTGGACAATCCACACAAACTGGCTGGGTGGCGGTTGGGCCATCTGATGGCAAAGCCCGCTGTTTGTATAGGCCCAGCCCCAGTTCCCAAATGCAGTACAAACCCAAGAGCAGGTTAAGGTAGAGGGTGGCGGTCAGGAGCCGCCTTCGCCAAGTAAGCCACACGAACAGGCACGCGAGCCCGACTATTAGCCCCAAAGCAGCCCGGAAAGTGAAGGTCGGGACGGCCAGGGCCAAGATTTGGTGGAGCCAAGTGGTGATGGGCGCAAAAAGTACGATGGTCAATAAAAGGGAGAGATAGATCGCATTCCGGGGCTTGTTTTGCTTGGGGAGCAGCCAAGTGAGGCTGGCCGTGCCGAGGATCGCTGCCCCCAAACAGTAGGCTAGGATCTGGTTTTCAAAATAAATCGGAATGGCATTGTAAATGTGCAGTACCCAAAAAATCCCCAATAGAACGGGATGAAAAATCCATTTCTCCTGCAATTTTTGGCGTATGATCAGTAATTGCATCAGCATTTTGCTTAGAATACGGGAAAGGCAAAATAAGGCTTTTTCCTCATTTGCGGGCAAAAACATAAACTACTCTTTGGGTGGGATGCACCGTTTGCTTATTGATCAACTGGCAGCGGGCGGCAAACAAGCACTCAAAATTTTCCGGGGTGTAATCATCGTAATAATCCGTTTTGTGCTGCAACAACCGCTGTACTTTTTCGTCGGATTTGGGCACAAATTCGACAATGATCTGGGGGGCCAACTCAACCAAGAACCCGATAATCTCGGCCAGTGGCACATTGGCCGAGATCCGCAAATGGTGGATCAGGGCCAACGCCAGCACGGTGTCGGGGCGTGGGCGCGCCAGCCACGCTTGTCGCTCGGCGTTGCCCCACCCGCTGTCGGGACTGGGGTTGACCAGATCGATCACATAGCCCTGCAAATGGGCCGCCCACGGCGCGGCGGGCGCTTGGGCCAACTCCCGGCTGAGCTTCTCGATGCTGTCATGATCGGCATCAAATGCACAAGTACGAATGCCCCGCAGCGCGGCCAGTTTGGCAAAGTCACCCGCGTTGGTGCCCAAATCCCAGACGTAGGACGGCGCGATTTTGTCCAAAAAATCAGCGACAATTGCTTTTTTATTTTGCAAATAAGCCTCCCCCACTTCGGTTTGGTAATATTGGCTCCAATCGGTGGTCGGGCGATAGCGAAGTTGGTGCACCAATGCGGCCAATGACTCGTTCAATTGTTGCAAAAAGGCAACGGTGAAATTTCGGTTGGTGCTGGGTGAACGTTCCGGTGCCGATCGGCCCATGCGGTCTCGGGCCAGTTGTTTTCGGGCTGCACTCCGCTCGGCCCGGGCATGAAAGACCAAGTGCCACAAAATCCGCCCACGCAGTTTGGCCCGCAATGGCAACAGCTTGGTGGCCAAATCCAACGGAACACCATCGGGAAAAATGGCAAACAACTGTTGGAGCCGGGCATCGGTAAACGCGCTCAGGCACAACGGGGCAATGAAATGGCGGCAAAACTGGCCATAAGCCGGCCAAGCTTGGCCAATTTCATGTTTTTCGAGCGATAATGTGTCGATCAACACCGCCTTGCCTTGGTAAAACTGGATATTGTGCGCCGAGGCATCTTTGAGGGTGAAGCCGTGGGCCAGTGCTACCCGCTGGACCGCCAAAGTGGTGAGGGCCGCCGCTTGGAGCATGGAAAAACTCCATTCTTGAGGCTGGGAAATAAACGCCAATTGGACAGGTTGGAGGATTTTATAGCTTGATTCATACCCCGCTAGGCCAATCTGGGCCGGATCTACTTCTTGGTGCGGGATCAGCAATTGCTGGCTGATCAGGGTATCGAACACCCCAGCCCCGACCAACGCGTCATACGTATCCCGATAACGGTGGTAAACTGCCCGGTAAACGATTCCGTTGTGCGAAAAGACCTTGCCGTGAGGATCGCGAAATGAATTTTTTTGGATCATATCGGGCCTTCCCTCAAAACTTGGGGGCAAACTACCCACGTGGATCCCCTCATTGCCCGGTTCCCTTGTCTTTTCGACGGCCAAAGAATGAAAAAAGGGCGGTGCGCAATTGTTTGAAAAACACCAACAGCCCCAAGCCCGCGGCCATGATTGCTTGTATGATCATGCTCCCACTGCCGGCATCCAAGTAGGCATACGCAGGCAAGGGCAGGAGGAGCAATACTACCAGAAGTGAAAGGGAACGATCGACCATTATGGTGGCAGGTTGGTGAAATCGGGCCAAAGTTAATGCACCTAGATCAATTGTCCTTGCCAACCAACCAACCCAGCCCGTACATGAGGGCAAGATCGATCACCAAGCCAAACACAATCCCAAACCCAAACCCGTAATTGATCAATTCGGAGAAATATTGTCCCGCAAAGCTGTAAAATAAATCCTCGATTTCCTTGGGGTTCATCTCGGTCACTTCGGTGATCACGATCTTGCGCAGGTTGAGGGCAGCAATCAGCGGATCCAAGTGGTTTTCCAACGCGCCCAATGCGGCGTTGACCAATGCGGCCGCCAAAAATTGGCGGGTTTCTGGGGCAATGGTATCGGGCAGGGCGACCAAGTTGGCCGAAAGGAGCTGGGCCAGTTGGCCTTGGAGGAACACCTGATGAGGGGCTTGGGCCAAAAATTTTCGGATCAACGCGTCCAGATCGGTGTTGAGCACGGCCAAATCTACCATTTCGCCCATCGGCAGTTGTTTGGCCTGGGCCACCAACCGGGCCACCAAGGCTTCTTGCAATGGCGGATAGCCCGGGGAGGCCAGCCAGCGGCCTAGCCATTGGTCGGTCAACTGGGCAAAGGCCGCCCCGGGCACTTGGCCCAGTACTTCGGCAGGCGAAGTTTGGGCCAGTTGGTGCTGCAAAAACCGGAGCGCAAAGCCACTGGCTGCTTGGCTAATGCCCACTTGCGCTTCATCCAGGCGGTTGACCAGCGCGAGGCTGAGGCGGGCCGCCTCGGGCCGAAAAATACGGAATAAATCATCCGCCGATCGTACCCCGGCCATGCCCAAAAACACCGAGAGCGGCAATTTAAACAACTCATCGAGCAATAAATAAAGGAGGCGCTCCACTGCTTGGTGCATCTCTTCGCGCCCCAAAAAAGTGTCCACCAAATTTTTGAGGTACTCCTCATCCACTCCAATGTTGAGCACCGACAACCGGCTTTCCCCCAGTTGTTCCACGCTATCGGCCACCAGCCATTTGAGGCTTTTGCTCTCCCGCCGGAAAAATTCGGGGATGCCTTCCTCGGCCAATTCCACCACGGTTCCCTTCACCGCCGATTTGTACAAAAACGTGCCGACCCGGTTTTGTTCATAGGCTTTTTCATATACTTGATCGGCCAACATTTCTTTATTTTCTTGTAGCCAATCCAACCCAAATTGGATGAGGTTTTCTACTATGGTGTCCATGTTTTGCCGCAAAAGACGGGTCACATTGCCCCCAAAAATTTCATTGATTTTTTTGTCCGGCGATAGTTCCTCGGCCAAGCGGTTATCGATGAAATTGAAGATCAACTTGCGCAGTTCGCGGTCAATCAAGCGCTGGCGGAGCAATTCACCCAGTTTTACCTTGATTTTTTGCTGCTGCTCGATATTGATAAACTGGTTGAGACTGCTGGCCGTGGCCCGGGCAAACACACTGTCCAAGCGTGGCAAAATCATTTCCCAGACCAATTCTTCGGCGGCGGCAGCGGTTTCGGGCTGGTCGCCGCTCAAATTGGCGGTGCGCAGCCACTGGCCCAGTTGGGCCTGCAACCACTCGGCCAGGACGGGTTGCCAACTGGCCAAGGAAATATCCAGTGGCTTGGCATTGGTCTTTAGTTGGATCAATAAATGGGTCACGCCCGCTATTGCCTTGGTGCCAAAAGCCTCACTTTGCAGAAATGTATGAATGGCTTTTTCCAAATCTGCCGTGTTGGCCCCGGCAAAATTGGTAGTTTTTTGCGTAGCTAAAAAACTACTTAATTGCGCTAGCAAACCAGTCAATAAAGTAGGTTTCACCTCTGCATTGGGAATAGTACTTTTCAAAGGATCATGAAGGGCAGACAAGGCTTTGGTGGCTATTTCATTGCTGATCGCGACTTGATTTTTGGCCAACGCATTTTTGACGATTTCGGCCTCGTCGGCCACCAACAGTTCGGTGAGGCGTTGGCGAAATACATCCTGCCTTTGTTGGAACGCATGTTTGAGGTTCTCGGGATTGAGCAGCCCGCCCGCAACAAATTTTCCCATGTTTTCGGCAAACCGGCCTTGGTTTTTGGCCACTACGCCCGGGGTGAGTGGCACGCCCCAGCCCAAGAATTTCCACTTTTGGTAGGGCCGAAAGATCATTTTCAGGGCCAGCCAGTTGGTGCTAAACCCAGTGATCCCATAGGCGAGCGCGGCCAGGGCGGTGTTAGTCCACGAATCACCGGCCGAAGGGAGCACGGCCAGGGCTACCCCTGCGATGCCACCGAGGAGTGCACCCAGCAGGGTGATCGGTTTCAATTCCTTGCCCATGAATTTTTCTACCAGATCCAGTAACTTATCGGGCGACATTTTTGCCAAACTGTCCTTCACCACTTCCTCGATGCGCCCTTGGAGCAGGGCGGGCAAGTTGCCCAAAAGCAGCTTTTTCAAATAAATGGGCAAGCCTTGGGCCACTTTGGTCAGCCGGGGCAGGTAATCCCGTACCGACTGCTGGCCCCGCTGATCCACTTCGGTGCGCAGGCGAGCAGTGGCGGCGGCGGCCAATGGGCCAGCCCCGGCCCCGGCCCAATCGGCAATCCCCAAGTCGGCAATCAGTTCGCCGATGGTCTTGCCCTGAGTGTATTTTAGCAGAAAATCGGCCAATGGTTCCTGTCCCATTGTTTGGCCCTTGGCCCAAGTGGATAGGCCGCTGGTCATTTTATCAACTGGGAATAGCGTAGTAAATAACTGATTTTCAATTTGTTGCCATTTGGTTTCCAATCGTTCCATCGCTAATTGGGTGAATTTGCCCCCGTAAATAAAATTTATTTTGAGTTCTTTTTCGATCAGGGTGGAGGTCGACTTTTGCAAGAACTGGTGAATCTCGGCCGGGCTGATCAACTCGCCTAGGGTGCGCTCAAAGAAGCCAGTCGTATTGAGGAACCCGAGGCGTTTGGCCGTCAGGGCCTGGTCAATATTGGCCAACAAGACCCCGCCCAGATCCAGCTCGCGCACCAACCCTGCATTGGTGCGAATATTTGTGACTATTTGGCCAATGGTGTTGCCTTTCAAGAAGTCTATTACCTCTTCGGTAAGGGTAGTAGCCGTTTCGTCTGGATTTTGGCGGTGCTTGTCCACCAACTTGGTGAGACGATCCACTATCCCCGCGTACTGGCTCACACTGCCCACAAATAACCGGAAAATGAAATCTTGGAACCGGGAGGTAATATTTTTCCGAAAGGTGGTGTCAATGACCACTTCCAACTGGTATTGACGATCTTCTAGCCACTCCATCAAATTTTTGAGGATTCCCGGGAGTTGAGCGCGCAAAAAATAGGCGAAATTCTCCGCCACATTGTCCGACATCAATTCAAAAACGGTGGTTTGCTCATTGGCCAATACCTCGAGCACAAAGTCGCCAAAGGCTGAAATCAATTGCCGGCCTTCTTCGGAGCCAATGATGTCCCGAAGCCGCTGGGCCACTTCTTCGGACAGTTGGGCGGTGTGCCCGCTGCCAAAAATATCAATCAGTTTCTTGGCCGAAAGTTCTTCGGCCAAGTTGAGTACCAATTGATCCATTTGGAGCGCAGTGGCCACTTGCTGGATCAAATGATCCACTTCGTCGGCCAAGTGATCCTGCAAAACCACGTGGGCTTGGGCCATTTCCAGCCTCAAACGATCGCGCAGGGCATCCCGAATCTCGGCTGGCACCAACTCCGCCAATGTTAGGTGGCCCGTTGCTTGGTAGAAACTGGCCACCAAGTCCGGGATGGTGTCGGTTTGGGCGGCGGTTTGGCTGACAAGTTGGGTCAGTCGGGCTAAGATTACCCGCAGTTGCGGCTCAGAGAGCAGGTCGGTCAAGGGAATTTGGGCGGCCGCATACGTCAAAGTCTCGGTGCCAAACTCAGCCAGTGCGGGTTGTAATTTTCCCAAGATCTGCTCCACGGTCTGGCCCAAACCGGGCACTTCACTCAGTTTGAGATCGGCCGGTAGCGAGCTGGCAAGGTGTGCACTGATAAAATCGTTGACCAAACTGGCCAATACTTCCTCAAAAGCTTGGGGCGTAGTGGTCAGTTCGCGTTCGACCGTGTGGTGGTTGATGATGTCGCGTTCCACCAATTTACTGATATTGGCAATAAATTGCTCACGGGTGCGCAGCACAATCCCACCCAAGCCAAAGCGCTTGCGAAAAAGCATCTGGATGGCCAGATCATTGGTGATATAGCCCACATACGCGCCACTGACGGCTTTGGCAAGGAGGGAAATGAGGATTGGGTTCAAGCAGTTTGGAAAAAATAGCGTTAGAACAATAAAAAATAGCGTCAATGGCTAAAAATCGCCATAATCTACCTGCAAACAGGTGAGGCCCAGATCTTTGCGCCACATATCAACTACTTGTTGGCGGTCGTCCACCACCATTTCAACAAAGTAGCGTTCGTGGATATGGGCAAAAAACAATTCTTTCTTGATCAGGCTGTCTTTGCGCAGGTCTTTGGCTGGCCGCATATACAGCTCAAAATCAGTGGCGTCCCAGTCAAAATGTTGGCACAGCCAGACTTGGGTCTCGTCGCGGCACACCTCGTCGCGCCCAGAGAAAAAGACGATCTGGTAGCCACTGGCCTGCAGTGACTTGACCAACTGAATGATCGGCCATTTGGGCTGATCGTTGCCCACCTTGGCCCAGTCGAAGGCAATCCGATCCATTTTGTCGGCCACTGTGCCGTCAATATCCACTAAAATGCACTTGGGCAGCGTAGCATCCTGGTTGACCGCCAGAGGTTTAGGGGCGAGAAACTGATCATAAATCTGCCGGATAGCGCGCTCGCCCACTGAAACCGGGCGATTCAGATCCCGCTTGATGGCTTCCTCGAGCTTAATCTCAAAAAACTTGACTTCCACCCCGATTGGCAGCCCGCTGGTTTCGGTGTATAATTTGGCCAACTCGCGAATTTTCTGTTCGTGCTTGGGGTGCAAGTTGGTGTCATCCACGATGACGTGCTTGCCATCGCGCAGGGCCTCGACGATCAGCCAGTCGCGCACCATCAGGACGAATTTTTCGTTCTCCTTGTTGTGGTGGCTCGCATCGAGCATTGCCCGCAATTCATCTTTGTTGATCCGTTTATATTGTCCCGGATGCTTGGCCACCATTTCTTTGGCCCAGGTCGACTTGCCACTTGCGGGCAATCCCTTGGTGATGATAATTTTTTTCACTGTTTTAGTAATTTCAACCAATCGTTTTTTATTAAGTTGACCCAAGCCGCATACATTTTGGCCGAAGGATGGAGTGCATCATCGGCCAACAAGCTGGCATCGGTTTTTGCCAGTCGAGAAAGGGGCGTAATGTCAAAATAACGCACCCCCAACCGGTGGGCAATGGCCAAATTGGCCGCATTGTAAGCATCGATCTCTCGGCCGATTTTTGCCGGGTCGCGATCGGCCGCAAACGGAGTGACCCCATAGTCGGGGATCGAGATGACGAACACCCGTTCCCGCCGCCCCCCCGCTTTGGCAATAGCGATGTGGAGCAATCCCTCAAGTTCGCGTTGATAAATGGCCAGATCATAACTTCGGAATTGATTGTTCACCCCGATCAAGAGCGAAACCAGATCGTATTGAGCCGACAAATCAGCCGATGAAATGGCTGCCAGCAGTTCATCGGTAGTCCAGCCGGTCTGGGCCACGATCCGGGGCGGGCCAACATCCAATCCCGAAATGTTGAAATAGTCAACCAGTTGCACGGGAAAACGTTCCACTTCGCTCACCGACTCGCCAATGGTGTAAGAATCACCCAGGGCCAAGTAGTTTATCATGTAAGTACGTTTTTGTTGGGTTTTTGGTTGGCACGCCAAGCTACCAACAAACACTAAAACAAAAAATGATATTTTTGACCATTTTGAAAACCAACGTTTGGGTGATGGTTCAAGCAAGGCAAGCTACTTATTATTTGGCGTTTCTCCAGCCAGCCGGGCCCGTTCTTCCCCCCGCCTAGTCCACCAGTTGCGGCTGTACACGCGCAGGAACGCCCAATGTTTGCCGTTCAGCAGCGCGGGCAAGTAGGCATAGGCATCTTTGGCCGACAGTGCCCGAAAGAATAAATCATCATCGGTTAAGATTAATTTTTGGTGAACACCACCAGATAGTACGGATATATCAGCAAAAGGCACATCTGACTGCCAAGTAATAGCGGCGACGGGAAAAATATCGGTCAACAATTGCTGTTTCAAATAGCCAGTAAATGGAATTGCGTCCACGGGTGGCAAGCTTGCTCGGTAACGACCCTCCCAGACATCGAGGGCATACTGCAAATACGCCCGCAGCAATTTGGGGCCGTTGTTGGCCGTACCGTCCACGGCCAGTTGGTGGGGCCACAAACTGGACACTACGATCACCCGCTCACGGGCGCGGGTCACGGCCACATTGAGCCGGTTTTCGCCCTTGGCTTGGCTCAAACTCCCAAATTGGAGTGAAAGCCGTCCGTTGGCTGCCGGGGCATATCCTACCGAGAAGATGATAATATCGCGCTCATCGCCTTGAACATTTTCAATATTTTTGACAAAAAAGTGGGCCGGCAAGGCTAACCCGGCCAGTTCCAATTGATCGCGGATCAGCTCCTGTTGATGGTGATTGAAGGTAATCACCCCAATTTCTTTGTCTGGTTGGGTCTCAAATAGGTGTTTTATTACTTTGACGACTTCCTCGGCCTCGATCAAATTGGCATTTTGCGCCCAAATACCCTCCACTTTGCGGTACTCAATGGCGGGTTGCTGCTTGATAAATTCGTGGTAGTCGGGCAGCATCCGCAAGGTATTCTGATAAAAATATTGGTTTGAAAAATCGATCAGGGCCAATGATTTACTGCGATAATGGCCCGTGAGTGCGATGGTGGGCAAGTAGCGGCTGCCCAAATCCAAGAGCGACTCGACCTCCAATTCGGGGGAATACTGCTCGGGATCGGCCAGATCCTCCCAGCGGGGCCGGTATAAATCGAACGGGGCCAACTGCTGGCGATCGCCCGCAATGACCACTTGCCGCCCCCGGTACATGGCGGGGATTCCCCGCTCGGCAAAACACTGGGAAGCCTCGTCAAAAATGACTAGATCAAACAGATCGGTCATGGGAAAAATAGCCGACACCGATTCGGGCGATGCCAACCAACAGGGCATTAGTTTGAAAATTTCATCGGCAAATTGAGCGATGAGCTTGCGCAATGGCCACACCCCCCGTTTCTTGTTCACTTGGTGGCGCAGATCGCGGTAGCTCACTAAGTTGTCGAGCCGGTTGTAGGCCAAGTCCGCCTGCAGCCGCTCCCAAGCGCGGGCTAGGGCGATTGATCGGCTGAGTTCGGCTTTTTGGCGAACCGCTTTTTGCAAATCCCGTTCCGCATGGGCCAACCCAAGGGAGGAAGCCAGCCGCAAGACTGGAAACGCTTGTTCCAAATCGGCGATCCAAGCTAGGCGGATTGAATTATCAAACAGCAATACTAAATCATTTGCTGCGGGGTTGGGTACGGCATATTCCAATTTTTTGATCACCTCTTCCTCATGTGGGAGCATGGCGAGGTGCAAACGATCAAATTCCACCAAATAATCAAAATCCCGGGTGAGGGATTCGGTGAGACTGGCCAAGTCGGCGGTTCCTTGCCAGAGCAACTCAATTTGCCCAACTGATAAATATTTTTGCCATGATTGGTAGGCTTGGGCGAATTGGTGGGCCAATTGGCCGATCTGCCGCAACTGCGCCCCAAAAGCGGTTTGCTCGCCCGGGGCAACGTGATCCCACAGGCCCGGGCCCAGCTTTTTCCAAGCGCGTTTGGCATCAACGGCGGTTTTGATGGCTTTGAACCACTGCTCAAAGGCCGATTTATCGATTTCAGTGGGCAGTTGGAGTACCCAGTCCAATGCATGGATCTTGGTTTCAAACTCACCGCCCTCAGCCTCGATGAGCCACTCATTGGATAGCAGTTGTCCTCTGTGCTGCTCGAGTTTTTCGCGCCGGGCGATCTTGCCCAACAGAAGTTTGGCCGATTTTATTGTCGGAGTCAACTGGTGATAGGCAAATAATTTAAGCGTGTCCCGCTTGCTCTTGGCCAGCCAATTCCAGCGCAGGCGTTGGAAAAAACCACTTTGGGCGGCTAGGTACTCCTGCAAATATTTTTTATAAATCTCCAACTCATGGTTGGCCAAGATGTGCTCGGCCCCGTCCCCATTGAAACAGGCCAGTAACTGCTTTTCCGTTTTGCCAAACCATTTCAGATCAACCTCCGCAAACGGCCACAACCGTTGGAAATAGCCAAATACTATTGGTTCGACGAGGGTCTGGCCCAGTTTTTCCAGTTCTTTATTTTTGGTCAATACTGATTGCAGCGACTGGATAGTTATCTTTTTATTCCAATAGATCAAATCCTGATTAAAAAGTAGCGCAAACTGTTCGGTTAATCGGTCACGAAACTGCCCCACTTCCGTCATAGCTTGGGTCAAAAGCTGGCAATCGCTCAGTTGGAATGCCTGAAAGCTCACCCGGTCGCGCCAGGGGTGGGTAGCAATGCCCAACCGAGCGGCGTAATCGGTGTAGGCCCGGAGCCGAGCCGGAAAATCGTGGTCAGACAGGAAATGAAAATAGCGGTGCAGCCCACCCAAATTGACCGAGGGAAGATCGGGCGAGGAGGTGAGGTAAAGGGTTTTGACCGATAGCCCACAGGACGAGGTATCGAACAATGCCTGCCGAAACTCCTCCAGCTTGCGGGCATTGGCCGTCAGTTCACGACAAGTTTGAATAAATTTTTCTTCATTTTGGAGGCTGGGCAGATTAATTTTTTGATCTTGTTTCTCATATACCTTGTCGATTTGCTGGGCCACCTGCTCGTAGATCCGGGCGCGATCATGTTGAAAATCGTGGAGGAGGCCCGCAAATTGGTGCAGGTTTTTTTCCCGCAATCGGGCATGCACCACATCGAGGGCCGCCCGTTTTTGGCATACTACCAGCACCCGCTTACCGGTGGCCAAATGGTCGGCAATGAGGTTGCAGATCAGTTGCGACTTGCCCGTACCGGGTGGGCCTTGCACCACCACCGATGCGCCCGCTTGCACCGCCTGCACGACCCGCTCCTGCGAAGCATCCAACTCGTAGGGAGTAACTATTTGGCTTTCATTGATTTCGCTTACATTTTTGGCCGCGGGCAGCCTCCCAAAAAAGTCTTCCACTTCCAGCAAATCGGGCTTGGCCAGCAAGGTATCGTAGTCTGGTGCGAGGTAGGAATCAGCTTGGGGAAAAAGCCCGAGCACCGCTTCGGGCATCAACTTGAGCTGGCCAGTGTGAGTGGCCAGCTCAAAGTCGGCCTTGGTAAAAGACTGAAAGGCTTGAAGAGTGCCCGCAAAAGTATCTTGGTTAAAATTAATTTCCAGACTGGATGCCTCTAGGCTACGGTACAGTTCAGTCAAAAAAACTTGCGCCTCTTGGCTAAAATTCTCAAAACTAAAATCGCCGATTTCCTCGATGCCCCGCACTTGGTTGTAATGGGCGTAAGCCAATAAAAAGGTCTGGTTAAAGGTAATTTCTTCGTCGGCCCGGGGGCGGAGTACCCAATCGGCCCCTTCTTGGCGCAACTCGACCGGGAAGAACAGGAGCGGACAACGCACCAAGCTATTGTCATGAAATTTACCTTGAACAAAAGGATAACCAACATAAAGATCATTGGCCCCGCGTTCTTCTTGCACGGCCACGTCGGAGCGGGCGAGCTGTTTAAGGGCTGCGCTGGCCCGGTTGGTGGCCGGATGCCGGCTGTCGGCAGTGCGGCACAGCACCGTGCGCCGTTTTCGGCCAATCAGATCGCCAATAAGGTCAAACGAAGGCCGATTGGTCAAAAAATCCAACGAATGTAGATCCACGAACTGCCGGGCAACCAAGCGCAGCAGTACCAAGGAACGATTTTTGGCGGTCAGGTTGGTGAGCCGCTGTTGGTATATTTTGAGAAAATTGGCCAATGGGTTGCTAGGTTTGTAAAAATACGGTTCCGGTCTTTTCCCTCGGACGTTTTCCCGTGGGTCCAGGGCCTCGTGCAAAGGAGCAGGCTTGGGCAAAAATACATTGAGTTTAGAAAAACCATTGCTTTTGTTGAAATCATCCCCAGCCTAGTGCCCCTCTTATATAGTTGTACAACCAACCCCTATCTTTAATTTTTGGCCAATTTTTCGCAATTATCTCGCCTATTTTGTCAATAATCAAGCCCGTAAAATGCTATTGCTTTCCTAGATGGCCGCCAGCTGGGGCCGGCCGATGGACAAGTAACCGGGTCACCCCCCTCGCAAACCAAGATTGCCGGGCGAACCGGGCGGGAATTTGGCCAAAAATATTTATTTTCGTTGCACCGAAGGGAAGTACACTCCTTCTTGCCCATATTCCTATGTTAAAGCTCAATCGATCAGTTGCCGTTGGGGCAGCCCTATATTTGTTCACCCAATCAATCACGCTGGCCCAAAGCCCCAAAACCGATCGCCAAGAATTGGGGCGCATTGCCCAAGAAAGCGGCCAGCGCTACGCCCGCAACTACGCCCGGGCGGTCGAAATGGCCAAGCAAAACAATTGGCCCTTGTTCCAGAAAACCAAGGAGGGCCAGTTGATCGCGCTGGATGGCCTGGATGCCAACGGGATGCCGCGCTATGTGATCACCGAGAGCAATGTGCGGGCGGCCATTACCACCAACACCAACCAGCTTTGGCAAGGCGGCACGCTCGGCCTTAACCTCAACGGCGGCAGTACCCCTATGCGCAACCGACTGGGAATGTGGGAAGTAGGCCGGCCACTGACCGATCACCAAGAGTTTATTGGCCGATTGAGCATCGAGGATCCGAGTGGCACCGCAAGTGGGGCGACCGACAGCGAGCACGCCACCCACGTGGGCGGGACAATGGTCGCGTCGGGGTTAGTGCCCTCGGCGCGGGGCATGGCCAATGCCGCCAACCTCCGGGCTTGGACTTCAGCCAATGACAACGCCGAAATGGCAACGGGGGCGGCCGAAGGACTGTTGCTTTCCAACCACTCGTATGGCACCATTGCGGGGTGGCGGTTCAACAGCGACCGCACCGGGGCTGCCGATAACCCACGCTGGGAGTGGTATGGCGATACCCGGATCAGTGGGCGCGAAGATTGGCGGTTTGGGTTCTATGACGACGACTGCCGTGAATGGGATCGGATTGTTTACAGTGCCCCCTTTTTCTTGCCGGTAAAATCAGCCGGAAATTTCCGCAACCAAGTGGGCCCCGTTGTGGGCCAGCCCTACTGGCAGCGCACGTTCAGCGCCCTTACCAACTCCTTCTCGTTTCAACTGGCCTCGGCCCGGCCCGACAGCATCAGCAACAATGATGGCTACGATATCTTAACTTCTGAGGCCAATGCCAAAAACACCTTAGTGGTCGGTGCGGTCAATCCGATTTCCACCGGCTATAACCAAGCCAATGAGGTGCAATTGGCCTCGTTCACCAGTTGGGGGCCGACCGACGACGGGCGGATCAAACCCGATCTGGTGGCCAATGGGGTGGGCCTGTTTTCCTCGACTTCCACTAGCCGGGCGAGTTATGGCATATTGAGCGGTACTTCAATGGCCGCACCCAACGCCTCCGGTTCCCTGTTTTTGCTCCAAGAATATTATGCCAGCCTCAACAACAACAATTTTATGTTGGCCGCGACCTTGCGCGGTTTGGCCATCCACACCACCAATGAAGCGGGGCCGGCCCCTGGGCCCGACTATCAAAATGGCTGGGGGCTGCTGGATGCGGCCAAAGCAGCCAGTGTGATCGCCAACCGCGACCGCACCCACCTTCTGCGCGAGGCAGTGCTGGCCAACGGCCAAACCCAAACCATTGAGGTGGTGGCTTCGGGCAATGGCCCGCTGACCGTGACCATCTGCTGGACCGATCCGGCCGGAACCCCGCTGGCCGCTTCCCGCGCCAACCTCAACAACCGCGCCCCGCGACTGGTCAATGACCTGGATGTGCGCGTAGCCACTGGGGCACAAACTACCCTGCCGTGGGTGCTCAACCCCGAAAACCCTGCGGCTGCCGCCACCCGGGGCGACAATATCCGCGACAATGTGGAACAGATCCGGATCGATAACACCGTGGCAGGCCGCCGCTACACTATCACAGTGACGCACAAGGGAACCTTGCAGGGCAATGCCACCGGGCAAGCCTACTCTTTGTTGGCCAGTGGCGTGGGCGGGCGCGAGTATTGCGTTTCGGCCCCGACCACCAGTGCCGACTCGCGCCTCGAGCGCATGATCCTGAGTGGGCTGAACCACCTGCCCGAGCCAGCCTGCGCCACCTATTCCGACTTCACCAACCTTTCGGCCAGTGTGTCCAGTGGCCAAGTATTGCCCCTCAGCGTTGGTCTGGGGACTTGTGCGGGCAATTTTGTCAAGGCAGTGCGGATATTTGCCGACTGGAACGGCGATGGCGACTTTGAAGATGCCGACGAAATTGTGGCCACTTCGGCTGGGTTCGCCGCCACCGAGACCTTTACCACCCAACTGCGCGTGCCGCTGGCCCTGCCCGTGGGACGGATCACCCGGCTGCGGCTCGTGCTGCAAGAAACCAACAATCCCGCTGGCATTTTGCCCTGCGGCAGCTACCCCAAGGGCGAAACCCGCGATTACAGCCTGTTGTTGACCCGCCCGGCGGTGGATGTGGAAGCAACCGCCCTGCTCAACCCCGAACCGGGGTTCTGTGCGAGCAACCGGGTGACCGGCATCACGGTGGCCCTCCGCAACTTGGGAGCGGCCCCATTGCGCAGCGCCACCATCACCACCGTGGTGACCAATGCCGCCGGGACCACCCTCGCTACGCTAACCGGGACGTTTGCGGGCAACTTGTCGTCCTTTCAAACCGCCAATGTGGTTTTAATGGGTCAATTCAATGCTTTGCCCGCCACGGCCTATACCTTTAGAACCACCGTGGCGGCCACCGATGACGGCAACCCAGCCAACAACCTCCTCACCGCTGCCCGTACCACGAGCGGGGTTACCCCGGCCCCGACCAATTTGACAGCCGTCACCTGCGGGGCCGACGGCAATGCCATTCTCGCTGGCTCGGGAAATGCAGGCACTTTGTATTGGTATGATGCAGCCACAGGCGGCAACTTTCTGGGCGCGGGCGAGCGGATCACGACGCCGGTCCGGCCCGCCAGTGGAGCGTATTTTGCGGCCCTGAACGACTTGCGCCGCACCGGTTTTGGGCCAACCACCAAAGCTGCATTCCCCAATGGCGGCTACGGCCAGTTTGGCCCAGCGGTGCAGTTCACGGCCCAAACCGCATTTGTGCTGGAGAGTGCCCGGCTCTACATTGGCCATCCCGGCCAAGTGGTGCTGACCCTGCGCGACCGCCGCACCAGCGAGGAGATCTCGGAAACGGTGATCGACGTGCGGGCCACCCGATCGCCGGCGGCCCCCGGCACCACTACCAACGACGCGCTGGACACTGGCGCGGTGTACAACCTCAACATCTTGTTCCCCCGGCCCGGAGACTATGACTTGGCCATCGCGTTCCGCAACGAGGCCACCATTTTTCGGAACAACGAACTGACCGCCGCCCAAAATCCCTACCCCGTCGCCCTGCCCGGTGTGGTATCGATCACGGGCAACACCGCCGCCACAACTGGCGGAACCAGTTTTGCCAATTTTTACTACTATTTCTATAACCTCACCATCCGGGCGGCGGGCTGTGCCAGTCCCCGAGCGCGAGTGCTCAGCACCCGGGACGAAGCCCCCACGGCCGGCATCACCACCTCCACCGGGGGCAGCGTGATCTGCACGGGTACTTTTTTGACAATGACGGCCAATGTGCCCACCAACACCGGCGTGCAATGGCAGCGCAATGGCACCAATATCAATGGGGCCGTCACCCCTACGCTATCCGTGATTGAAGCGGGAGTGTACCGGATTTTGGCGACCAATGCCACGGGCTGTTCCGCATTCTCACCCCCGCTCAACGTGACCACGAGCGACGGCCAACGCCCCAGTGTGGCCATTCAGGGGCAGGTGTTCACTTCCAGCATTGCCACCGGCAACCAATGGCTCCGCAACGGCCAGCCCATTGCCGGGGCGGTTGGCCAGACCTATAACGCCTCCGAAGCGGGCAATTACGCCGTGCGCGTACGGGTGGGCCTGTGCGACCTCACTTCCGATGTTATCGTGCTGACTTCCACCGAACAGGCCCGCCCCGTAGAGTATGGCCTCAAATTGTACCCCAATCCTTCCACGGGCCGGTTCACTGCCGAGTATGCGAGTGCCCATTTTGGCGAGTTGCAACTGGTGCTTTTTGACTTGCGGGGGGCCGAAGTGGGCCGCTGGAAAGTTGACAAGCGCACCGAGTCGCTCCAATGGGAACTCACGCCCACCCACTTGGCGGCGGGCATGTACGTGCTGCAATTGGTGGAAAAGAATCAAATTGTCATCAAAAAAATAATGATCACTCAATAACCCCAAGCCCAATACACATGAAAATTTTGATCGTGACAGGTGACGGTGGCGAAAGCTACGAAACCCTCTATGCCTACCACCGGATGCTGGAAGCCGGCCATGAACCCGTGATTGCTGCCCCATCCAAGCGCAGGTTGAATTTGGTCATCCATGATTTTGAGCCGGGCTGGGACACCTACGTGGAGCGGCCGGGCTACGCCGCCGAGTCACACCTGACTTTTGCCGAGGTGGCCCCCGCCGACTACACCGCGATCCTGCTCTTGGGTGGGCGGGCCCCGGAATACCTGCGCAACAACCAAACCTTGCTGGAACTGGTACGCACCTTCCACCGCAACGGGCAGTGGGTGTTTGCCATTTGCCACGGCATCCAGATTTTGGTCACGGCCGGGCTGGCCCAAGATCGCTGTTTCACGTGTTATGAGCACGTGCGCTCCGAAGTGGAAATGGCCGGGGGCACTTGGTCATCGGCGCAGGCCGTGCGCGATGGGCTGATCGTGACCGCCCAAACGTGGCAATCCCACCCCGAATTTTACCGCGAAGTGTTCAAGTGCTTGGGCGAATAGTAGGCTCCTGCCAAGCCATCGCCGCCGCTGGACGCCATTGGGGCGAGTTATTTGCTGGGCAAAGTCTGCGACTTTCGGTAGCCGTCGTGACGCTCAGTCTGCCGCCCTCGTTGTGCAAAATCTGCGACTTTGCACAAGAAATAAGCGAAAGTCTGTGACTTTCGGCGGTCGTGGTGCGCAGTCCGCAGACGCGCACCCTACGGCAAAGCGAAACAGGATGATCGCTTACCCACACCGTCCATTGATCTTAACCGCAATTGAGCCATGAAAAAAACAGTGTTACTCTTGTTGAGCACCATGTGTACGCAACAAAAAACGCCCATAGTTACAAGGGAACCGGGTTTGTTGAATTACCAATTGGCGGTGATTTTTTTGGGATAGCAAATGGTGCGCCGTTCGGCAATCGCTGCGTCAGGAATGCAATGTTACCAATCCTAGCGTAACTTGCGGTAAAAAGCTGATTTATGGTTGACACTGCCACGCAAACTGGTCTGGAAACACTTACCGCCGAGGCGATTGCCCTCTTAAAAAGCCTGATCCAAACTCCTTCGTTCAGCCGGGAAGAGGACAAGACCGCCGATCTGATCGGTAACTATCTAAAAACCAAACATATCCAGATTCACCGCAAGGGCAATAATGTCTGGGCTTTCAGTGCCCACTTCGACCCGGCCAAACCGGTGCTGCTGCTCAACTCGCACCATGACACCGTGCGCCCCAACCAAGGTTATACTCGCGATCCATTCGCGGCCACGGTGGTGGGCGATCAGCTTTTTGGCCTTGGTAGCAACGATGCCGGCGGGTGTTTGGTGTCGCTCATCGCCACTTTTATCCACTATAACGAACTGGCTCAACAAGCTGCCACCGCTTTGGCCTTTAACTTGGTGCTGGCCGCTACGGCTGAAGAAGAAATCAGCGGGCCGGGGGGAGTGGAGTCTATCCTGGCCGATCTGGGCCGGATCGAGCTGGCCATTGTGGGCGAACCGACCCAGACCCAACTGGCCGTGGCGGAAAAGGGCCTTATGGTGATCGACTGCACCGCCCAGGGCCGCGCTGGCCACGCCGCCCGCAATGAAGGGGAAAACGCCATTTACAAAGCCTTGGCCGATATTGAGTGGTTCCGCCACTACCAATTCCCCGAGGTATCGGACATGCTGGGCCCGGTCAAAATGACAGTGACCGTTATCAATGCTGGATCGCAGCACAACGTAGTGCCCGACACCTGCACTTTTGCGGTCGATATCCGCACCACCGATGTGTACCGGAACGCCGAAGTGCTGGACATCATCCGCCAACACGTCAGTTGCGAGGTCAGGGAACGCTCGTTCCGGCTCAACGCGTCCAGCATTCCATCCTTGCACCCGATTGTGCTGCGCGGCCAAGCGCTGGGGCGCACCTGCTATGCGTCGCCCACCACTTCCGACCAAGCGCTGATGCCGTTTACCTCGATCAAGATTGGCCCGGGCGATTCAGCCCGGTCGCATACCGCCGATGAGTACATTTACCTGAGCGAAATCCGGCAAGGCATTGAATTTTACGTGCAATTGTTGGACGGACTGGTGATTTGAGGGGGACAGTCACCCTGCTGAACTAAAATTCGCTATCTTTGATTTGCCAATTTGCCAAACCAATACCCAATGGCCGAATCGAACGTCATAGAGAACAGCAATTTCGTGGCCGTTGTGGCTGGCGAACCACCGGGCCGGCCCGAGCTGGCCGCTTTTGACGATTTGCCGCTGGGGGTGGTGCTGAGCGAATTGGGCCAACCCTTCCGGTTTGTGTACGTGAACCCGGAGTTTTGCCGCCTCACCGGCTACGCGCAAGCCGACCTGATCAATAATCCCGACGTAATTCACCGACTGGCCCTGACCAAACCAGTGGCCCTAGCTGGGGCGTTGCCCAAAGCGGCGGCCTTCGACCTTTCGCTGCGCCACCAATCGGGCCAGTCGCTTTATGTCAACCTTAAATCGGGCTACTGCCAAGTGGCGGGCAAACGTTATTTGGCCGCCTATTACACCGACGTGAGCGACCGGGTGCGGGCCGTCCGCCATTTGGTGCAGTGCGAAGAGGTGCTGCGCGAAACCCAAGCTGCGGCCAAAGTGGGCAGCATCGACATGGATTTCACCAATGGCCGCCTCATTTGGTCGGATGAAACGTTCCGCATCTTCGGCCTGCCCCCCAACAGTAAAATCCCCAGCAGCAAGCTGTTTTTTGAGTGTATCCACCCTGACGATGCCGCGAACGTGTTCCGCAAGATTGATTTGGCCATTGCCAATCAGGCCCATTTGAGCCTCGATTACCGGATCATCCAACCCTATACCCAGCAGGTGTGCCGCCTCAAGATCGAGGCCCGCTACGTGGCCCCGCCCCAAGGCCAAGAGCCCAGCCAGCGTTTTATGGGCACGGTACGGCAAATGGAGGTCAAAGAGGGCAATTTTGAGGCTGAAACCGAGCTGCGGCGGGCCCAAAACCTGCTCAATGGCACCCGGGAGGCCATTCTGGCGATCAATGCGTTCAGTACCGAAATCGTGTTGTGGAACAAAGGGGCCGAGGATTTGTATGGGCCCACCGCCGAAGAAGCCTTGGGCCGGCGGCTCAACGATGTGATCCCGACTTCCTACGGCGACGGCCTGACCTTTGACAGATTTTACGAAAACCTGATGCTCCACCAGTATTGGAAAGGAGACCTGCGGCAAAAAAACCGCGAAGGAAAGCCCGTGATCATCGATGCCACGTTTCGGGTAGTGAGTGACAGCGCGAGCATGGTGCCCGATGTGCTCATTTTTAATACCGAAAAGATCAATGACAGCAACTATGAAAAGCAGGCCAATGAACTGGCCCAAACGCTTAACTTGATCTTTGGCAACATTCCCGGCTGGGTGATTTTGATTGGGTTAAAGATGGAAATTTTTGGTTGCAATGACAATTTTGCCCAAGCTATGGGTGAAAACAACAAGGATTTTTTCACCGGTAAACTGCTCAACAGCCTGCCCATGGCGCGCAACTATTTGCGCAAACTGGAGGAGAGTGCCCAGCAGGTCATTGACGAAGATGTGGCCCTCACCCGCCTCAGCGAGACCATTACCACTCGCACCGGCCAAACCTTTTTTTTGGAAACCAGTATAGTACCCTTGCGGGCCAAGGGCGGCAGCATCCAGGGCGTGCTGTTCACCGCCGATGACATCACCGAAAAACGGCTGGTCGAGGAGCAACTGCGCGTCACTGAACGCGAGCAGGAACGGATGCAGTCGCTGGCCATTGTCCAAGGCCAAGAAGAAGAACGCAAGCGGGTATCGATGGAACTCCACGACGGGGTGGGCCAGATCCTGACGGCCATGCAAATGAAAGTCGATTTCCTCAAAAACAGTCGCGACGACCACGATCAACCCCGAAACCAAGCATTTGGCGAAGCCGTCAGTTTGGTGAACAATGCCCGACAGGAAGTCCGCCGGATATCCTATAACCTGATGCCCAGCATATTAAGCGATTTTGGTTTGGAAGAGGCCCTGGGCAACTTGTGCAAGAGCATTGAAAACAGCAGCGAGTTGGACGTAGATGCGTTCATCGACATTGCGGGCCGCCGTTTCCCCGATCCAGTAGAAATTGCCGTTTTCCGCATTGCCCAAGAAGCCATGAACAACGCTTGCAAATATAGCCAAGCCCGTTACCTGATGCTGGAACTGTCTGCCTTGGGCAACCAGTTGCAACTCATCGTGGAAGACAATGGAAAGGGCTTTGACCCCGAAAAAATTAGCCGGGGCAATGGCTTGGCCAACCTCACCCAGCGCGCCCGCCTGCTCAATGGCCATTTGGAAATTGACACCGCCCCCGGTCGGGGTACGCGGGTAAAAGCCATTTTGCCGGTCTGATACGCACGGATAATACCACTTTGCTTCGCCCGTATTTACCGTTTAGTCATAAAATAAATTTCTACTACCCCACTGTCTTTTACGATGCTGCCAATTTTGATTGAATGTGTACCGAATTTTTCGGAAGGTCGCGACAATGTCATTATCCGAAAAATTGCGGCGGCAATGGCGGCGGTGCCCGGGGTGGCCCTGATCGAGGTAGATCCCGGCCCGGATGCCAACCGTACCGTCATGACCTTGGCCGGGCCGCCCAAGGCCGTTTGTGAAGCCGCGTTCCGGGGCATAGAACAGGCGGCAGGGCTGATCGATATGCGCCACCACCGGGGAGCGCACCCC